>JAOZUK010000070.1 GCA_029938715.1 Bacteroidales bacterium | reverse complement strand
AGAGAGAAATAAGTAGTCCCAAAAGCGGCACCGTTGGATGGGCCTGTCCCTCCAATATCGCCCTGATCAAGTACTGGGGTAAAAAGCCCATCCAGATTCCAATGAACCCTTCCTTGAGCCTGACACTTACGGAGGCCAGAACCCTTACAAAGATCAACTACAAATTCCACCCGGGAAATAGAGATAGAAACCTGCAATTCAGATTTGAAGGGAAGGAGAATCCCGCCTTTGAGGAGCGTATCAGAAAATACATTAACTCCGTTACCCCCTTGATTCCGTTCCTGTCGCACACCTCCCTGGAGATAGAATCTGAGAATACATTTCCACACTCATCTGGTATTGCCTCCAGTGCCTCGGCCATGGGAGCCCTGGCCCTATGCCTGGTTTCTATGGAAGAAAAAGTGACCGGGTTCCTGGAGCGGGATCAATTCCTGCAAAAAGCCTCCCAGATAGCCAGGTTGGGATCGGGCAGCGCCTCCCGTTCAGTTTATCCCCAATTTGCGCTGTGGGGAGAGTCAGAGGGATGGAACCAATCCAGCGACCAGTATGCCATCCCTGTAACCAATTTTCATAAAACCTTCCTGAAACTCAGGGATTCCATTCTGATTGTTGAATCGGCGCAAAAGAGGGTATCCAGCAGTGCCGGTCATGCCCTGATGGACACCAACCCATTTGCTGCAAGCCGCTTTAAACAGGCCAGGCAAAACCTGAGGCTTCTCCAAACAGCAATGACCAAGGGTGACTGGGAAAGTTTTATCGCAATCATGGAGGAGGAGGCCCTCAGCCTTCATGCCATGATGATGACCAGCAAGCCAGGGTACCTGCTGATGCAACCCAACACGCTTTCCATACTTCAAAAAATACGAGAATTCAGGTCTGAGACCAGACACAGACTCGGATTTACACTGGATGCAGGTGCCAATGTACACCTCCTCTTTGCCGATGCCGATGCCACTCCTGTGGAGACATTTATTCAATCCGAACTTGTCAGCCATTGCGAAAACGAGGGAATCATTCATGATAAAATGGGACCGGGTCCGCAAAAAATAACCACATGAAAAACATTTCTCCCTATCCTTCAAAAATCATGCTGGCAGGTGAATACGGAGTGGTGGTGGGTGGAAGTGCACTCACCATTCCTTTCCACAGATTCCAGGCAGAGATCAGATCGGTGGATGACCTACCTCCTGGTAAGGAAGAGGAAGTTCAGCAATCGTTGAAGTATATCCAGCTGCTCTACCAGTTTATTCAGAGCATTCCATCAGGCAGCTTCCATGCCCCTCCCGATATGAACAAGTTTGCCGAAAATCTTCAAACCTACTGGCTGGATATGAATATCCCCGTTGGATTCGGACTGGGTAGTTCGGGTGCGGTAAGCGCAGCCATCTACGACATGTTTTTCCCCACCTCCAATACCCTGACCTTTCAACAGCAGAAGGAGGATCTGGCTTCCATTGAATCCTACTTTCATGGCAAAAGTTCGGGGGTAGATGCTTTGACCTGCCATGCGCGTTCGGCACTCAGGTTCCATGCCACAGGAACTATTGAAAAGGTTTTGTTCGATCCAGCGGATATACCTGGCGGATACAGGTTCTTCCTTCTGAACTCAGGTGAGAAATTTGAAACGGGTCCGCTGGTGCAACATTTTCTGAGCCAGTTGGAAGATCATGGTTTTAAGCGTTCCATTGAAGAGGAGTACCTGCCTCTTAATCAGAAACTCATTGAAACTCTCCTGGGGGAACGGGATGCCGATCCCGGACTGCTGGTGCGGCTGCTATCGGATTACCAGTTCAATCACTTCAGCAAAATGATTCCTGAGAAGATGTTGGATGTATGGATCGAGGGACAGGTCAGCAATGAATACTACCTGAAACTCAATGGTTCAGGAGGCGGCTTTATGCTGGGAATTACCCATGAATCTTCCATGGAGGTTTTAGAGGAGCGGTGGGGGGATGGCCTTATTTGGGTGGAATAGTTCCCTGGAATAATATTGATTGTTTATGACATCTTTAATCTCCTCCTTGGAAATGTTTAGCCTTAGTTTCCAATTGGCTATATATTCTCCCGAATTTCAATCCCACATCATTTAGTTTCCGAAACCTTTTTCAACTCAGATAAAGTGAAGATACCATTTCTTTATGGTCAAGCATAAAGTCGATTTGGTGTTGAGTCAAATTCTTAGAAATATAAGTGCCTCTTGCCATTACTTCTTAATTATTAATAAACCCTAATTAGTGGGGTTGATGATTCAATGAAAGGTCATTTCAATTTGTGAAAGTTTTTTTGAATACCAACCACATTTACAATATGTTAATATCACGTATGAAATTTGCTAGGGCTTGCTCAAATTCAGCCAGGAAGTAACCGGCGTAGAAGAGGGGGCCGGGATCATTTTCAGACCAGCTTCATATTTTCAGAACTCCCGTTTCTTGATATAGTTGTAAATCTTACGAAGTGAAGCCTTTGATATCTTCGAGTATTGATAGTTAAGAAATCGCTTATAGAAAGCCGCACAATACAGGGGGATTTTATCCGGCAGCTCTTACTCTTTTATTTGTATACGTTACAGACTAGGCTGATGTCGACACTAAGGACGAAATAAATCGGGAGGTGGAGTGGGCGGGCAGATACATATTAGCCAGTTGTTAGCTAATTTGATTAATAACTGGATATTAATTAGCTCTCGATAGATTAATATTATCCGTTTAGTAACCAATAAGGCTAATAATCAGATTATTTATAACTCTGCACTAATTAGTTGCAGCAGTTTTCCTGTAGAAACACGTTTGCTTTACAATTCAGGATGTGGTGAGGGAATTTCAGGAGAAGAACCGTGTCTATCTGACCTGGATACTTGTAAAGATGGTCGATAAGAGTCCCCATGAATAACAAAGCCCAGGACACCCTAATTCACAATTTTTCAAACCTTAATATCCTCGATTATTGACAGTTAAGAAATCCCCCGTAGAAAGCCGCACAAAACAGGAGCAAAATATCAGCTAATTGAAATTCCTCCAGCTTGACCTGCAGGACTTTCGTCACATTCAGAACTTTCAACAACTGGTAATCTCAAGTGCAAGGCTTACGAATAAAACCCCATCCACCGAAGTGAATGGGGTTTGAATGACCTCCTTTATGATCATCTATATGTATAGCCCTAATTGAAGTTTATTTCCAGGTTGGCAATTGATTTTGGATTATAGGGGGCCAGTCCCAAAATCCGGTCAACCAGGGGCAGAAATTCAGGTGCTGGTGCCTCACCTCCCTGAATAAAACCTCCTTTGTCAAAGAAACCGGGAGCCTCTGTGTTGGTAAGCCATGCTTCCAGGATCTCCTCACTGGCATAGGGCCATATGGTCTTCACCTCGTTGTAGAGCACATTGTGGATGGAATACTCTTCCAGAAGTACAGAGCGTCCCTCTGCATCAAGCGTACTCAGCGGCAATCCCACTTCAGCAACGGCAGCATCCTCAGTCTCTGAACCAGATGCAACAAATGCCCAGTTGTAACCCACTTTCTCAGTAAGGAATTTGGCATTGGGGTGGCTGGAATTTCCATAGACATCCACATAGTCGCCTTTCTTCCCTACAAACATTTTCATACCGTCCATGGAGAAAGGTGCCAGTAAAGGATCAACAGAAGGTAGATCGGCTATGGAAACAATCATATGGTGGTCATAGCCCATTTCACCTGCTCCACTATAATCGATTCTGAACATGGCTTCAGCCATACGGCCTTCGTTGGTGCGATCCAGGTTGTAAGGCTTGATCATTGTGACTCCCTCTTTGGGATGGCTGTTCCAGAATATTTGCATGGCCTTCCCTCCATCGGGATTGCCTTCCGATTCAGCATCCGTAATGGTTAATCCATACTCCCAGATGCGTCCGTCGAACTCAGGACCCTCAACCACCACCAGGTTCTTGATGCGACCATCATCCTCACTCTCATAGGTAACCGTCTTCACCTGGTCGATGTTATACCTGCGAAGTGCATAAATGATATGCTTGACCATCCGGCCACCATGATCGCCCATGTGAATAAAGAAGCGTAAATGTCCATAGATCTCTCTTCCCTTAAGGGTGTCCACTACAGGAGCCCCCTTCAAAATGGTAGCATCCTGTGACAGTGCTTCCGGAATATCGATTGATAGCTGTTCAGGTATAATGGTTCCTTCCACCACTGGATCGTCCGGACCCTCAAATGTGTTTTCACAGGCTGTGAAGAAAAGTACAGCAAGAAGGAAAAATGCGAACGAATAAATAGATAACTTTTTCATGATTTCTAATTTTTGTGAATAATTATGAATGGCTTTTTTGATTCCACTTTTATTGGTTTCACTTATAGCACACCCCAACATTCACTTCACCCCTATTGACTTTGGGAAATATTTTTAATAATTTTCCTAAGTAATTGATTTCATGAACTTTCAGATGGATAAAAAAATAGGGATTTTGTTGAATCTACTTCTCATATTTCCCGGGAAGAAGCTATTGACAGGTACGGGAAGCGCCTCTGATGGCCTTCTCTCCTTTTTAGTACTGCTTGGTTTTCTTACACTAATTCTTTCAACCACTCCACCAGCTTTTCAGCATCAGGCGATCGATTGTATTGCTGGTAATCTCCATCTGCAGAGAGAAGGATAAACTGGTAGGCCTCCTCCATCGGATTATACTTATAACAGGCAAAAACCCCCAATCCCATATCTGCCCCCTGCATGTGTATGTTAGTAATCTCTCCACCCGAGGCTCCCTGGATCCATTTTACTCTTTTCTCAAACTCCTTTATATCCACATCACCGATCACCGAGTCGGCCTGTCCCAGGTTATGTTCCAGCTGCTCCAGGCTCAGGTAATCTCCATGAGTAACTGCATGATAGGATTCAGGAAACTCAAATCTCCTTATATTTCCTTCAGAATCTATAAGCCATCCATGGTCCTGATGGCCCCAGGCAAAATTCACATAATGGTACTCAAAATAGACCGGCTGATCCTCCGGGGCTACATAACCTTCCTTCTCGCAGGCCATCAACAGGAGAAACAATGCCAGAATCAGATGAACCTTATACACCTCTGTTTTCTTTACCAACTTCATGGATCTTTTCCTTTAAAGGCTGTTCGAAAGCTTGCCTCCAGTTTGCTTCAGGCAGCAACAAGGTTGCTTGCTTCTGGAATATTATAGTTGTATTTTTCCAATCCGATCACAAAACGCCACAGTACGTGAGAAAATTGATTTCCATACTCACCCTAAGCCTTGCTGTATTCAGCGGCGGAATCCAACCGATGTCAGCCCAGGAAAGAAGGGTCATACAGAGGTTGCAGTCAGAAATTACCTTCGACGGAGTACCCGACGAAGCGGCCTGGACTGCGCTGGATACCTTCCCTCTGATCACGCATGCGCCCACCTTTGGGCTTACCCCTTCAGAACGTTCTGATATCAGAATGGGGTACAACGACGACTATCTATATGTGGGAGCGAAACTCTATGCATCCAAACCTGAATATATCCAGGCCATTGGAAAAAAGAGGGATATGGTAACCCTGAGCAGCGACTTCTTTGGGATCTCCATCGATTCTTATAATGACAAGGAGAATTCCCTGATGTTTTTTACCAATCCGCTCGGACTTCGCTGGGATGCCACTGTGATGAATGATGCCACACCGATGATGGATTCAGAACCCATGAACGACAGCTGGAACACTTTCTGGGATGTAAAGACCTCCATAAATGATAAAGGTTGGTATGTGGAATTGCGCATTCCCATTTCCAGTTTGCGCTTCCAGGAGCAGGAGGGTATAACCGTGATGGGCATCAGTTTTTTTCGCTGGATACCGGCCAAGAATGAAGGAATTGTATTTCCAGCCATCTCCAATGAATGGGGTCGCTTCAGCAATATGAAACCTTCGCTTTTTGAAGAAGTGGAGTTTGAGGGGTTGCGCCCGAAGAAACCACTTTACATCAGTCCTTACCTGCTTACCAGTTTTGAACAGGGTTATGAATTGAACGATGCCGAAACAGCCTATGACTATCAACAGGATTACAAGCTGGAACCGGGGCTCGATATAAAATATGGAATCAATCCCAATACCACCCTGGATCTCACCATCAATACAGATTTTGCACAGGTGGAGGCAGACGACCAACAGTTTAACCTGACCCGTTTTAGCCTGGTATTTCCCGAAAAGAGGCAGTTCTTCCTGGAGCGAAGCAGCATATTTGATTTTGGTTTGGGAGGGCCCAACAATCTTTTCTACAGCCGGCGCATTGGATTGCACGAAGGGAACCCGGTCCGCATTTATGGCGGAGCGAGATTAAATACCAGGATCAAAGACTGGGATATTGGTTTAATGGATCTTCAAACGGCCTCATTCGAAGAGTTACCTTCTGAAAATTTTGGGGTATTCCGCGCCAAAAAGAGGGTATTCAATGAATACTCCTATGCCGGTGGAATGATCACCTCCCGCCTGGGAGTAGATGGGAGTTACAATGTGGCCTATGGTCTGGATGGTGTAATCCGGGTGGTAGGTGACGACTACCTCACTGTGAGATGGGCTCAGACCTTCAAAGACAGCTCGGTAAATAACCCACTCTCCCTGGATCCTACCCGCCTGATGCTTAGTTGGGAAAAGCGAAAACAGCAGGGTTTTACCTACTCCTTTCTTTTTACTTATTCGGGAACAGAATTTGAACCTGGCATTGGCCTGGAGGTATTTGATGACTACTTCGGAGGCATGGTAGATTTGAGGTACATTTGGATTTCTCCTGAGAAGTCGTGGTTACAGACTCACCATATCTCTCTTTTGAATTACAACCTCTATAGCGCGAAGGACGAATCCTTGCTGATGCACTATTTGACTCCCGGCTGGTTCTTTAATGCAAAGAGTGGTTGGATGGGATCCTTTAACCTGATACTGCAGACTGAAAAACTGGAGGAGGAGTTCGAAATTCTGGATCCGGTTCTTGTCCCTGTGGGTACTTACCGTTTTGTAAATACCAAACTGATGCTAACAACCCCTATGTCCCGGACCCTCTATTCCATGTTCACTTTTGAAGGTGGAGGTTTTTACGATGGAACCAGGATATCACCCGCTATTGAACCCACCTGGGTGATAGGTGCTTCCATTGAGCTGGGGGGAAGTTACAGGTACGATTATGTAAATTTCCCCGAACGAAACCAGCAGCTTAAAAATCACATAGCAGGATTAAAAGCGCTTTATATGCTGAATACAAAGCTCTCCCTTTCTGCATATATTCAATATAACACAGCCATTCATAAGGTAATTTCAAACATTCGGTTCAGGTATAACCCGAAGGAAGGGACCGATCTTTATATCGTATTCAACGAGGGAAGAAATACCATGCTCGATCGGGAGATCCCCAATCTACCCATTTATGAACAGCGTAACATCACAGTGAAGTTCACCTATACATTTGAATATCAGAGGTAAACTATGGGGAACAGTGGACCGAGCTTTCGAGCCCACCTTTGATTAATTTGGAATATAAATAAATAATGATTCCCATTATAAAACATATTCTCTTTATTGCAGCTATTACTAATTCAAATAATTAGCGCTATACACCTCTACGACTGCGTATTACCAGAATTACTCCTTATCAGTTCTGCAATTTCCCTCAACCAGCAATATTGGATTATGAATTATTGACCCCGTAAAGGCTGAAATCAACAGATTTGCTTCAGAATTGAATATTATCATTGTCCATTCTCTACTGCGATGGCCCCTTTCCGGGAATATGTAATGAGAATAGTATTTAATCAAAATATTAATAATCGAGACTTTAAAATAAAAAATATGAATGCGAAAAACCTAATCTACCTAATGCTTGCTGTTTTCATTCTGACATCCTGTGAAGATCCAAATGAACCCATTCCACCACTTAGTTTAACTGATTCAATAAGTATGGGTGCCGGATATGCAGATGAAGTATTTTACAGCCTTGAGAACGGAATTGTGGAAACATCCCCTCGTTCCGCCTGGGATATAGCATTTTCGACCGATCCTATGAGTTCGACAGTATTAATCAATGAAGGTTACGGGGTGGAATTATATACCTATCCCAACGGAGACCAAACAGCATGGGATGCCATAGATACCTCAAGCATCTCTGAATGGCAGGCCATGTACAATTCTGACACCTCCTGGTATTATGGAGCTTTTGACAGAAATGATCTGGGCCATCCCGATTACGGTTGGGGCGTGTATAATACACAAACACATGATGTTATGGGAGATTCGCTGTTTCTTATCAAATTAGGCGACGGCTCATTAAAAAAGATTTTCATTGAGAAACGCGCTGCCATGACAAATTCCTTTTCTATTAAATATGGGAATATTGATGAAGCTGGGGAATCCAGGGAAATTTCCTGTGGCGATTATTCAGGCAAAAATTTCATCTATTTCTCACTTTCAAGTGGAGAGGTTCTGGATATTGAACCTGATATCGATTCATGGGATCTCCTCTTTACCAAATATCACGATGAATCTATTCCATATATAGTAACAGGAGTTCTGACAAACGGAGAAGTCGAGACAGCGGAAATAAGATATACCGATACTGATCTGGCCGATCCAGGCACTGCCGTTTTTGACGATGATATTTCTATCATTGGTTCTGATTGGAAGTCCTTTGATATGGGCACCTTCACCTATACGGTCGAGGAAGATCTTTGCTATTTTGTGAAAAAAGGGGAGGAGATTTACAAAATGATCTTCATCAGCACGGATGGCAGTGCTTCAGGCAAGATTGTTTTCGAGAAGGAGTACTTAGATTAATCAGAAAATATTTCGTTTGTAATGTGGAAGAGAACAATTTGTGCCACGGTATTTCTATCTGTGTGTGGTTATTGTGTTGTGTTTTCCCAGTCTAATCTTGTTATCATAGACAAAGAGACGGGAATCACTCTTCCAAATGCTCATGTATGTTTTGAGAGTCTGGATAAAGAGGATACCTCCTACGCCCTTTCAGATGGAAATGGAGTAGTTGAAAACACCGCACAAAAGAGATCTCTTATTTCTGTTTCATTTGTAGGTTATCAGACTTTGATTGATACCATATCTCCAGGCACCTCAGGGAACTTGTATCTACTGCCTTCAATGACAGGTTTTGAAGAGGTGGTTGTAACAGCTCAATTTTCACCAAAAAGAATCGATCAATCTATCTATAAAGTGAAGGTAATCGACAATGGTGTTGTGGAGAATAAGGGAGCAACAAATTTATCGGAACTTCTTTCAAATGAGCTGAATTTCTCCTATGTAAGAGATGCTGCTTTGGGATCGACTGTCCGGATTCAGGGACTTGGAGGTGAGCATGTTAAAATCCTTGTTGATGGAGTACCCATGGTTGGGAGACAGAACGGTATACTGGATCTTTCTCAGATAAATGTCTCTTCCATTGATCACATTGAAATTGTTGAGGGCCCAATGTCGGTGGTCTATGGCAGCAATGCCATGGCCGGGGTCATCAACATTATTACGAAAGAGAACAAGCGTAAAAGTATTTCAGCCGGCGTTGAAGGATATTACGAAACGGTTGGGGTATACGATATTGACGCGAATTTCTCCGCAAATACAGGTAAAAATGCATTTGGTCTCTCCGCGGGCAGGTATTTTTTTGGAGGTTATTCAGAGGTCGATACAAGCAGGGCGAAGGAGTGGAATCCAAAGGTGCAATATAACATAGATGGATATTACTCCCTGACAATTAAAGATTGGAAAGCGAAGATATCTGCAAGTTATTTTGATGAAGAGCTTAGAGACAATGGGAATTTAAATCCTGATCTGAATTATGAAGGAGCATTTGACTATTACCATTTTACCAATCGATGGGACACAAAAATTGATCTCAATAAAAAAATGGGAGACAAGCAAAATATGCAGATAGCTGGGGCCTATTCCAGTTATAGAAAATCCAAAATAAGCTATCTGAATGATCTTGTAAATCTGGAAAAAACTGTTCTACCATCTGAGTCGGCCAATGATACAACCACTTTCAATAACTATTTCAGTCGGGGGACTTACAGCAATGAGGACCTTGATAAGATATCCTTCCAGGCCGGATACGAGATAAACTACGAGACTGCGGTCAGCAAAAGATTGGTAGAAACCGAAAGTATCGGTGATGTTTCTGGTTTTCTAAGTATGAATATCATACCACATGAAAATTTTAACCTACAACCCGGCATCAGGTATATCTACAACTTCAAATTCGAAGCTCCACTGGTTTACTCCTTGAATGTCAAATGGGACATCATTAAAATAATGAGTCTGAGGGGCTCATATGCCAAGGGATTCCGGGCGCCCTCCATAAAGGAACTCTATCTGAACTTCCAGGACATCAATCATAATATTCAGGGAAATCCGGATCTTGAGGCCGAAACAGGTAATAATTTTAATATTTGGATGGACATCAACCTGGATAAAAAGAGCCATATATTATCGAATTCCACCAATGTTTACTACAATAAAATATTTAATAAAATTGAACTATTGTATGATCCGAACGACCCCACATCTGCCGTCTATTTTAATGTGCCTGCAGGTGCCATGATCTCAAAAGGATTTTCATCAAATATAACCTATAAGCTGCACCCAAGATTAACAGTGAATGCGGGCGTATTTCACAACCAGCTCTCCAGTATTATCAATACAAGTGACTTCACAAAAAGTACCGATTTTACAACCAACATGAAATATAAAAATGTGAAGTACCGGTTCGAACTATCTCTTTTCTATAAATACACAGACAGGTATAGCAGATATGTTGGTTCCATAGATATGGAGACCGGGGAGATATACGATGTCTCTCTTAATTATCTGGATGCTTATCACAATTTGGATGCCACATTAAGTGTCCCTCTGCTCAATGATGCTGTTCGGCTAACAGGTGGGGTAAAGAATATTTTTGACAATAAATCAATATCCTCTTCGGGTAGCGGTGGAGTCCATACAGGTGGTTCCGATGGCAGTGCACTGTTGAATTGGGGTCGTACCTTTTTCCTGAAGGCAAGTTATACATTTAACAGATTTGACAAATAGAAACAGATGAAGTGGAAGGCCTATAGTGTGTTGATTTTCTTTGTTCTGACTGTCGTATCGTGTTTTGAGGAAGATCAGGCGGTACCACCCTATGCGCTACCCGAAAATGTTGATTCCCTTTCAATTCAAAACTCCATTTACCACTACCAGGTATATTTTGATTTCAGTACCGGGACTGTCGTGTCTGAAAATGAGAACACTGAATGGGTACTATCTTTCGAATGTGCCGAGTCTGGAACCCACATCAGAATCAACTCCTCAGATTTCTGGGGGGTAGCCCATACCGGGTCAAGCCAAATGGATTCTGTTTTTACTGTGAATCCTGACTTAATATGGAAGCAGGACAAATCTGATGGCAATCCCGATTCCACTGCAATTGGCTCCTGGGTAAGTTTTGACGATGCAATACCAAGCTATACCAACGAAGTCTATTTGATTGGTACATACGATGGAATCGCATATGACCTTGCTAAAAAGGTCCAATTCATATCTGTAAATGAAGAAGCGTATACATTCCTGATTGGCGATCCCGAGGTGAGCGATCCGGATACGATCGAAGTGATGAAGGATAACGGCATCAATTACATTCAATTCTCCATTGAAGATAACAGCACCATGCCGCTGGAACCAGAAAAGGAGAGATGGGATATTCTCTTCTCACAATATTTTACGATACTATATACCGACGACAGCATACCTGCTCCTTATTATGTGAGAGGAGTCCTGCTCAACCCGAATCTGGTTGAAGCGGCATTGGATACAACTATTCATTTCCTGGATGTGAACTATTCCAATGCCAATCTTAATACTTTTTCTTCCACTCAGGATATCATTGGTCATGACTGGAAATCGGTAACTGTAGATGAAGCCAGTAACTCAGCTGAGTATAAAGTCAGGCCCGGATATACCTATATTGTCAGAGATGCAAACAATGAACTTTATAAATTCCGTTTTAAAAGCTATTTCAATAAAGCCGGAATAAAGGGATATCCATCCATTGAATTTGCAAGATTAAACACAGAATAGATATTATCTAATTATATACTAAATCACTCTTACTTATGCTTCCACTTGCCAGAATTGCTGCAACAGTTGTCACACTAGCGTTAATTTCTTATTCCATTGCCATCATCACTGAGCAGAAAAAGAGGAAGGTTATCAACCTGGTACTAATATTTTTAACGCTTGGTGTAGTCCTTGATATCAGTGCAACTACAATGATGATTATAGTCTCAGAAAATAGTCCCTTCACCATACATGGAATACTGGGATACTCCTCACTGACGCTTATGATTATCGATGCGGTTCTTCTCTGGAAATTTAGAATGAAGAGCGGCTCAGAAGAGAAAGTTGCCCGTCCGCTTCACCTCTATTCAAGAATAGCTTACATATGGTGGGTAGCTGCATTCATCACCGGAACCTTGATGGTGATATTATAGACAACCTGGATATCTGTCTCCCTGTTTAATTCCGATTTTTTAGATGTTGGCCAGTTGCAGCACCTGATGTTCTGAATAAACGTTCGGCAGAGATCCTCCAAGGTGTTGTTTTGAAGGTTTTCAGATACTCTATCACATCCTGGTAAGTAACCCTCTCAGACCTTGAACCAACTTAGCAATAATAGATTGTCCACCCTTTCAACAATTTGTATTCTGATTGTCGTTAAGTGATTATTTCAGATCAGATCAGGAATCAAAAACCATCGCATTTCAATATGCAGAGAACTGATTCAGAAGCTCTTTACATATAGAATGGTTCTATATTACGTACTTTGCAGTAACATATCGTGTATTTAAGTAATATTACTTGAAAATAAGTTGTAATATTGATTTATGGAGAATCTTACAACAAAGGAAGAAGAAGTCATGCAGGTTTTGTGGGACCTGAAACGCGCCCTGGTCCGGGACATAATGAATAAGCTGCCCAACGCCGACCAGCCCTATACCACCGTTGCCTCCATTGTCAGGATCCTGGAAAAGAAAGGATTTGTCAGCCACAAACCCTATGGCAAGACTCATGAGTATTTCCCTATAATCTCAAAAGCTGAATACCGCAGGCGAAAGTTCAAAGGATTATTGACACACTACTTTGACAACTCCATTGAGAGTGTAGTTTCCTTCCTGGTAAAAGAGGAGAATATAAGCCAGGAGGAACTGGAAGAACTTAGTAGAATAATAGCACAAGAAACGGAGAACAACAAAGAGAAGGACCATGATTGATGTAGCTAATTATGTCATTGAATCAGGTATAAGCCTGGCTGTTTTATTCGCCTTGTACTGGCTTTTCCTCAGAAAGGAGACCTATTTTCGTTTTAACCGCTTATACCTTCTGGGCACCCTGGTCGTTGCCTGTATTCTTCCCCTTGGAAATTTGAGTCTCTTCAGCTCTGTCACATCGTCATTAAGTGCTCTTCCGCTTATGGCTGAGGCTTTCAGAATTCCTGAACTAAGCGTGGGTAAAGATACCGGTCATGCTGTCAACGCTTCCTTCAACTGGCGGCTGATGATAATTGTAATTTACTTTACAGGAGTATCCCTGCTATTTGTCAGAATGAGCCTGGGAATTGCACGAGTAATTATTCTGAAGAGGAAAGGGGAAAGAAATGAAATCATTGGGTATACACTTATCCATATTCCCCGTGAGATCGCCCCGTTTTCATTCTTCAGGACCATTTACCTGAACAGCAATTTGATTGACAACTCTAACGAAAGGTATATTATCGATCATGAAATAATCCATATCAGGCAAGGGCATAGTTACGATAATTTATTCGTGGAATTCCTCCTGATCCTTTTCTGGTTTAATCCTTTCATGTGGCTTCTTAAGAGTGCATTGAGAGATACCCATGAGTACCTTGCCGACTCTGGTGTACTTAATCAGTCAGCCAGTCCCGTAAGGTATCAATCCCTTCTTCTGAGCCAGATCACTGGTTCATTACCCATTGTGGTTACCAGTAGTTTTAACTCCACCCTGAAAAACAGAATCAAAATGATGTACAAAAATAAATCCTCCCTGCCGGCTAAATTTAAGCCTTTGCTATTGGTCCCTGTATTGGCCGGACTCGTCCTTTTGTTTGCATGCGAAGAGAAGGATGCAGAACCGCCTGAGAAGGAATATACAGAGACCTCCCCCCAACAAATGGAAGTACCTGAAGGGGAAGAGGTGTTCTATATAGTTGAGGATATGCCCACATTTAACGGCGATGACCCGGCCATCGAGTTCCGTATATATATAGGTCAGAATCTGCGTTATCCTGCAATTGCTGTCGAAAATGGAGTAAGCGGACGAGTAATAGTCCAATTTGCGGTAAATAGTAGAGGGGAAGTAGTGGATGCGGTTGTGGTACGTAGCGTGGATGAGTACCTCGACAAGGAAGCCATCAGGTTGGTCATGTCCTCTCCCAAATGGACACCCGGCAAACAAAAGGGAAAGGCTGTGAAGGTACTCTATACATTTCCTATAAATTTCGTGCTTCAGTAGACGCGCTATTCTTTTTCCAGTATTGTCATTAATCTGCAAGTCTTTAGAATATGCTTTTGGCAGTTCTTTTCTAATCTCTTCTGAAGTTGTTTTCATTGATAAACTTTTCAAGATTTCCCAATTTCTCTCAAATTAAAGATTCTCCTGATGGAGGAGTATAAATGACTTCTCCATTGGTATTGGAAAGTGTTGTTCCTGGTGTTGTTCTAATCAGTGCCAAAGAGCTTCTTTGTAATTTACAACTTCTTTTGCTGTCTGATTTTCAATTTTTTTGTCTGCCATTATAGATTTGTACAATTTAGCATTTGGAACGAAGGTAAGTTTTACTCCCTTTTGCATGACAGGTGTAAATACCGTTAAATATTACTCTCGTTTTGTCCTGAATTACCAGGTTTCTGAGAAAGTCTCAGCCAAAATCCGCCGCACAAATGCAACAAGCCAGGCAAGCCAGAATATTTGAAAATAACAGTAATACATGTAGGATTTGCTAGTGTCAGAATAATATAAATACTGACTCATATTGGTATCACGATTTATTAAACTAAAACATCCTACTGTAATACTAATCGAGGGAATAAACACCCCCCGTCAAGCTGTTCCAGCCCCTCATCGATGGCCTGCTTATCCTCTTTGCTCACCTTATTCCACCAGTCAGAACCTTCTTTTTGCAGAGCTTCAAGCTTCTCGATAAGATTTGATTCCTGTATCGAAGATATCCAGTTAATAAGGTTCACTTTTCTGGCCTCCAGATTCATAGTTCATATAGTTTGATCTACTGCGGATTTACAATTCATATTCGGTTCTACTTTAATGAAATGAACATTTTTACTGGCAATTACGCCTTAACTCCCTCTCTCAGGTGCAGAAGCTGTTTTTACACATCTTTTCGTCAAAAACTTCGATTTAGAGCGGTTACATATTCCAACAATCGGGATATATAAAAAACCCTGCGAAATTGAAACAATACAACTCCTATCATACCAGCATCAATACGCTTCAAGTATTGATAGATCCACCATCTGGAGGTGGAGGAAAGAAAAGAATCTGCTACAATGATCAGAAACTATCTCAAATTTGCAGCAACATTCTCAGGCATACTCAAAAAATCTTCTCAATTTCAAAATACCCTCAGCGAAAACAAAGAGCAGTTTGTCTGGTCTATCATCAGATACCGGAAGAAGATCAACCTCAAACTAATCCTCCGACTTTGCAATATCTCCTCTTCTGTCTTTTACCACTGGAAAAACCAGGTACTCAAAAAATGCCCTTCCTCTCCCTTTCAGCTTTGCAGAAGAATCTATTCTAACCAGCTTACAGCAACTGAGGTGAACAATATGAAGGAGATGCTAATCGATAAGAGATTCTGCTACTGGCCGGTCAATTCAATAGCATACTATGCCCTGCGAAATAATATAGTGAACGCTTCATTGGCTACCTGGTGCTTTGATTAGCAGCTTTTTTGGTGTGTCTTTTTGCCTGGAGTGGGCCATATGGAAACTGCATAAAAGCATGCCAAAAAAGCTGCTACAGAAGGGCGGGGAGTCGGATTGCTAACGAACCAGCCTCATGTTCTCCGGACTCTGGCTGGTATGGATTACATCAAGGATAGCGATGTTCTCCTTGGTGATTTGGTAGATTATGCGGTAGCTCCAGATTATTCGATAGTGGATGTCCCTGGGATCCTTTTCCATAAACGGATCACTGGCATATTTGTGGGGGATAAATCCAAGGCTGTCGCCTTCTTTCTTGATCTCGGATCTTACCCGTGCTGCTTGTTCTTTGGATTCCCGTTTCTTGATGTAGTTGTAGATCCTGCGAAGTGAAGCCTTTGCTGCATCATCCCAGATGACTTTGTAGTGCCTTTTTACCACTGCTCCATCTCCTTTTCCAGGTCCTCCGATGTGGTATAGTGGCCAGCCTTTACTCGATCACTGGCTTCAATGATTCTTCTTCGGTAGGTTTCAACATCCATCGGAGGTCCGGGAAGGGTGTAGTCCTCCTCTTCATCTTCGTAGCTCTTGGCCAAGGCAAGGACCTTCTTCAGGAACTTATCATCTGCCTTATTGATCACGCTTCGAACCTCTTTTCTTAACTCTGCTGTTCCCATGACGCTGTTTTTTACAAATTTAACGATTAATATCCACTAATGGTTTGATTTAAGGGATGGAACTTCTCCAGCTTGCTCAGTAGGTTGTCCAGGTTATTGAGTAATAGTATCTGAATACTCAATCAAAAAAACCATTTTCTTACTTCCTCTAACCATTTCAAAATCATAAAAGTATGCAACCGATATACCTCTTTTCCTTACAAATGAAGATCTCAACAGATTACAACCACATCCGGCCTCATCACTCCCTGGGTGGACTAACACCACATGAAGCAATCTTAGGAATGGCAGTACCCACCGAGAAATGGAGTGCACAGATGAAAAATATCAGACAAGCCAGAATAGCAGAAAATACAAGTACTACCTGTGGGATCTGCCAAAATCCGAATAATAAAAAACACATGACCCCTATTGGTCTAACGGGTTTATAACCGAAAAAACCCGATGAAATACTAATCGAAGGAATAAACTCCTTCGTTGCAATATTACAACAGAAAATTTCAATTATACTTTGGGATTTGCTGAGGACTGTCTAATGCTCCGTTACTCTCCTTATTTTGGAAGGATGCTGACTGGTATTGAAGATGTTGATGATATTCACGTATTTGTCCGTTACCTCGTATATGATCTTGTACCGCCATTTGGATACTAACCGGTAGTTCTCTGGTTCATCGGTCAGGTATTCTTCTTTGGAGTATTTTTCAGGGAAGTGTCCCAGGCTCTTGGCCATTTGGGAGAGGGTTCTTTTAACATGCTTGGCTGCGCTTACTGAGTCTTCAGCAATATAGTCATAGATACCGTCGAGCCTCTGCTTAGCCTTAGGAGACCATCTAACAGGAAGTTCCTTCTTTACCAATTTTCCATCTCCTTTTCCAGATCTTCCTGGGTGATGTAATTCCCAGTCTTAACTTGTGCTGAAGCTTCTCTAGCTTGTTTTATCAAGTCTTCCTGTGTAATGGGGGTGCCATCGACCTCATATCCAACAACAATAGCTTTTTCCTGCTCCTTGCTCATAGCATAGACCTTCTTCAGGAATCCCTTGTCTGCTTTCTCGATCAAGCTGTGAACCTCTTTTCTTAACTCTGCTGTTCCCATACTGCTCTGTTTATATACAAATTTACGGATTAATCTCCACTTATGTTTCCCATCACCCCAACGGATGATGTTTCTCGATGGCTGCCTGCAGCTCTTCCAGACCGCTCTGACGGTACTTCTCTGTTGTACTGATCTTCTTATGCCCGGCAAAGACCTATACCACCCGAAGATCCTTGCCATCCTTCAAGAGGTATAAAAGGATATTTGTATCATAAAAAAGCTTATTTCCACTCATTCCTCAAATCTTTTTGAATCTGCAGGGGATCCTTATTAAGCTTGATTATTCCAGAATATTTTTTTGTGTCTACTCCTCTTCTGGACTTAATAGATAAACGGTCCAACATTTTGTTTATGCTGTCCTTCTTCGATCCATATTTAAGGGTAGTAATCATAACATTTCAAAGTTATCCAATTTTGTCCGAAGTCCAATCTACTACTCCCGCTAACCTATCAAGTTGTATTTTTCCCGGACCTATTTCATCACTTCCTCATGGGGTATAAGCTTTCCACGATCTGCTTCAGCAATGCTTTCTTCAATCGCAGTTCTTTTAGCTTCGCTGATCTCATCCCAGCAGTCTGTTCCTTCCCTTTGTTTCCTTATAGCTTTCATTTTAACTCTGCGGTTCCTATGACGAAACTTTCTACAATTTTAACGATAATTGCTCACTAATGGTTTGATTCTGGGAGTGGAACTGCATCCAGGAAAAACAGGTACCTGACATTTCTTCATCAAAAACTTCAAATCTCACAGGTTACATTTTTCATAAACCGGGATATCTGATAAAGACCTCTCAAAATTGAAACATTACAATTCATATCACACCAGCATCAAACAGCTATTCAGAAGAGGAAAGCTCCCGAACAAATACACCAATTGCATTGACAGATCCACCAAATGGAGGTGGAGGAAGGAAGAGGATGATAAATATTTCGGAGCTGAGCTCTCCAAAATCGATCTTCTGGAAAAATTGCTGGAAAGAAGAGAATCAGCAACAGTGATCAGATACTATCTCAAATTTGCAGCAACATTCTCAGTCATACTCAAAAGATCTTCTCAATTTCAGAAAACCATTAGTGAAAACAAAGAGAAATTTGTCCATTCAATTCTTAAATACAAGAAGGACATCAACTTCAAATTCATCCTCCGGCTTTGCAATATCTCCTCTTCTGTCTTTTACCACTGGAAGAACCAGGCACTTAAGAAATGCCCCTCATCTCCCTTTCGACTTTGCAGAAGAATATATTCAACTCAACTGACTCAAGAAGAAGTGAACCGTATGAAAGAAATGCTAACCGATAAGAGATTCCGCTACTGGCCAGTCAATTCAATTGCTTACTATGCCCTGCGAAATAATATGTGAACGCTTCATTGGCCACCTGGTACAACTACATCAATAAACTGGGTTTGGGCCGACCACGGATGCCAAAGAAGCCAAAGTACGAAACAGGAATCCGGGCCAACCGTCCACACCAGATCTGGCATGCAGACATTACAGTTATTAAATGCTTCAATGGGATGAAATACTATGTCTATCTGCTAATGGATAACTTCTCCCGTTTCATACTGAATTTCCAGGTATCTGAGAAGGTGTCTGCCGAAATCCGCATGCAAAGCATCAAGCAAGCCTTTGAGCAGTATATAATGGTTCCCGGGGAGGAGGTTAGCGTTCAAAAACTAATTGCAGGAAAAGATATCCGGTTCTCAAACTCAATGGTTGAAGCCCAGAATAAGATCATCAAATACTACTATCTTTTCAAACACGACTTCAAGGATATTCATGAATTAAGAAAACTGCTGGACTGGATCATCCCTGATTATCAATATGAACGACCCCATCACTCCCTGAAAGGACGAACTCCGTATGAAGCCTTGATCGGAATCCCTTTGTATACAGAGCAATGGAAACAGCAAATCCAGGAAGCCAAGCAGGTAAGACTTCAGCAAAACTCCAAAGAAACATGTGAAATATGCTAAACCCAGGGACGATCAGAAGTAATATCTTAAAATCCCACTACGGATTTGTGAATTATGTTCCATCAGTTCATCGATCTATAGTGTAGAACCTATTACAGAAGATCACAAGGAACCAAACATCCATCATGTTGCGATATTGCAACACTAAATTCCAATTCTCCTCTGGGATTTGCTTTGGAAAAAGTTAGAGTGTACTAGACCGTACACTTACCACTGTTTCACATAAGTATCAAGATGATATTCCCTCAAATAACTATAAGGATGACGTCTCTATGTTCTTGATCTTGCCCTGATACTTACTATGAATTGCATTCAATCTCTCCCTTCTCAAATGGGGATTCTTGCTATACTCATTATAGTGCGTATCCCTTATCTTACGCATCATTCGCACAGCATCTAACTCTTTATCAATCTTCATTTTCAATAAAATTTATTATCTCTCTTGGTGTTCGAATTTCTATCATGGGATAGCTGTTCTTAAGATTAACAGCATTATACAACTTGATTTTTTCCAGGTTTACAATATGTTTGAAATTCCAGCTAGCTAATACATGTACCTGCTGAATTGTTGCGATGGCAATATGTAGCGCATCTTCATAATACTTTTCAGTGACAGCTTTATCAAGCAGATACTTATTGGCAAGCTCTTCCGACTCATTATCTGAGGCAAATATTTCAAATGTGTGTTCTGGCATTGTCTCAATAATCTGCCTTACTCTTTTTGGAGCATTTGTTAACTCATCAAGTGTTATATCTGATAAAACTGCAATTTTCCATCCATTATTAAATTCATCAAAGAGTTTATTTGACCATTCTTCAAACTCATGGTCAAAACAACCTCCAATAACCGAGGTGTCTATGTAAACTCTTTGTTTCATAAGAATTTAGGTTCTATTCAAAGATACTGTAGTTTTTTAAAAAGAAAAAAATGAAAGCTTCCCTCAATTAGCTATATCCAAATTTATAGTTTTTCTGTTGATTGACGCCCTTCTGTGTGGTATAACAAACAGCCATAACTCACCCAGAAACATTTTAACACATTTATTAATCAAAAATATTGATTTAGACCGGTTACATATTCCAACAATCGGGATATATAAAAAACCCTTCGAAATTGAAACAATACAACTCCTATCATACCAGCTTACAGCAACTGAGGTGAACAATATGAATGAGATGCTAATCGATAAGAGATTCCGTTACTGGCCAGTCAATTCAATTGCTTACTATGCCCTGCGAAATAATATAGTGAACGCTTCATTGGCTACCTGGTACAACTACATCAATAAACTGGGTTGGGACCGGCCACGGATGCCAAAGAAACCAAAGTATGAAACGGGAATCCGAGCCAACCGTCCCCACCAGATCTGGCATGCAGACATTACAGTTGTTAAATGCCTCAACGGGATGAAATACTATGTCTATCTACTGATGGATAACTTCTCCCGTTTCATCCTGAATTACCAGGTATCTGAGAAGGTGTCTGCCGAAATCCGCATGCAAAGCATCAAGCAAGCCTTTGAGCAGTATATAATGGTTCCCGGGGAGGAGGTCAGACTCATCGTTGACGGCGGAGTTGAAAACAATAACAACACTGTGGATGACTATATTAGCTCTGAAGAGGTTAGCGTTCAAAAACTAATTGCAGGAAAAGATATCCGGTTCTCAAACTCAA
>JAOZUK010000634.1 GCA_029938715.1 Bacteroidales bacterium | reverse complement strand
GACTGCCCCGCACCATGTGGGTTATAGATTACCCTCTGCTGGAGCGAATATATTACGCCCTTGTCGCCGGATTTGATGTCTACGGCACTGTGGGCCATCAGATTGCTGTCCGTCTCTATATGGATGGACTAAGAGGCGAGGGAGAGAGCTATTTTCTCGGCTTTATGCCTGCTGATAAGCGTAAGGTTATAATTCAATCATGGTATCAGGGCGTGAAGCCGGAAGACCTTGCGTACTATGACGCGAACATGCCAGGAAAAATTCCCTTCAAAACAGATGTCCCCAAGCAGGAGTTCATTGAACATCTGGTGAAGAGTCATATACTGCCGGAGACCGGTATACAATTTGATCCGATCAATTATCTGCCGCCCGGTGCTGAATATCCATCTTTGCCCGATCAATACAAAACCCTGGATGATTATCTGCAGGCATTCCGGGCTGTATCAAAGCCTGGGACTTCATTTTTCACGCTGGTAAAAGATATAAATGCCAACATAGTTTATATTCGTATCCGTAAAAATGATGGCAGCGATGCGGTGGTGACAATGGTCATTAACCGATGGCACAACAGTGTAAGGTTTATGTTCAAGGAAAAAGATGCCCTGGATTCAAAGAAAGACAAAGCGGATTTTCTCCTTGGTTTTCGTGGATCCTATCCAAATTACTTCATTGACATAAAGCAGGATGATCTCCCTGAATTTTTCCATATTCTCTCTGATCTTGAAACCATCGGTATAGAAGAGGGATTAAAGCTCTTTTCCAAATATGGTATTAATCGTTCAGACCCCGATTTCTGGTCATATTATGATTGGTTTCAGGCGCGCTTTGAACAGGAACAGCCGGTACAGTCCGGACTCTTTGACTTGAATCGCTATTACTATGAGGCTAAGTAATTCAGCCCCTGAGGAGTAGCAAAATGACAACCCGAAAAACAAAACACCCTATAGAAGGGCATGGGTTCAGGAATCTCCTTTTTTTTCTGCTCCTCTACATTGTGGGCAGCCCTTTTCTAGCACCAAATCAATCTTTGGCGGTTCTTGCTCATGTATCACTGTCATTAGCGCTGTTTGCCGCAGTGTATGCTGTGAATATACAAAAACAGCAGCGCTCTATCGCCGTTGCCCTGCTTCTGCCTCTTCTCATTCTGTACTGGCTTGGTCTCTATGATATTATTTCTTTCAGCCGCTTTGGTGCACATCTCCTTTTTGCTGTCTATTATGGACTCCTCATCTATTCATTTATATCCCAGATCAGAAATGCCCGGAGAGTGAGCAAAAATGTGCTCTACGCGACATTCAGTCTGTATCTCATCATCGGGCTCTTCTGGGGTTCACTCTATACCTTGTTATATCAGCTGAGTCCGGGAGCCTACAGTGGTGCTCTCCTTGAGGATACGAAGAATGCTTCCCATATATTTAATTATTTCAGTTTTGTTACCCTGACAACTCTCGGTTATGGAGATATTACTCCTCAATCACCCGGTGCTGCCTCTCTTTGCCAGATGGAGGCAATCATGGGGCAATTTTTTACCGCCGTTATTGTGGCATGGCTAATGGGGATGTTTATATCTGACAGGCGTGAAAAAGGACAGGATCTGGATTGAGGTTGGGAGAACAACGGTAGAAATTTAACCAATATCTAAGGAATTACCATGTATATCGAACTCGCCATACTCGCTTTATTTATCTTCTGCTACAGCCTGGTCGCCGGTCGGCTTGAACGTGCAGCAGCATCCGGACCAATCGTATTTGTCACTGCCGGCCTGCTCA
>JAOZUK010000633.1 GCA_029938715.1 Bacteroidales bacterium | reverse complement strand
AATATCCGAACCAGATCATTATTGATATATACAATTTCATTTCCGATATGCTTCAGTTCTAATACCTGAATATTGCATAGCTGGTCCAGATATTTTTTTGCCGTATTCCTGCTTTTTATCTTATCATTGACGATATGAATCGCTTTTATATATGGCTGTGTAAAAATGGCTTCTATGACTGAGAAATCGAGATTCGGGATGTGCTTTTCAATATGCTTTCGGGTAGCCTCAAATTGTTGTGTGATTTCTTCAATCTTCATCACAGTGTAATTAGCAGTTTCATCCACAGCAGTTAGCATATATAACAGCCATCTTTTCCAGTCTCCACGGCTGGATACTCCGTTTAGGTAGTGATAATAACTGTCCTTGTTGTTGATAATATATTTACTCAGATAGAGAATGGGATGGCTCAGTAAGCCTTTCTTCATAAGAATCAGGGTATTCAGTATTCTTCCAGTTCTGCCGTTGCCATCAGAAAAAGGATGTATGGCTTCAAATTGATAATGACTGATTACCATCTTCAATAGCGGATCAAGATCGAATTGTTCGTCATTATTGATAAATGCCAAAAAATTATTCAGCAATTCTTTCAGGATATCATCGCCTTTTGGGGGAGTGTAAACGACTTCTCCACTTGTGATACTTTTGCCTCCTTTGATTATCCTGACATTCGAATGCTCTGACCTAATTCCTGTCTGAGTTTGCTTTATATTCTGATAAATCCGAATGATTGTTTGAATATCAATGTGATTATGCTTGGTTATGTGTTCGACCCCTGTCCAGAGAGATTCCCGATACCTCAGTACTTCTTTCGCTGTTGGTGAAATCTGGGTATCTGTGGTAGAGATTGCTTTATACAATTCATCATCGGTTGTAAAAATGTTCTCAATCTCCGAACTTGATTTGGCTTCCTGCAAGGAGATCGCATTCACCAGCATCAGGGGATTTGGCAATTTTCTTGAAATCCCGTCAAGTTTGCCTAATGAACTGTGTGCTTTTGCCAATAGCAGAAGAACCTCCTTGTCGTAGATTTTACCATCCTCTGGAGGTAAATGAGGAAGTTTGTTAAATGGTGAAGTTCTTTCAAAGGTCATCACTGTAGTTATTCGTTCGCACAAAAATACTGGATATTTGTGCAAACAGCGTTTTTCCTGTCAAATACTATCAATAATCATTTAATGAGACTTTGAGATTTCCCCAGCTCTGCTCCAAGGAGCTTCAATTTCCAACCAGGGTCCCCCTTTTGTTAAAACCCGATGTAATAAGTTTGTTACATCCCTTTTTGAGGCTCTATTCTGGAATCGCCTCGTATTCCATTGAATATCAATTACATAAAATTCATTCTGATTTCCTTCCAACCTGCTGAAATGTTACAAGTCTGTGACATCGTGAAGTTGTAAAAACAGATATATGGATTACTTTCGTGAGCCCTGAAGGGATTACTTGATATTACTGCTTTACAAATCCCATGCTTTTGTTGAAACCACCGCAGCTGATCTTCAGGATGTAATAACCCTTTTGAAGGGAGGCAATGGAAAGGGGGAGCGGGAATTGGGCAAACGGAAGATCCTGCTGTATGACCATAACTCCATGGCTGGAATATACCCTGATCTGCACCTGATCACGGAAAAGATCCCGGAAAAAATCGCGCGATCCTGGTTGAACCGATCCTCCTTGAACCGATCCCACCGATCCACTCGATCCCACTAAACCTGAACCCGATAAACCCGAACCCGAATCTGATCCTCCTATATATATACGCTCATGGG
>JAOZUK010000632.1 GCA_029938715.1 Bacteroidales bacterium | reverse complement strand
TGTAACCCCAACCTGGCGAAGCCAGATGTAACCCCAACACGAGCGACAGCGTCTGACAAAATGTCAAGTTCAGTTGCAATGGCTCAATATTTGACCTATCTGGGAGAATTATTGAACAGAAATATTGAATTTAGAAATGGTAAAAAAGTCAAATAAATCTGATAACCAGAAAGATACAAAGGTTAAGACAGAAGAGAAACTGAATGAAGAACAGGTTCAGGAAGAGATAGAAAAGGAGGATGAAGCTGAGGAGGCTGAGGAAACAGACCAGGAGGAGCCAAAAAAGGAGCCAACGGTTGAAGAAAAGCTGGCAGAATTGCAGGACAGGTACCTGCGACTGACAGCCGAATATGACAACTTCAGGAAAAGAACCCTTAAGGAGAAGATTGAATTGCAAAAGAGTGCCAATGAAAACCTCCTTCAGGCGCTGCTCCCTGTTGCGGATGATTTCGACAGGGCACTGCAGTCAGTGAATGAAGCCACCGATATCAAAGCTGTGAAAGAGGGCCTTAGGCTGATCTCTGGAAAATTCCAGGGGTTCCTTACTCTGCAGGGAGTAAAGGAGATTGTTGCAGTGAAAAAGGAGTTTGATACCGATCTGCATGAGGCAATTACCAAGATACCTGCTCCCACCAAGAAGCTCAAGGGCAAAGTCGTCGATGTGATTCAGAAGGGTTATATGCTGAATGATAAGGTTTTAAGGTATTCTAAAGTTGTTATAGGGGAATAAGTCAACTACATGGGTAAAAAAGATTATTACGAGATTCTGGAGGTATCAAAAAATGCCTCCCAGGAAGAGATTAAAAAGGCTTACCGGCAGCAGGCCCTGAAGAACCATCCGGATAAAAATCAGGGGGATTCTGCTGCTGAAGAGCGTTTCAAGGAGGCTGCTGAAGCCTACGAAGTGCTCTCCAATGACCAGAAACGTCAGAAATACGACCAGTTTGGTCACGCTGCCTTCGAGAATGGGGGCGCCGGCGGATTTGGCGGGGGCATGACCATGGACGATATCTTCTCTCAATTCGGGGATATTTTTGGAGGATTCGGAGGCTTTGGTGGTTTTGGCGGTTTTAGTGGTGGTTCCAGGGGTGGAGGTGTAACCAAAGGATCCAACCTGAGGGTGAAAGTGAAGCTGAACCTTCAGGAGGTGGCCAATGGTGTTGAGAAGAAGATCAAAGTCAAAAAATATGCTTCCTGCGACTCATGCAGCGGATCAGGTGCTAAAAATGGCACAGCCAAAGACACCTGTCATACCTGTCACGGAAGTGGCCAGGTAACACGCGTTACAAATACTTTTTTGGGTCAGATGCAGACTGCCTCAGCCTGTCCCAGCTGTCACGGAGAAGGCACCACCATCAGTCAGAAGTGCGAATCGTGCTATGGCGAGGGGATCGTTAAGAAGGAAGAGGTAATCAAGATCAATATCCCGGCCGGAGTTGCAGAAGGAATGCAGGTGAAAATGAGTGGCAAAGGAAATGCCGCGCGCCGGGGTGGGATAAATGGAGATCTGCTGGTCATTATCCAGGAGGAGACAAACTCAGATTTGACCCGTGACGGGAGCGATCTGCTCCACAACCTCTACCTGAGTATTCCCGAGGCCATACTGGGTGCTACCGTTGAGATCCCCACCGTAGAGGGCAGGGCCAAGATCAAGATCGATCCGGGTACCCAACCCGGAAGGATTCTCCGACTCAGGGGAAAAGGAGTTCCGGAAGTGAATGGGTATGGACGGGGTGATCTGCTGGTGCAGATCAACGTCTGGATCCCCAAA
>JAOZUK010000631.1 GCA_029938715.1 Bacteroidales bacterium | reverse complement strand
AATAGTTTGTATCATTCAAATTAATCACTATTTTTGCAACCCCAAATTAATTAAACGGCAATATGGCACATCATTTATCAGCGAAGAAGAGGATCAGGCAAACCGAGGTTAAGCGTACTAAGAATAAATATTACGCAAGGACTACAAGAAGTGCAGTGAAGAAATTACGTGGGACTACCGAAAAGGAAGCCGCCACTGAGCAGTATACCGAAGTTGTCTCCATGCTTGACAAGCTTGCCAAGAACAATGTCATTCATAAAAACAAAGCATCTAACCTCAAATCGAAGCTTGCAAAACATGTGAATAGCCTGTAAGGTTTTTCACCACTACAATATTAGAAGGCTGTCCCATCGGGATGGCCTTTTTTTATACAATCTGTTTGCTTCAGAATCTCTGTATCGCTGCTTAAATCCGTCGCAAGCAACGGATTATAGGCAGCTCCACAGAATTCTTTCGCAAATTGTGATTCAATAAAAAAGGTCTTCCCTCTATATTTATTGGGATTAGGGTATAATATGGCCTCCGTCACATTAACTGGTAAACGGAGGTATGAATCAATACAGATCAAACAATTTGAAAACGTGGTCGGTGGAAGAGAGGCCGAGGGAGAAGGTGATAGCCAACGGGGTCCAGTATCTTTCCGATTCGGAATTGCTTGCCATTTTACTGGGTTCGGGAACAAGAAATATGACTGCTGTGGAGCTGGCCAGACAGATCCTGCTTAAATCAGCAAACAGTCTGCATGAGCTGGGAAAGCAGAATATTTCCGACCTGGTTGGGTTTAAAGGCATTGGACCGGCCAAGGCCATAACCCTGTTGGCGGCCATGGAGCTTGGACGACGCAGAAGTGCAACACAGCAAACCGAGAGAATCCCTGTAAAATCAAGTGAAACCGTCTTTAACCTGTTCCATCCCATTCTGGGGGATCTGGATCATGAGGAGTTCTGGTTGTTGATGTTGAACCGGGCCAACAGGGTACTGGGAAAGTTTAAGGTTAGTCAGGGCGGACTCTCCGGTACTGTGATCGATACCAGAATCATTTTGAAAAAAGCACTGGACAACCTGGCCTCATCCATTGTGGTGTGCCATAACCACCCTTCAGGAAATAATCAGCCCAGTGATGCCGATGTGAAGATTACTGAAAAGTTAAAAAAAGCGGCTGAAATGCTCGAAATTAAACTACTCGATCATGTGATTATTGCAGATAAATCTTACTTTAGTTTCGCAGATGAAGGCCTGATTGCGTAATCCTCTTGTTTAAATGATTAACATTCTGTTGACCATACTATTTAGTTCTTTCAGGTTTGCCATGACCTTCCCGGTGGCTGTAATGCAATTCGAGTTTTCCTTCTTTGAAACCATTCTATGGACCAATGTGGGCGGGATTCTTGGTATCTTCTTCTTTGCGTTTCTGTCAGATAAGCTCATCGCATGGTGGAACAGAAACATCAGAAAGTCGCACAGGAAAGAGGCCCATACAGAATCCAATGAAAAGAAAATATTCACAAAAAGGAACCGCAGAATCGTTCGCATCAAACAACAGTATGGGCTCATGGGCATCGCGCTATCCACTCCCATTGTGCTCTCCATTCCACTGGGAACATTCCTTGCGGTGAGGTATTACCGATCCTCCCGCACAAAGTTCCTCTACCTGATTGCTTCCAACCTGGCCTGGTCAATCATTTACGCCAGTTTTTACCTTTTCTGGGATAAACTCTTCTTCACCAGTGCGTGACGGGAGTTACCGTATCTGTCTCGGTACAACTATGAAGC
>JAOZUK010000069.1 GCA_029938715.1 Bacteroidales bacterium | reverse complement strand
ATCCCATCCTGTTCATATCACCTAAAATGCTGTTTCTTAACCTCAAGAACAGAGATAGGTATGTTAGTACTCAGTAGCTAGTGGGTAGTACTCAGTAACTAGTACTCAGTCCATCATCCATCATCCACCATTAACATATTAACCCATTAACCCATTAACCCATTAACATATTAACATATTAACCCATTAACCCATTAACCTATTAACATATTAACCTATTAACATATTAACCTATGTTACCATATACAGAACCCTATAAAATAAAGATGATCGAACCCATGTACCCCAGTACAAGGGCCCAGCGGGAGAAATGGATCAAAGAGGCCAACTACAATCTATTTAATTTGAAGAGCAGCCAGGTCTACATCGACCTGCTTACCGATTCGGGAACCGGTGCCATGAGCCAGGAGCAGTGGTCCGCCCTTATGAGTGGCGATGAATCCTATGCAGGGAGCCGGTCATTTGATAGCCTTCATGAGACCATCACAAGCCTTACCGGCTTTCCCTATGTATTACCCACCCACCAGGGCCGGGCTGCTGAAAATGTACTCTTTTCTGTGATGGTAAAAGAAGGAAATGTGGTTCCGGGTAATGCCCATTTCGACACCACCAAAGGCCACATCGAATTTCGGAAGGCCAGCGCCTTTGACTGCACCATAGATGAAGCCAACGACACCTCGGTTTACCACCCTTTTAAGGGCAATGTGGACATTGGGAAACTGGAGAATATCTACCAGGTCTATGGTAAGGAGCGAATCCCCATGATCATTGTAACCATCACCTGCAATTCCACGGGAGGACAACCAGTAAGCATGGAGAACCTGAAAGCGGTCCGTGAATTTGCCGACCGGTATGAGATCCCTGTTATTTTTGATGCTGCCAGGTTTGCTGAGAACGCCTACTTTATTAAAACCCGTGAGAAAGAATATCAGAACCATACCATCAGGGATATTGTAAAAGAGATGTTCTCGCTGTCCGATGGAATGACCATGAGCAGCAAAAAGGATGGGATAGTTAATATGGGAGGATTTATCGCTCTCAATAGCAAAGAGTTGTACCAGGAAGCCACTACATTTAATATCATGTTCGAAGGATACATCACCTATGGAGGGATGTCAGGCAGGGACATGGCTGCACTGGCACAGGGACTGAAAGAAGCCACCACCTTCGAATACCTGGAAAGCCGGATCAAGCAGGTGCACTACCTGGGAAATCTGCTACAGGAGGCAGGAATACCGGTCCAGGAGCCCTTTGGAGGCCATGCCATTTTTGTTGATGCCACCCGCTTCCTTCCCCGCGTTCCCAGGGAGGAGTATATTGCCCAGACCCTGGCTCTGGAACTATACCTGGAATCGGGTGTAAGAGCCGTTGAGATCGGAACCCTTCTGGCCGATCGCGATCCGGAGACCAGGGAGAACCGCTATCCCAGACTTGAAATGGTGAGGCTTACCATTCCACGACGTGTGTATACCCGCAACCACATGGATTATGTGGCTGCTGCTCTTCAGAACATTTTCGAGCGCAGGGAAAAGATTACCCGGGGATATAAAATTCGTTATGAGGCACCCATTATGCGTCACTTTACAGTGGAGTTGGAGAAGATTTAATGGCCCAAACCTAATACCCGTAATGCCACCCCATGTGATTCCTGCCATGACAACGCAGATAGCAGCGTCCCGTGAACAAACCTGAACTTTCATACCTGAAAGCCCCATTTGGCATTGAAGAAACAATGTCCACATCAAAATTGATTAAATGCGCATTGTTAGTGGTATTTCCCTGTGTGTGACTGATGCCATGAGGGTCATGACAGACGTTGCAGGGCGTTTGTTCATCTCTGATGTGCTTATCATGGTCATCAAAAGATTCATCATTAAGAATACTTGTCCTGCTGTGACATCTATAGCAAAGTTCATAAGCTGAAGCCGATTCAATGGTGTAATCACCCGTTTCATACCTGTACTTTAACTGACCAGGAAATATGGATCCATGCGGACCTGCCGGGGATCCACTTCCATTGCTGGCATGACAATCGGTACAATATATGATACTAGATTCTGTGATGGGTGCTATCAGGGAGGGGACATTTGGATTGGTCCCGGCAGAATTGACTGCATGATGTGATGGGTTGGAAGGATCAAACTCGAGCCTTACATTATTCTGACTGATCTGCCGGGTAGTGAGGCTTGCGGGTTTTGCCGGACTGTCGGCATGACATCGATAGCAGAGTTCGTATGCATACTGTATGGGATTCACCGGATTGCCACCCTGGTTAATTCCCACAACTCCCGCCAGAAACCCGTTGGCTGCTGGTGCATTGGCCGGGTTACTGTTCACCGCATGGGGATTATGACAATCCTCACACTCTACATGCATACTGAGTACCAGTGGATCCTCAGCTGCATCATGATCCTGGTTATAACTGTAAACGTTATGCAGATAGGGTTTTGCAAGCTGGGAAACGATATTGGTGGACGCCACATTCCCATTATGGCAGCTTAAACAGTTCTGTTCCTCGGAAAGATAGTTCATTAACCTATGCTTGTTACCCGAGTTGTGGGGATTGTGACAGCTCTCACATGCATTTTCAGCCACATTCAGGTAGTCGGTTCGGGGCCAGGGATCGGAGCCATTTCCATTCCAGGTGGCAGTAGAAGTACTGTGTGCGGAAAATGACCAGTAGTCTCTGTTGTGACAACTAAAACAGAGTTCTGAAGAGCGGGTGGTGATCACCAGGAAGCTGGTAGTAAGGTTGCGATGCGGATCGTGGCAGGAGATACATTGCATTCTTCCATTCTCAAGAATTACCGGTGGTACAAGGGCAGTCGGATCCTTCAATTGTCCATCCGCAGCTGCAAGTCCCGATGTATAGTCGAAAGAGATCGGATGATCATCGGCCAGATCAGTTGACATATTGGTATATCCCGGAGGAATCACAGTAACCCCTCCCATAAAAGCAATGTCTGTCATCCTGCTTAATACATTTCCAAGGGCGGTGGTCCCATCGTGACAGCTAAGACAGAGTATGGATGATCCGTCGGGTTGTCCGGGTACCGCCTGGACTGTTGAACTGTGGTAAAGTGTATAGGTATAACCCGGGTCGTCCTTGTTCCAGAGCGGACTGGAAGGCCGACTGTTATGAGGAGTATGGCAGAAAATACATATCTCTGATTCAGAAACAGCCTTCACATCTCCTGTTCCTGAAACCGAAAGGTTATGAACCGAGTTCACAATTGATTGAGATGTAGCCCCTCCGATACAATAACATATTATAAATAAGCCGATGATAAAAGTTCTTCCCATATCCATCAGTTTTTCTCCAGTTGAAATATCTGTATCCTGGCATTGTAACTATCCGCAACATAAATATAATCCTGCTCATCGATATAAATTCCAGCCGGCATCCAGAATTCACCTTTGTCCTGGCCCTGCCTCCCAAAGCTATAAAGGAAATTTCCCTCCGCATCGAAGATCTGCACCACATGAAAAAGGGCATCTGCCACATAGATATTGCCCCTGGAATCGGTAGCCACCCCTTTTGGTCTTGCCATATAGCCGGTGGCATCTCCATTCTCCCCGAATTTGTAAAGAAAATTTCCCAGTGGGTCCATCACCTGTATCCTGAAATTCATGGAATCCACAATGTACACCTTACCTGAATCATCAATCCAGATAAAAGTGGGGTAGTTAAATGCTCCTTCAGAAGATCCCCTCTCTCCAATACGCTTCAAGACTTTTCCCTCCCTGCTCAAAACGGTAATCCGATGGGCTCCGGTTTCAACCACCCAGATCTCCCCGGTTTTCTTTGAGAAAGCTATGCCGGTGGGCTTGACCAGGGAGATTGTATCTGAAAATAAGGAGAAAACGTGGTCATCCACAGAGAAAATCATGTTTTGCCTTGAATCTGTAAAGAGCAATTCACCACCGGGCAAGCGCACCATTCCCACCAGGGAGGGAAATTGGGGGGTATCCTTTGTGATCCCTTTCAATTCATTTAGTTTTCCAGACTTATATTCAAAAATGGTGCCTTTCCCCTGGTCGGCAATCAGGTAGTGATCCCTGCTGAATGCCACTACACCGAAGGGTTTAATAACTTCCTGGGGCTTCTGACCAAATATCACCTCAGAGATCCTTTTCCCAAAGGATTTCTTGCTGTCCGCCTCATCAGCCGGACACTGTCCTACCCAACGGACCTCATAAGTACTCTTCAGTTGTCCATATGTCTCTATTCCGGAAAAGAGAAGTAACAACAACAGAACAGCAGTCCCAGCCAACAGGGTTGCGCTGGTTCCTGTTCCATTGTATTTTTTTTCCTTTGCAGTCTCAGTCATTTCCATTTCATTTTACTGACGGGAATACACTTTCTTCCCATGGCACCCCGGTAAGCAGCTTCCCCCCTCTTCTGTTGCTATGAAATTCATCTGCATCTCCCAGTTCCCAAACGGAACACTCTCTTCAATAAGGAACGTCTGATCCGATCCGTGCAGGTTGTGGCAGAATTTACAATTCCTCCCTTTTGCCCCGTTCATGTGAATATAATGCAGGTTTTGATCCCCATGCCTGAAATTTGTGGCCCATTCGCTCTTCTCTGCTTCCAACAGGTCTGTATCATGACACATGAAACAGAGCCCGAAACTGTCTGTACTTGCCACCAGGTAGTCCTCCGCAGGGTATCGGTCACTTAGCAAAACTCTGAATTCCGACCCGTGGGGTTGATGGCAGATCATGCAGCCGCCGTTTTCGATGGCCGAGTGTAAAATCGCTTTGCCCTGGGTAATGTGGTGACAGGAAAGACAGAGATCGGGTGTGCGATCCACAAGTTTGAATCCCATGACTCCATCCTCCGGATGGGCCTCTCCGGTCGATTCATGGCAAACATCACATCCAATCTCAACTGCTTCGTGCATTATCTCATGATCGGTCTTATCCCCATGACAATCGATACATTCCTCCAAATGAAGACCCGCCACCGGCTCAAGCCCCTTGATATCAGAGGCTGACAGAGTGGCCAGAAAGATCAGTATTTCTATAAATAACAGTGCCATATCAATTTTTACAATTAGAACTTCCTGGTGACCCGGACATACGCCCCATTAAAGGCAAACTCACTGTTCAGATACATACGCCTGTACATTTCCATTCCGATCCGAAGGTGTAGCTTATTAAAAATCGAATGAAATTCAGCCCTGGCAGTAAGCAGGTCCAGATCCACATTCGTACCCGTCTGGTTCAGGTAACCCGATTCCAGGCTGACCAGCATCCGTGGACGTATCCTGTAGGCCACTTTCCCTGAAACATTGGCGTACAACTGGTCCACCTCTTCGGCAATCATTTGATAATCGCGGATGCTCCCACTCAGGGTAAGAAGCAATTTGGATTTATAGTTCCAGTTCATATCGAGGTAGTAACGCCACATCTTGTAAGGTATAATGTTGCTACTGTAAGCATCCGATTCAACTCCCCCCCTCGCAAAACCCACATCCAGCCTTACTCCATAAACATGCTGATTGTAGTAATTGAGGGTCAACAGATCTCCCTGTTCCACCTTTGGATAGTCCTGCACCGAATAGCGATAATAGAGCTCCACAAGTTTTTGAAAAAGCAGGATACTTGCACTGAATTGGTTGTTGTTGGCCGCATAGGAATAGTTCCCTGGTTGCTTGTAAGTATAATCAACATAAACAGTTCCGATATTGGGGATCTGTCCGCCTGGTACCCGCTGAATCTCAATGTAATTTGACCTTTCAACCAGGATATAATCAAAATTGAGCTGAAAAATGATACCCCCGGTCATATCCTTTACCACCACAGTGGCTATATCCGCATAAGGCTTATTTAGTAATGCAATCTCTCCGTCAGACAACACCTGCTCTTCATTGAGTACCTGGAGAAATCCGGTCGCCCCTTCAGTGACATGATGGTGCCTGAAATAATGATATGAGAGATTCAGGCGGCCAAGAGGTATTTTCTTTGAGTACCTGATGTCCACCCCTGTTCGGTAGTCTGTTTCTTCATGCAAAATGGCTGATTCGGATTTTACCCTGGTGTATTCAAAAAATAGTTTAGAGGTCAGACTTTTAAAGAGCTTATGCTGCAATGAAGTCTTTATTCCCTTCTGATCCCAGGTCTGAACCTGGTCTTTCAGGTTATAGAGATTGAAATTGGTCATCAGCCTAAGGTTATTGGGCAATCTGAAAGTCAATCCTTCCATGATCTCAAACCTTCTGAAGCTGGTGGTCCCCTCCTGATCATACCAGGTGATCCTTGAGTTCAGGTTATATCTCCTCTGCACATCAAAGTACAGGTTATCATTCAATGCAACCCGATTAATGAGGTGCTTGGTCTGGTGCAAATCGGCATAACTATAGAGGTAGTCGTTTCGGGAATAGATCAGTTCATGCCGGTCACTCTTTCCAAAGGACTTACTGACTCTTGCCTGGATGTTCTCCTGGTCCATGTTGAAGGTACGTCCGGTCTCGGTCTCCTCCTGGTCCCAACTCTGATTCCGATAGGTAATGGATATGGGGAGAAATTTATTGTTTAAAGAGAGAATACTACCCCACTGCATGTTGTTGGACCTCACATTGGTTAACAGTTCCCGGTTGTAGTAATTCTGGTCAAAATTGAAAAATCCCTGCAGGGTAAGAGGTCTGTTATTGCAGAGCGTTGCCCTTAGGTCCACCTTTTTCAGGGTCCTTACCTCGGATCGATCGGGGATATTGATGTAGGACTCATCCCGCGATTCAGGGCTGTATTCCCCGTTCAGGTCGATTAAAAGAACATCCTTATCCCAAAGGTAGCTGCTTGTGTTCAATTTGATTCCCCCAAGAAGGTAGGTACTTCTCTGATCCTCATTCACTTCATTGAAAGAACTCTCCAGCTGCCTGTACTGGCCTTCCAGTCCAACCTCGCCCGACAAGTGCCTGAGGTGCCAGATGCCCCATGAATTTGTAGACTGAGAAAAACACCATGCCGGAACAAGTGTGAATATTAAAAACGCGATATTTCTCCAGGTTCTCATCTCAGTCAGAAGGCTGGCTATTGAAAAATATACTTATCATCGCCCCCATGTGCATTGTGGCAATCGGTACACTCCATTCCATCCAGATCCATATGCATCTCATTACTGGCCACACTCTCCTCCCTGTGGCAATAAAAGCATAACTGGTTCCCGACGATCCTTATCAAATGCTCATTTTCCGACATATGCGGATCATGACACGAAGTACAATACCCCCCGGCAACCGGGCCATGTAAATACTCATACAGGGTACCCAGATCCTCATGACACATATAACAAAGTCCGGGCTGTGGTTCCACCATGCTCCCCAGTGACTGAGGATCATGGCATGCTCCACAATCTCTCTCCTCATAGGGATAATGGACCATCATCCCGGGTTCCGAATCCACATCAGAGCCAGTCAATAGTACAGAGTCACCAGAAACAACATCCGGCGCCAGTGGATGAAGCGCCAGGCTGTCCTCTTCAGGAACCCCATCAAAGAAGATAGTAAGCAGGCTTTTTCCTGTATAGCTGGAACACTGGCCGAACAGGGCAATTGCTGCCACAAAAAGAAGTCCCGGCCATATGTTGCCTGTTTGTCTCAAACCATTTTGTCAGGGTGAATTTTTCTTTTGCTTAACGAATCCATACACATTTACTTTGGCCGGCCCATATTGATTGGTCACATAGATCAGATACTTCAGCTCAAAGGAGGGGTCCACATAGGGTAGGAAATAGGATAAGTTCTCATAGCTGATCTCTACCGCTGCCGGAAGCCCCATTGCCCCTGCCCCATGGTAGGATCCTCCAAAATGCATCAGAAGATTCCCGTCTCGATTGAAGATCTGAACATTCTCAAAGGCTGCATCCACCACATACAGGAGAAGATCCCTGTCCAGTGCTATTCCTTTGGGTCGCGTAAATTGCCCCGGGCCATTACCGTACCCGCCAATGGTTCCCAGATAGGCCCCGTCCATTGAAAACTGTTTGATGTTAAAGTCACCAAAATCTGAAACATAAAGTCTCTCATCGCGCATAGAAATATTTGTAGGCTGTCGGATATAGCCCTCCTCATCAGCTCCAGCAAGGGACACCTTCCCCATGAGTTCATAACTGTTCCCGTCATAGACAAGAATCGAATGGCTCTGTACATTACACACCCAAATCCTCTCGTTGTGGACCAGCACATCGGTGGGTTTAAACCCTTCTGCCTCTCCAAATGCATGCAGGTAGTTTCTGTTCTGATCAAATACTACAATTTGCCTTCTGCTGGCATCAGCAATAAACAGGTATCCCCGCTCATCCACGAAGCAGTTAATGGGCAGCTTTAACTGACCCAGGCCGCCCGGAATAAAATATTCCAGGGTCCCTTTGTTAAGATCCACGATTTCGAGTCCGCCCAATCCAGTGTCGCATATGTAAAGCAGATTGCTATCAACAGTGATACCGTATGGTTTGATCATATTCAGAGGCTCCTCTTCTCCTAAAAGGTACCTGTGAAATGCGCCCCTTTTTCCTTTTAAATCCTCCGATGAACTGATATATGTCAGAAACTGTATACGGGTGGTATCGGGTGGTGGAGGAAAAATAACCAGTGTTTCGGGAGAGGGCGATTCAGCCACTTTCCTGTTGCAGCCATATTGCAGACTCGCAAGGACGAAAAGGCCAGACAGGGCCATTAAGGTGATTCGGTTCATGGGGCAATGAACTCCTTTTTGGTGATTAGAGACAGGTGATGTTATTTGTTGTGACAGGTGAGACAGAGTTCACTGTTCACATTGGACATTTTCAGAAGGTGAGAGACACCATACCTGTTATGAACATCGTGACATGAAGCACACTCCATCCTGCTACTGAACAGCATATCGTTGTCAATGGTATTGCCCAGCCCACTATTTGTGGTGGTGGGCGGGAACAATCCACCATCGCTTATAGCCAGCGCATCCGTGTAATCGAAAGAGATGGGATGTTCCGTGCTCAGATCATTGCCAGCCACTCCCCCGATCCGTGCCGATGGATTGATATAGTTGGTACCGGATGTAGTACCGCCAAAATTTTCCAGCGCCACAGTACCATCGTGGCAGCTAAGACACAATTTTGAGCTCGCGCCGGGTTCTGTGATGGTGGAGCTTCCATCAAAGGTGGGTGAATTGTAAAGTGTATAGCCCGCAACAACCGTAGTTTCATGATTCCAAAGCGGTGCACTCAAAAGGTTCACAGCCTGGTGTGTGGTATGACATACACCACACCCCCTGTTGTTTAAAGGGGCCCATGATTCGGTAGAAAAGTCATGTGCTGTTCCTGCAATCTGGGAGAATCCTCCCGGAACCATGCTAAACAGCACCCATAGCACAATAAGTAACCTGAATTTCTTCATAGCTATTAAATTTTTATGAAATAAAATGAATGAGGGTTTATATGGTGATGTTGCTAGCATAGGGATATTGAGGGGGTATCCAATGAAAACAGTGTCTAGGTTAAGGATTATAATTGTGATTCAGAAATAAAATGTTCATTAACACCCCTATAAATTGCTATTATGCCTAAAATGCCGACCTTTAACGGCTTATATTGATGATGAAGGACTTAACCCAGGGAAGTGAAGGCAGGAATATTTTCCGTTTCGCAGTGCCCATGCTGGTGGGACATATGTTTCAGCAGCTCTACACATTTGTGGATCAGATTATCGTTGGCCGTTTCCTTGGTAAAGAGGCGCTTGCCTCAGTGGGAGCATCCTTTCCGGTCATCTTCACCCTTATTGCCCTGATTATTGGAATCGCCACCGGGGGCACCATTGTAATCTCCCAGTTTTTCGGAGCCAAAAAATTCACCGAGGTCAAACGAACCATCGATACCATCTTTATCATCATGGGTGCCTCAGCGGTGATTATGACCGTGGTGGGACTTACCTTCTCTGAGCAGATCTTCACCCTGATGAAACTCCCCGAAGAGTTAATGCCCACTGCCAATGCATACTTCTCCATCTATGTGTCGGGACTGGTGGTCTTTTTTGGATACAACGGTGTGGCCGCGGTTCTGAGGGGTATGGGCGATTCCATCACCCCCCTCTATTTTATGATCCTGGCCACTGTTTTGAACATTGGACTGGACCTTCTCTTCATTGTAAAGCTGGGCTGGGGAATCGAGGGAGCTGCTCTGGCCACCATCATCGCACAGGGAACTGCCTTTCTTGCGGCCGTTTTCTACCTGAACAGAACTCATGAGCTGATCAAGTTCAATATTCGTGATTTTGCATTCGACCGGAAGATAGCAAAACAGAGTTTGCGAATAGGATTACCCACCGGATTACAACACACTTTTGTGGCTCTGGGCATGATGGCCCTCATGGGAATTGTCAATGGATTTGGCACCAATGTAGTGGCTGCATTTACCGCTGCAGGAAGGCTCGACAGCCTGGCCATTATCCCCTCCATGGTCTTTTCCACCGCGCTCTCCACTTTTGTGGGACAGAATATCGGTGCGGGTAAGATAGAACGGGTTAAACGGGGATTATCACGGACCATGCTCATGTCCTCAGCAACTGCCATTGGAATTACATTGCTAATCATCCTGTTTAAGTTTCCATTAATGAAGCTTTTTACCACCGACCAGGACGTAATTCAGATTGGCGGTGGATACCTCACCATAGTGACCTCATTCTACCTGTTGTTCACCTGGATGTTTATCTATGGGGGGGTGATGAGAGGAGCCGGGGATACCATTATCCCTATGTTTATTACCCTGATTTCGTTATGGATTATCCGAATACCGGTAGCAATATTCCTGAGTCAGGAGACCATTGATGTTTTTGGTCTGACCATTAAAGGAGCCGGAATGGGAGCGGAGGGAGTCTGGTGGTCCATTCCCGCTGGATGGGCCTTTGGAATGATCTTTTCATTTATCTATTACAAAACTGGCAGATGGAAAACCAAATCCGTGATAAAAGTCGAGGTGGAGCCGGCCACCATTACCAGATAACCTGAATAACTATGCACAGAACCATTGAGCTTACCCATGTTGCCCTTGAAGTGATCGCAGGCCTCAAATTATCTTCAAAACAAATCTCCTCAAAATTCTTTTATGACAGTGAAGGCAGCCGGATTTTCCAGCAGATTATGCGCATGCCCGAATACTACCTGACCGATTGCGAGGCTGAGATTTTCGAAACCCATAAACGTGCCATAGGTTCATTTTTTTGCAATGATTGCTTCACGGTCGATCTGGTGGAACTGGGGGCTGGTGATGGGGCCAAAACAAAGATCCTGATCGAGGACCTGATATCGGAAAAGGTTAACTTCAGATATATCCCTGTTGATATTTCAGAAGACGCAGTGGTGCAGCTGGCTGGAGCCATGAAGCAGAAATTCCCGGATCTAACCCTGGAACCACGTATAGGTGACTATTTTCATATGATTGAAAATCTTTCCAGGGAATACCCAAACCGAAAGGTGATTATGTTCCTGGGATCGAACCTGGGTAATTTTGACCATCAGCAAAGCATCTCCTTTTTAACCGGCATAAGCCAGGTAATGTCCGACGATGATCTCTTTTTTATTGGACTCGATCTAAAAAAAGATCCAGAGGTGATCCGTAAGGCCTATGATGATTCTCAAGGGCTTACCAGGGAGTTTAATCTTAACCTGCTAACCAGGTTTAATAGAGAATTGGGAGCCAACTTCGACCTGAAAGGATTTATGCATGCACCACTATACGACCCCCAAAGGGGGACCGCCATGAGTTTTCTGGTAAGCACAAGAGACCAAGTGGTCAGATTTGCAGTTACCGATGAATCCATCTCATTAAAACAGTGGGAGACCATCCAGACTGAGCTCTCTCAGAAGTATGATCTGGCTATGATTGAAGCACTTGCTGAGGCCAGTGGTTTTCAGGTTGTAGAGAATTTCTTCGACAGCCGGCACTATTTCGTAAACTCTCTCTGGAGAAAAGCGTAAGGAATATTCGTTCTGTTCGACTACTTATTACATGAAAGCAATATGGAATGGCGAGGTTATCGCCGAAAGCAATGACACCAAAATCGTGGAGGGGAATCACTATTTTCCTATAGAATCAATAAATAAAAATAATTTTCAAATCAGTGATACCCATACAGTTTGTCACTGGAAAGGGACTGCATCTTACTACAACGTGGAGGTAAATGGAACCATCAATCGGGATGCCGCCTGGTTCTACCCTGACCCCTCCGGTTTGGCCGAAGGAATTAAAGATCATGTAGCATTCTGGAAAGGGGTCAAAGTCACACGGTAGAGGGGTTATAACAATCTTTAACTTTCTTTTCATTGGTTAAACCTTTCCGTTTAGGTAACTTGGTTCGATATTTGTACGTCAAATGGGGACTAACACCACCACGTTTGCCGGGATGAACAGAAAGTTTTATTATTTCCTCCTCGGAATCTTGCTACTATCTCCGTCGCTGTCGGGACAAGATGAGTATGTTCGTTTCAAACGGATCACCATCAACGATGGATTGTCTCTCAGTTCGGTCTATAACATTTACCAGGACTCGAAAGGATTCATGTGGTTTGGGACCGAAGACGGACTCAATAAGTATGATGGACAGACCATCACAGTTTATGGAGCCACAACCGATCAGCACAATATCCTGGCCAATAAATGGGTAGAGCAGGTTTATGAGGATAGATCTGGAATGATCTGGATTGGTTCAAGGGGCGGCCTCACAAAATATAATCCCCGAAAAGGTGTTTTTACCCCCTTTCAATTTGATGCCAACGATCCTACTTCTCTCTCCAATGACACCATCACTGCCATAGAGGCCGATTTAAGAAATGAGGTGTGGGTGGGTACTTACAAGGGGTTAAACCATGTGGATCGCTTTACCAATGAAGTGGAACGTATCATACCCGAAGACCCGGCTCTTAAGGGCCTCACTTCTCACATCACAGGATTTTTACAGGACGAATCGGGAGCTTTTTGGATTGCATCCCATGAAGGATTGTTCAGCTATGACCGAAAATCGGGCCTCTTCTTCAACGAAACAGCAGAGAATCTGATCAATGAAAACACCTCCATATATACCATGGCTTATGGCAATGACTGTATATGGCTCGGGATAGACAGCGGACTTGTATGCCTGGACCTCTCAATCGCAGGAGAACACACTTACATTCCACTCAACCTGGGGGCTCCCGGCACAAAGATATCCAGGATCATCGCCGACGACCAGAACCAGGTCTGGATAGAGACATCCGATGCGTTATTCTGTTATAAAGGTCCCGACAAAGGGGTCGAGAAGGTATTGGATGCAGGAGGTACCACTCATTCCCTGGCCCTAAATCCCATTGAACCACTCATGAAAGACAAGGATGGTTTCATCTGGTACGGGACCTTTGGGGATGGGGTTTATAAAGTTGATCCGGTGAGCCTGAATTACAAGCACTACACCCATAATCCAGCCGATCCGCAGAGCCTTTCAGAGAATTCCATCAACTGCATCTTCCAGGACCGTTCGGGAACCACATGGTTTGGCACCTTTGGAGCCGGAGTCAGCATACTGAACCCAAGGGCCAACCGCTTTACACTCTTTAAACATAATCCTTTCAATCAAAACAGCCTGGCCAGTTCATTTGTATGGACCATCTGCGAAACAAGCGACAGCATCCTGTGGTTTGGAACCAATGCCCACGGCATCAGTTGCTACAACCAGCATCTGCGTACCTTCATCCATTTTGATCACAATCCTTTCGATCCATCCTCCCTCTCCCACTCCTCCATCCGTAAAGTTTACCAGGACAGCCAGGGACGGATTTGGGTGGGAACAGACGGAGGCGGACTGGATCTCTATAACCCTGTTAATCAGTCTTTCATACATTTTAAGCACGATCCGGCAGTAGAAGGTTCCATATCACACAATTCGGTTAGGACCATCTACGAAGATCGACATGGAAGAATCTGGGTAGGTACCCGCAACGGACTCAACCTTCTGGAAGAGGACGGAGTCTCTTTCCTCCATTTCCTAATGGATGGGGACAATTCTGATGGGCCACCTCACAATTTCATATATTCTTCCATTTACCAGGACCAGGAAGATAACCTATGGGTGGGTACTTATGGAGGAGGGCTCTGTATGCTAAATCCAGAAGATGGTACCTGCACAAGTTTTCACCACGATCCGGAAGATCCCAACACCCTTTCAGACAACATTGTCTTCTCTTTATACGAAGACAACCTGGGCAGATTCTGGATCGGGACCAACAGCGGACTTAATATGTTCTATCCTGCCACCCAATCGTTCCGGAGGTTCGGAGTGAGTGAAGGACTGGCCAACGAGGTCATCTACGGAATCTTACCCGACAACGAGAATCAGATCTGGTTAAGCACCAACCTGGGAATCACGCGATTCGACCTTGATACCTTTGAGTCCAAGAATTTTGATATGAATGATGGTCTCCAGAGCAATGAATTTAATGGAGGGGCCTATCACCGGGGCCATGACGGAAGGCTCTTCTTTGGAGGTGTCTATGGTTTGAACGTAATCGATCCCTCCTCCATCGAACCCGTTAAAAATGTAACGGAGGTAACCCTCACGAAAATTGAGGTGCTGGGGAAGGATGTGAGAATAGCCACAGTGGATCTTGAGGAGGAGTTTGAGGAACATCCTGGACGTATCGTAGAGTCAGAAGGTGAGTTCTATTCCAGTGAAAATGTAACCTATATGGAAGAGATTGTCCTGGACTATAAAAACAGATTCTTTTCTGTAGAGTTTTCAGCTCTGAACAACCTGCAGCCGAGCAAGCTTAAGTACTCCTATATAATGGAGAACCTGGAGACCGACTGGAGCAATGCCGGCACCCGCAACTATGTCTCCTATGCCAATATGAAAGCGGGCTCCTACGTCTTAAAGGTGGTGGCCGAGAATGCAGATGGATACCGGAGTGATCCTCCCATGCAACTGAAAATCATCATCACCCCTCCCTTCTGGTTATCATGGTGGTTCATCCTGATTCAGGTCCTTGTCTTCACTGCCATTGCGGTGATGATCTACACCTATTTGTTGAAATCCAGAACCAACCGGCTGTTGAAGTCCCAGAATCAGCAGATCAGTCAGGCCAACGAGGCGCTGAGAAAGTCTGAAAAAAACCTAATGGAGCTCAATGCTACAAAAGACAAGTTTTTTTCAATCATCTCACATGACCTGAAGAACCCCTTTTCCAGTCTGCTCTCCATTAGCGAATTGATGGTGGATAACTTCGATGATATGGAACGCGAGGACCACGAAGCCGGATTCAGTAAGATCAATCAATCGGTAAAGCACCTGCTCGACCTGTTAGAGAACCTGCTGACCTGGTCCATGTCCCAGCGTGGACGGATTAAATATGATCCCGTAAGGTTTAACCTGAGCAGTGTGATCCAGGAAAATATCAACCTGCATAAGCTGCTGGCTGAGAAGAAGGGAATTATGCTGCTATCTCCCGATCAGGATGATATTTATGCTTATGGCGACCGGGATATGGTAAACAGCGTTATCCGCAACCTGATGACCAATGCAGTCAAATTTACCGATCGCAACAAAAAGGTGGAAGTTAAGCTTTCTCCGAAGGATGAGGCAGTAGAGATCAGTGTGGTGGATGAAGGAATAGGCATTGCCAAGGAGAATATGGCCAGACTTTTCCGTATTGATGAGAAGTTTAAGTCCACCGGCACAGCAGGGGAAAAAGGTACCGGATTGGGTCTTATTATCTGCAGAGAATTTGTGGAAAAGAACGGTGGCGAAATCTCCGTAAAGAGCAAGCCTGGAGAGGGTACTACCTTTAGCTTTACACTCCCCATGGCCAATTAACCATCGATTGAAGGCCCCCGGCCGGATATTCACCCCAAATTCGTACTTTTGCCCCGAACTGAACCGATATAAGTATGATCCGATCCATGACCGGCTATGGAAAAGCCCAATGCATTCTGCCTGACAAAAAATTAACCATTGAGATTAAGTCCCTCAACAGTAAACAGATGGACACCAACACCAGGTTACCCTCACTCTACAAGGAAAAGGAACTGGAGATCCGCCAGCTGATCTCTTCTGAACTTGAGCGGGGCAAGGTGGAGTGTTCCTTTCACTATGAGCTCTCGGAGGATGCTGCATCAGGAACCATTAATGTACCAGTGGTAAAGAGTTACTATGAGCAACTCTATAAGATATCAGGAGAACTGGGACTCAAAACTTCGCTTGAGTTGCTAAGTACCGTAATGAGGATGCCCGATACCATCCGAACTGAAAAGCCTGAGTTGGAAGAGACCGAATGGGGCGGTGTTAAGGACGCATTAAAGCAGGCACTTGGACATGTAAACGAATTTCGTAACCAGGAAGGTAAATCCCTGGATACAGATCTTCGTCAGAGGGTGGAGGCCATCTCAGAAAAACTGATCCACATCGAAAAATATGAGGAGGTAAGGATCGGACAGATCAGGGAACGAATTGGAAACAACCTGGCTGCCTATTTAAAAAAGGAGGATCTGGATGAAAACCGATTTGAACAGGAACTGATCTTCTACATCGAAAAACTGGATATCTCTGAAGAGAAGGTCAGGCTCTCCAACCACTGCAAATACTTCCTGGAGACAATGGAAGATCAGAAACCTTCTGGTAAAAAACTTGGTTTCATCTCCCAGGAGATGGGCCGTGAGATTAATACCCTGGGATCCAAAGCCAACCATGCCGAAATCCAGAAGCTGGTAGTGGAGATGAAAGATGAACTGGAACGGATCAAGGAACAGATCCTCAATGTGCTCTGATGGAAGGGAAACTCTTCATCTTCAGTGCGCCATCGGGTTCGGGTAAGTCGACCATTGTCCAGCACCTGATGAATCTTAACCTGGAATTGGCCTTTAGCATCTCTGCCACCTCCCGCAATCCCAGAGAAGGAGAAGAGGATGGAAGAGAATATCACTTTATTTCGCCTGAAATGTTCCGCCGTAAAATTGATAACAACGAATTTCTGGAGTGGGAAGAGGTCTATCCCGGTCAGTATTATGGCACCTTAAGAAGCGAAGTGGACCGGATCTGGAGCCGGAAGCAACATGCCATTTTCGATATTGATGTGGTTGGCGGGATTAACCTGAAACGAGAATTCGGTGAAAAGGCATGTGCAATATTTGTGCAACCTCCCTCCGTGGAGGTTCTTGCACAGCGTCTTCGATCCCGCGGAACCGACGATAAAGATTCACTGGAAAAGAGACTGAGTAAGGCCGAAAACGAAATGACCCATGCTCCACAATTTGACCATATACTTGTAAATGACTCTCTCGAACAAGCCCTGCAGAATGCAGAAACCCTTGTTCGCGATTTCCTGAAAAAACCTCAGAATTGATGAAAACCGGGCTCTATTTCGGTTCATTTAATCCCATCCATATAGGGCATATGGCAATCGCCAATTTTATGATCGAGTTCAGCGACCTGGAACAACTTTGGTTTGTTATAAGTCCACACAACCCTCTGAAGGAGAAGAAATCACTACTTAAGGACTATCATCGTCTGGAGATGGTGCGGCTTGCCGTGGAAGACGATGACCGGTTCAGGGCATCAGACATTGAATTCAAATTACCCACCCCCTCTTACACCATCGACACCCTGGTCTACCTGGAAGAGAAAAATCCAGGCCGTGAGTTCCAGCTGGTGATGGGAGCAGATGGCTTACGAACGTTTCACAAATGGAAACATGCAGATCTGATCGTTGAAAAATATCACAGACTGATTTATCCCCGACCGGGTATGGATCTGGACATCGTTTCACGCAACCCCAACGCCACAGTTGTAAATGCTCCCCTGATGGAAATCTCATCTAGCTTTATACGTATGGCCATAAGGGAAGGAAAGGATGTCCGCCACCTGGTACCCGCCGGGGCATACCAATATATGAGGGAAATGCACTTCTACGAGCAGTAATTTTATATTGACTTTCAAATTTGAGTTCCATACCTTAGTGATGCTCAAAATCGAAATCCAATGAGGTCGTTTTACTGTATCGCATCTATCCTGGTTCTCATCTTTGTATTTCCCCAAACAAATTTATACTCCCAGGAGTTAACAGACAGCACTACCTTGTGGATGAAGACGACAGCCAGTTAATCTTACTGACTCAGATCTATGGCAGGCTCCACATCCCCACTTCCCAGATTAAAATGAGACGTGTACTGAAGAAATCAAACCTGATTGAGGGAGAACACTGGTTTAATAATCCACATGCCACACGTTATTTCTTTATGACCAATGGTTATGGGCTAAAAAAAGGAGAAGCCTACTATCAGAATACCTGGATCATGTTTAACCAGGTTAGTTACGGAATCACAAACCATATTACCATAGGAGGTGGTGTGGTACCGCTGTTCCTTTTTGCAGGGGCTCCCACTCCCGTATGGATTACACCCAAAGTAGCCATCCCTATTGTGAAGGATAAAATCAACCTGAGTGCAGGAATGATCCTTGGGCACATCCTTGGGGAAGGAGTTAATTTTGGCATAGGTTATGGGGCTTTTTCAGTGGGCAACAGGGATCATAATCTTACCCTGGGTACAGGCTGGGCCTTCGCAGATGGGGAATGGGCCAACTCACCCACCCTAACGCTGAGTGGCATGACCAGGGTGGGAAGAAAGACCTATCTTCTTACAGAGAATTATTACATAGGTATATCCGGGGACTCTTCAACTGGCTGGGAATCACCATACCTTTTGGGAATATACAACAACCGTAAACTATCTATCCAGGCAGACTTTTATGAAGTTAGCTTGCCTTCCGTAACGATTTCCATGCCCCTTTGGATGGCTTTTTCGTTCTTGGGAATCAGGTGATGATGCCTTTCGGGCAATGATTTACGAAGTCCCTTGATAACATTCTCAAAATCAACCACCGGATTCACCTTGATAAAAGCACCAAGCACCACCATATTAGTGGTTATGGGAGATTTCGTACGTGCGGCTTCGGCAGCTGCCTCTATCTGGAAGATACGGATGTCGTTGCGCTCCGGATGACGGGTAATGCCATTAGGATCATAAACAATCAATCCGCCTGGCTTTACCATGGACTCAAATTTATCCACGGACTGCTGGTTCAGAAGAATGGCGCTATCATAACTTTGTAAAACAGGCGAACTCACGCGATCATCGCTGAGTATCACCGTCACATTCGCGGTTCCTCCTCTCATCTCAGGACCATAGGAAGGCATCCAGCTAACCTCCTGTTCCTGCATCATTCCTGAATAGGCCAGGATCTTACCCATGGAGAGGACCCCCTGTCCCCCGAATCCGGCAATGATGATCTCTTCTGTCATACCCTAAACTTTTTACTGAGTACTACCCACTAAGCACTACCCATTGAGTACTATTTAACTAATTTCCCATCAACTTTAATATCTCCCATGGGATAGAATGGGAACATATGCTCCTCCATCCATATATTTGAGTCATTTGGCGTCATTTTCCAACCCGAATTGCAGTTGGAAACAAATTCAATAAATGACAATCCCTTCTTCTCTTTTTGTACCTCAAAGGCTTTGCGAATGGCTTTTTTCGATTTCCTCACCGGACCTGGCTTATGCACAGCCTGCCGGGTTACATAATGGACACCAGGAAGCGGTGCTATCATTTCGGTAATTTTGATGGGCGGACCCATGGTCTTATTGTTACGGCCATAGGGTGAAGTGGAGGATTTCATCCCCTCCAGGGTGGTTGGTGCCATCTGTCCACCGGTCATTCCGTAGATTCCATTGTTCACAAAGAAAATGGTTATGTTCTCCCCCCTGTTACAGGCATGAATGGTTTCTCCGGTTCCAATGGCGGCCAGGTCTCCATCGCCCTGGTAAGTAAATACGAATTTATCCTCCCACAATCTTTTGATCCCGGTAGCCACCGCTGGAGCCCTTCCATGTGCAGCCTGTGACATATCAATATCCATGAATTCATAAGCCAGTACAGAACAACCTACCGGGGCAATCCCAATGGTTTCAGATTGAATACCCATCTCCTCAACGACCTCCATAATCAACCGGTGGATGGTTCCATGCCCACAACCAGGACAATAAGAGAGCGTAGCATCTGTTAATAGGGGGGTGCGTTTGTAAACCAGGTTATCCGGCCTAATTATCTCTTTAATATCCATCTAATATCCTCCTAAAAATTTATCTTCAACCTCACTCAGCACATCCTCGGGGGAATGAATTTTCCCACCGAGCATTCCATAGTGATAAACGGGAACCTTACCATTGACAGCCAGTTTCACATCCTCCACCATCTGGCCTGCGCTAAGCTCCACAGACATCATTCCCTTCACCCGACGGGCAAGTTTAGATATGGCTACCGTTGGAAATGGGAACAGGGTCTGGGGTCTCAATAAACCAATTTTTTTTCCTCTGCCCCTGGCAATCTCTACCACTTTCTGACAGATTCGTGCGCTGGATCCATAAGCAATCAAAAGAAACTCGGCATCATCACATTCAATCTTCTCAAACATCACATCCTCCTCCATTTTCTTGTATTTCTCCTGGAGTTTCAGGTTATGTTCATATTGTAAATCGGCCACCAGGTTCAGCGAAGTAATGATATTCCGTTCCCGATCTTCTGTTTTACCGGTAATAACCCAGGATTGATCGAACTTGTTGGTTCGCTCCTTCTGAGCTGGCAGCTCTACCTTCTCCATCATCTGACCAATAAGTCCATCGGTCAAAATCAATGCGGGATTCCTGTATTTAAAGGCCAATTCAAATCCAAGATCTACATAATCGGCCATCTCCTGTACAGAAGCAGGTGCAAGTACGATTAGTCGATAATCTCCATGTCCGCCTCCTTTGGTAGACTGGAAATAGTCGGCCTGTGAAGGTTGAATTGTCCCAAGTCCGGGTCCTCCCCTTACCACATTAACGATCAAACAGGGAAGCTCGGCACCTGCAATATAACTGATCCCTTCCTGCATCAGGCTGATTCCGGGACTGGAAGATGATGTCATTACTTTTTTTCCCGTACCAGCGGCCCCGTAAACCATATTTATGGAGGCTACCTCACTCTCCGCCTGGAGGACCACCATTCCGGTGCGCTCCTCGGGCTTCTGCAGCATGAGGTATTCCATGACCTCAGATTGTGGCGTGATGGGGTATCCGAAGTAACCATCTACTCCAGCCCTGATGGCAGCTTCAGCAATGGCTTCGTTACCCTTCATTAATGCCAGTTCTTTCATAAAGTTCTCTTTAGTGTTGTTTAACCCTGTACACGGTAATTACACCATCGGGGCACACAACTGCGCAATTGGTACATCCTGTACAATTTTCGGGGCTCTTCATATAGGCATAGTGGTAACCTTTCCCATTTACATCTTCAGCCATTCCTATGGTATCCGTGGGGCAATTTACCAGACAGATCTGGCAACCTTTACATCTCTCTACATCAACCACAATGGCTCCTCTTGATTTTGCCATGCTATGCTTTTTTTTTAGAACAATTACCAAATGTAGCAATTCTCAGTTTCCTTCATATCTGTT
>JAOZUK010000068.1 GCA_029938715.1 Bacteroidales bacterium | reverse complement strand
AGGCGCTTGCAGAAGCCATGAAGCTGGCGGACTGGAATATCGCACACAGCACGCCGGATAACTGGGCCTACGGGAACATGCCCTATAGTACATTTGAGGAGAAAAAGCCGGGGGGATTCAGGGATAAGAGCGGAATCATGCCCGACAAGGGGGCGATTATGGCTCTTGCTTTTATTGAATTGTCTAAAGCCAACGAGGAGCCCAGGTTTCTACAGGCAGCTGAAGCTATCGCCCGGACCCTGGCCGGGAATCAGCGGGCCAACGGCACCTGGCCTTTCCGGGTGGATCCGGAAACAGAAGAAGTGATCGAAGAATATACCAGCAGCGTCATCTATGCCATCAGGCTGTTCGAGGCCCTGGATGAAATTAACCAGAACCATAAGTACCGTGCCAACCGTGACCGGACATGGGAGTGGTTGATCACCGGTCCCGTCAAAACAAAAGAATTTAGAGGCTTCTATGAAGACATCCCGGAAAGCACAGAGGGGCGTACCAATTACGATTGCCTGGATGTGATCCGCTACCTGCTGGCCAACCAGACAGACAGCAATGGCTACCTGGAAATGGCCCTGGAACTCAATGCCTGGGTGGAAGAGGTCTTTATGGATCCTATAGATGGTTTTAATCCGGCCGAAGGAATCCGTGAGCAGTTGCAGTGCAATGTGGTTATGGGCATACACAGCCTGAACTGGGCATCCATGTTGAAGGAACTTGCAGAGGCTTCCGGTGATGCAAAGATGAGGGAGCGGGCCATGCAGACGGCCAATTATGTCACCTATTACCTTCAGCCCGACAAGCGGATTGTGGTGGGATTTGAATACAACCAGTGGTGGTACAGCTGCCACATGGGGGTGATTTACTATTTGTTTGATTTTCTTGAGGAAAGTGATGTGTGAAAACCATCTTTACCGCAGTTGTGATGCTTTCAATCCTTCAGCACAATGAGGGCAAAACAACTCCTGTTACCCCGGGAATCCAGTTCAATCTTACTCCTGTCTTCAACTGTGCTCTCATCCCGCCATTGTGCATCGTCCGTATCGATCCATCTGAGGGTATAGGAAGCCTGGGGATCACTGATCTCAAGATCTACCTTCCCTCCCATTGGCAGGTACAGAAGGAAGGCTTTCCCTTCCCCGCTTCTCAGATAGGCTTCCATGCCTTCATCAGTAGTTAAGTCTGAGACCACATCCAATTCCCAGATCTTCACATATGCCTCAATTTCCCTTATGGCACGGATACAATTCAGTGAAGGCTCACTTAATCCCAGTCCCTCGTAGGGCCGGTGAAAGCGGCTGGAAGCAAATCCACCCATGATATTCCTGCAAACTGTGCGAATGGCATGATCAGTGTTGATCCCCCGCTCATTCCATTTTCCCTTATCACAGCCATAGACCTTTGTACTGTTTACCGGCCGTGGATAATGCCTTACATTCTCCAGAACAGCCTGTACAGTAGTCCAGTTCCTATGCCCGGTATTGTGGCTGTTCTGGGACAGGTCTACAAAATCGTACAGTTCCGGGTGGTCGATGGTCCTTTTATGCATATCCGAAGTCACATTCCAATCGTCCCACATTTCTGTGATACATATTGTTTTTCCTTCAGAATGCTCCCTGAGAAATTTCGCCCAGTAGGTCGCCCACTCTTCCTTACCACTGGTTTCATTATCCAGGCAATACAACACATTGTCATACTTCAGAGTAAGAGACAGGAGCTTCAGCACAAAGGACTGCTGGTATTTCAACACTGGTTCACAGTTCTGGAGCTCGGGCACACTGAGAAAGAAAATGTGCTTGTTGGATCCGGGGTGCGCATCATATCTTTCTGCAAAATTTGTCTCCTCATCCTTATAATTGATGTTATTCCCGGGATTGTACGGATCTTCCTGCCACAGGTCACGCGTATCACCGGCTTTGTTATAAGAGTAGTTATCCGTATGGTCGAAACGGTCCCATATTTCTATCTGTACGATAATGCCAAGTTTCCGGGCACGCTTCAACATGCCTTCAAACCTGTTCCAGTAAGCTTCATTCCACTTTTCCAGATCGTATTTCCCATCCGGATTCTTTGCAAAAGCCCTGACATTACCTGAATCCCTGTCGCTCATGGTGTTCCGGATATAATTACCACCTACCGCGGCTAATCGCTCCAACTGTTCCAGACAATCCTTTTCCTGGAAAAGATTATCGTTATTGGATGCCCCGAGCAACAAAACCGGGTTTCCCCTGTATTGCCAGTAGGACGGATTCTCCTTCCAGGGCCGGATGCTCCCTCCTCTTCCTTTTAGGGTTGGAGAATGAGATTCAACCTGGTTTTCATAAGCGGGAGCCTCCGGGTGCCCTGAGGCCGAAAATAAAAGGACGACTAAACCAGAAATGACAGTTATTACAAGCGACTTCATCGACGATAACAATTTGGTTTCCATTATATCCCTATTATGCTTCGGGTCATGTCCACCCATTTGGATATCCTTGGCATATCGCCATCAATATCATAAACATCCCGTACAACAATCTCCAAAGAGCCATTTTTTGAGGCATTAAATGTATCCTGCATATCTTTTCGGATCCTCTCCCAATTGGGGCTTTTCCCACTTAGTAATGCAGGAGTAGGTTTTCGACAATAGACATAGTCATTGCCCAGCAGCTCCCCTACCCTGTATAAATCGTTCCACCCAGATACGGAGACGGTTCTTAAATTCGGAATGGCTTTTGAAATTTGTCCGAATCGATCATCTATAGCTTCACAACAGCCATAGTAACTCAGTCCGAACATATTTGCCACTTCAGCTATATAGGGGAGGTAAAATTCATCAAACATATAAGGATCTATGCTTGTGGTTTCCTGTGATTCGGGCCAAACCCAAAGATCTTTAAAATCCACATCGTCTTTTGAACCTGGTTCGGGCAAATCAGACACGTAGCCATAGCTGGAGGGCCCGGCAAGCTGGTTATCTGTATTTAAAGCAAGGAGCCTCTCTTCTTTTAGCCAATGATAGAAATTGACCTTGTCGTCTCGAAGGTAGCTTAGAATCTGATGTAATTCATCCGCGAATTCAATGGGCCACAACATCATATTTTCATATCCGATGAGCTTAAAAAGGTCCATGGTGATGCCAATAAAATTGTTCCCTGTAAAGGCCGTAAAACCTGTATCGGTGAAAAAGTTGTCATAATTCCCCACCACTACCGGCATAATATCTCCAAAGATATCGTAAAGTTTTGTTTTCAAAAGGAGGGGTTCTTCCCGGTTCACACTATATGTCCTGGGTTTTAACTTTGAAATATCCTCCGGGGCTTTTATTGGGAAATTTGATACATAACCCATTGAATCTTCCGCATGATGTTCAATAATTTTAACCCCATGATCTGATTTACTGACCTTCCAGGCCAGTCTGAAATAGGGTTCAAGGACCAGGTCATCATTCACCGTCTCATGTTGTCGAATGGAGTAGAGCATGGTTCGTTCGACATTTCGAAGCAGCTCATCTTCACATAGTAGCTCTTCCTCTTTAACATATCCGGACACAGATAAGGTTTCAAACAGGATCACCGGACGTTTGGGCTGCAGATCATGAACTGCTCGCCAGGCACTCTTCTTTTCCTGCATCTCATCGCTTGAAGCAATCTCCATCCAGCGTTTGGCCATTTCGCGCAATCTGGCCCTGTCTTTTGCAGAAATTGTCGTTGAAAGATCCTTCTTCTGATCTTCATGAATATTGCTGTATTTCATAAGATTTGGTGCTGTCGTAAACCGATCCCAAGTTATATTTGACAGCGAATAGAGTCAATGCACAAAAGGAGCTTCTATTTGCACTATTTGGCTTCGACAACTCAGCATGAGTTTCCAAAAAAAAAATTGAACTTTATAATCGGTAGAATTTAATGATATATTTAACCTTACTGTTTGGTTTTACACATATCCACATGAAAAAACTGTTTAAGCTTCAACTATTGCTGTTGATATATATGGCTGCCTTTGGGTGTGTCCATCAAACGGACAAGTCGGGAACACAACAAGGACATTTGGACGGTGCCAGCTGGATTGGAGATGGAGTTGAGTTGCCGGTTGTTGATTCGCTCTATTATGAAGATGATCCCTCGCCCATATTCCGCAGAGAATTTGACATAGAGGAAAAGATTGAATCAGCTACCCTTTATATCACTGCTGCTGGATACTATGTGGCCACCTTAAACGGGAACCGGATCGGGAATCTACAACTTGATCCCGCCTGGACCGATTACAGCAAAAGAATCTACTACTCCGAATATGATGTTACTTCCGCCATTCTGGATGGGGGAAACTGCATGGGTGTAAGCCTGGGTAATGGTTTTTATAACCCCCTGCCCATGCGCATGTGGGGTAGTAGGAACCTGCGTAACAGTTTACCGGTTGGTAGGCCGGTTTTTATTGCCAGGCTCGTTATCGAACAGAAAGACGGACCTACCCTTGAAATTGTCACCGATCAATCCTGGCAATATGCCTATGGTCCGGTGATCCGAAACAGCATTTATCTGGGTGAAGTGTATGATGCAAAAAGAGAAATACCAGGGTGGAACCAAGCTGGGTTCGATGCCTCTGACTGGAAGAACGCAGCCATAAGTACCAGCCCAGGTGGTGTCTTGCAAAAAGCCTTCTTCCCTCCTATCCTGGCCACTGATACAATTGATCCGGTTCAGATAAGCTCCCGGGGAGACAAGAGGTATATAGTAGATATGGGGGTGAATTTTACGGGAGATTATCGAATCAAACTCCGGGGAAACAGGGGGGATACCATCACCTTCAGGTTTGGAGAACGCGTTTACGATCATGGAGAGCTGAATCCCATGACCACCGTATGCGGACAAATCAAGGGCAAAGGAGTTGGAGGACCAGGGGCTCCCGACACTGCATGGCAAACCGATTCATATATTGTTGGGGATGGAGGTGAAAGATGGTACAATCCCGAGTTTACCTTCCACACTTACAGGTACATGGAGATTACCGGACTGGAAAACAAACCGAACATATCCGATATTCAGGGCATTGCTCTTAATTCCAGGGTTGCAAACAGGAACCATTTTACCTGCTCTTCCCACTTGATTAATTCCATCCAGGATGCCTCAGAGAGAACCTTTCTTTCGAACCTTATAGGTGTTCAATCTGATTGTGCTGCCAGGGAGAAATTCGGTTATGGCGGGGACCTGAATGCAACAAGCGAAGCATTTATCTGCAATTTTGATATGCAGTCGTTCTATCGCAAAACAATCTACGACTGGGTCGATGCCCTCAATGATTCCTTATTTGTTGACACTGCTCCTTCTGTAGGTATAAAGTATTGTGGCTTAAGCTGGGAATCAGCATTCTTAACTACTCAGTATTACCTCTACCTCTATTATAACGACACTGAAATCATCAGGGAGTTGTATGATCTGGACATTCAGTGGATGGAGAAGGCAGCCAGAATTCATCCGGGGGGTATCGTCGACCAGGGCCTCAGCGATCATGAATCTCTTGAGCCTGTTCCGGTTGAGTTAACCGGCACAGGACACTACCTGCAATGTGCTCAGATTATGGAAGAATTCGCCCGTGTTATGGGAGACACAGAGCGCATGAACACATACAGGGAGCTGGCGGAGGATCTGAGAAGCAAGATAGCCGCCCTCTACTGGGATCAGCCTGTGACAGGAAATATAAACAGGCAAACCCTATTCGCAACGCTCCTCTACCACGATATCGTGCCTGAAAATGAAAAAGTGGCCGCCGTGGACTCTCTGTTATCAGCCCTTGAGGACGGACCTTCGGGACATCTGTCTACGGGTATCTTCGGAACCAAATATACCCTGGAGGCTCTCTCCCGGGCGGGCCATTCCGATGCGGTTTTTGATGTGGTAAATTCCACTTCCTACCCCGGATGGGGATTTATGATTGACCGTGGAGCCACCACCATCTGGGAGACCTGGAAGGAGAGTGACAATACCTATTCAAACTGTCATCCGATGTTTGGGTCTGTATCCCAATGGCTCTACCAATGGCTTGGGGGAATCAGGCCTGATCCTGCCTATCCCGGATTTGCGCGGTTCCATCTGTCACCCTCCATTCCTCCAGGTCTTGATTCTATGAAATGCAACTATATTTCACCCCAGGGGGAGATCATCTCCAGCTGGTCAAAAGAGGGTCAGGATCAAGTTGTATTTGATTTTACAGTTCCTGAGAACAGTGTGGCCATGGTGAAACTATCAGCTGATACATTCAGGCATCTGACAATAACGGAGACCAGATCGGGAAAAACATATACCCCCGATCAAGCCACAATTAACTCTGGTGAGTTTGATCTGCATCCCGGGGAGTACCACATTACTGCAACCGGGCTGTGATTCTATAAACCCCCTTATGATCCATTTCAGATACCACCATGGGATAGTTTTGTTTACTCATGGTTCAGTCGAATTTATCTATCATTTCATCAATTTGCTCCTGGTTCATTGGTACCATTTCCCCCAGTGTCTCTCCCATAATCATTAAACGAGCTGTAAACTCTGCAATCTCTAACCTCTCAAAAGTTTGCATCAACTTATCGCCGGTAACAATAATCGAGTCATTCCTGATAATGAGTGCAGGTGCAGTGGGAGAGAAAAAATTTGCTATGGTCCCGGTCTGATCATATTGCTTGCCAAACTCAACTTTTGGCACATCTCTCAGGAAGAACCAGCTCTCGGGGATGACACGTACATTCAACTCGGCTGTGGAAACCCCAATGGCCATCACATGAGGTGGCTGGGCCTGTATGATGGAGTTAATATGCGGATTTTCCTTATAGATCCGGGCATGCACATGGAGCGCCCGGCTGGGAAGCTTTCCGGGTTCCCGTTTCCCGTCCCGCACCTGGATCACATCTTCCACACCAATCTCCCAAAGAGGGACATTTCTCGGGGTAATCAGGAAATCATCTTCCTTCCACCTGACAGACAACGTTCCTGAAGAACCTATCATCAGGCCCTGATCACAGCCCCTGCGAACCAGTTCACTGATGCTCTCACGAATGGATCGTTCATCTGGTGAATGATCCGCATGATTCATTTCTGGCAAATCGGCCGGGATCTGTGATTCCCATGCTTCAATTTGCTCATCTGAAGTATAAACTGGCTCACCAATGGTCCGGGCATTAATTATGGCTCCTGCTACAAATTCAAGGGTCTCAAAGCGCACATAGGCATCATTCAGATCAACTCCACCAAGGACAACCCCATGATTTTCCAGGATTACAGACTTAAACCCTTTACTAAATTCAGCCGCGATTACTTCACCCAATTTTGCCCCGCCCGATATGGCATAATTCGCATAACCAATGGGACCACAAATATGCCTGGCCTGGGGAATGATATTGATATTTGGAGTTTTTCTGACGATACTGAATGAGACCAGTGCAGGCGAATGTGCATGGATTACAGCTTTAATATCAGGCCGGGTATCATAAATGGCCTTATGAAAGGTGAATTCTGAAGATGGATTGTGAGGTCCGATAATCGTTCCATCCTTTTTTACACATACAATATCTTTCTGATTCAATGAGCCCTTGTCGATTCGGGCAGGGGTCACCCAGATATCACCATTTTCCTCACGGATGGAGATATTACCTCCTGTGGTGGTGGTCAATCCAGTCTTGTATATCCTCCTGATTACATCAGCTATCTGGACCCTGGGATGTGGGAAAGAAATATTTTTTTTCATTTATCCTCCCCTAATTCAACTCCCTCTAAACCAGCTGAAACCAGAGTACTATAAAACCCTGTCCATGTTTGTGCAACAGGATCATCTGTCAAACTGCTGCAATAATTTGCAAGTGTGTTGGTCAGTTTAATCTCCACCTCATTCGTGCCTGGCTTAACAAATTTGGTAATATCATAACAATGATTGCCATACCATTTCATGCCAGCAGCCTGGCCGTTAATGACAAGTTCGCTCACCCCCTCATTTACTTCTGTGAGGTTGATATATTTAACATTGCCTGAATTTTCAAAGGTGGCGCTATATGTTACCGTGCCAGCAAAATTCCTTATGGCTTCATCATCCGAAGACCTGAAATCGATTAACTGCTCCATCTTCCGGTTAAATACCGTACCGTTGATGTGTTCAAATTTCACATCCCAGGATGCATCTATTGCAGTCGTGCCAGTTGGGGCATTGGCAAATTGGTAGGACGGCAAATCAATGTCTGCCGGGTCGTAAACAATCAGGGCGGACTCCAGAGCATCTAATCTCAAATGAAGTTCATTTCGCTTCCTATATGGCAAGGTAAAGCGTTCACCGGTTGCCGGTATCCAGATGTAAGGAATTTTGTTGCCTGTTTCAAAATTCACATCAAATTCCACAGCACTCTTTCTATCCGAATTGGAGAAGAAAAAGATCTCCTGCTCACCTGAATATTGTTTCATAAAATAGAGATGGCTTACGGGATGGCCTATTTTTACCTGCGGTTCAATTTCGACTTTTCTCATAAGCACATTAGTCCATGATAAGAAATCCGCGGTCTCTTCAGGTGCAGCTATTTTAACTGCATTTTCATTACTGAGAACACCCTTCATTGCATCTTTTACGATGTTGTCATTTTTATCCGCATCCACAAATGAAAGTGAGCGATATGGAGTTTTACCAATAAATACAACTTTACCACCTGCCTTTGCAAAAGCTTCGAGTTTTACGGATGCTTCAGGAGTAAGCGACTCCACATCGGTGAGGATAACAGCTTTATAGCTCATTTCACCGCAAATCAATTGCTGACCCTCAATAGTTGCTTGCTCCAAAACAGGCTGGTGAATATAATCACATGAACTACCCAGGTTACTAATAGGTTCCCAGAGGCGTGCGTAGTACCATGGATTCATGTTAAATACATGCCGGATAGGGCCATCCTCTCCCCAGAAATCACGAAGACGACCAAGGACTGCGATGTCAGCTGTCGGACTGGTATTTTGAAATACAGAGGAGAGCCTGGCGTTGTAATCTGCCCAATAATTAAAATATTTCCACCAGGTATTCTGCTCGTTAAAATAGGTTCCATAACGAATCCAGCCCGGGAAACCGGCCTCCGGTGGTGAATAGTTATAGCCATGCAGTACTGCATGATTCATTCCCGTTATAAAATTCATGTCGTCCGATTGCTTCACTGTCTCAAGCGATGTTCTGAATACCCCATGCACGTTGGTGATGGCTTCACAACTTGTAATGTTCCGGCCCGTGATGTGAGCCCCCGAAGAGGCTGCTTTATTCCATAGCAAATACCCATGTCCCTGAACCCAGGTATATTCAGATGCTTCGGCTTCATCTCTTGCTCCCGAATAGATCCAGTTGTTACTCTCCGGAATATCCGGTATCATATTGCCCTGGAACAGGCCCATATAGTAAGGTGTTCCATAAGCCTGATACCGACAAAGCACCCCATTCTCGGTACAGAATTCCTGAAATTGCATGGTAAACCTTTCCAGAAAAACGCCGATGATAGTATTGTAAAAATCATACTGGACACGTTCAATGGTTTCTGCCATGCCGGAGGAGGTTTCATACCTGTTTGGCTCGCTGCTGGGTTGGATCACAAAAGGCAGGTAGGGTGTAATATCATACTCGTTTCGGACCTTAAACTGTTCTTTCATATCGTCTGTCCAGTTAGATCCTCCAAGCTCAATGCTATCGCAAAACAGAGCCCTGATAAGTTCTGAAAGAGGCAAACCTGTCTCTTTTTCAATGGCTTTTAGCCTGTTTAAATAGCTCAGTACCACTTCTTCTTTATAGTGATCCATAATCGGGCCATCTGCCCCCGGAGAACCATGATAGACCGATTTGAAGTTACGTTCATTGTAGACAAACACCATTACGTAATCTTTATCATCCGCCTTGTAAATCAATTTGTTATCCTTGATCTCAGAGGTGATATCGATGATTTCATCCAGAGAATTCACCTCCAAGGGAATAAGCTTGACCGAGATCAATTCCACATCACTGGTCTCTTTGGAAACAACAGTTCCGGGTGTATAGTGGCTTTTAAAAGTCAGATACTCCAAAACATCAAGATTTATAGTGCTATTTGCTTTCAGCTTCTGTTTTTTTACACCCAGACGCTGCATGATCTCATCCTCCTTAAGAAACCTGCCCCCAAAAGGCCAGCCAGAGCCTACAATCAGGTCGGTGATCATTCCAAGTTCTTTGGCCTCTTCACTTGCAACTTTCACCATGTTACACCACTCCTTTCCGGCCCACTGGAGTGGGATGGCTTCCGTCTTCTTTGCGTTAGTTGGCATGGCAATAGAATTGATCTCTACCCCCCCGATACCGGCCTTTTTCATCACTGCAAGCTCACGCTTTATTTCATCTGCTTCCACTGCATTTCCATTCCACCACCAGCGTACCATGGGCCGGGCCTCTGCAGCAGGATTTTGAAATTTTTCAAATAGATTGTTCTCAACCCTGTTGCTGTCACAACTGAATAAAAGGGCGGTGCTAAAAAGCAATAGCTTTGTGATATTCTTCATTAGGGAGCGATTTTTCTTACTTCCCCCAAATATACTCCGCTTTTAGTGATTTGCCAGATCTCTTTTCATTAATCCTCCTATTTTTTTTGATCCAAAAAGTGCAAACGAAAGCGCGTATTGGGTATTTATCTGATTTGCTTCAATGCCTATCTTTATGGGTTATCAACCTATAAAACTCTCTAATAAATGTTTGCAAAAAAGAATTACTCAAGATCCTTAGTTATTCTGTTGGTGTTTTTGATCTCCTGCATTCAGATACCATCCATACAGCTTGTGGAATTACAAACTGAAGGTAGGGACGAACCCCTGGGTATCGACAGGAAGCACCCTCGGTTTGCATGGAAAATGAAGACTGGGGAGCAGGATGTTGAGCAGACCGCATACCAGGTCCTGGTAGCTACCGATCCCTCCCTTCTGTCTGAAGGAAGCGCAGATCTCTGGGATTCTGAGAAAATTATCTCCGCACAATCTGATATGGTAGCGTATGAAGGAGAACCCCTTTATTCCGGTGCGGAGGTGTACTGGAAAGTAAGGACCTGGGATGTAAATGATCAGCCCTCCCCCTGGAGCAAGTTAACCACATTCAGCATGGGCTTACTTAACAGGAAAGATTGGAAGGCCACCTGGATCGGGCTGGACCGTGCCCTTGGAATTGACCAACCGGATATTGAAAATAGAATACTCTCCGCCCGCTATCTAAGAAAGGATTTTAATACCGGAAAACCTGTAAAACGAGCCATGGCCTATATCGTGGGCATGGGAACTTATGAGCTCTATTTAAATGGAAGCCGGGTGGGTGACCATGTGCTCTCTCCTGCCTTGTCGGAATACCCCAAACGTTCCTACTATGTCACTTATGATATAACAGATCAGCTTAAAGAAGGTGAAAATACAGTGGGTGTGATCCTGGGCAATGGCCGCTATTTCTCTCCCCGCATCGATGCACCCACTCCTACCCTTACTTATGGTTTTCCAAAATTGTTGCTGCAAATGGAGATCGAATATGAGGATGGCTCCAGAGTGAAGATAGTCAGTGATGAATCATGGAAGCTCACAACCAGAGGCCCCATCAGGGAGAACAATGAATATGACGGTGAATTTTACGATGCCCGTATGGAACTTACAGGCTGGAACGAAACCGGATTTGATGATTCGGATTGGCTTGATGTTGAGCTGGTGGAACCATCCTCCCCGGAAATTTCATCTCAGCCCATCGAGCCCATGAGGATCACCGAGACCATCCATCCCGTAGCTCTGTCCAATCCTGCACCAGGTGTGTTTATTTTCGATATGGGACAAAATATAGTGGGCTGGACAAAGCTTTCAGTGGAGGCTAAAGAGGGAACCGTCATCAAACAGCGCTTTGCTGAAACCCTGAAAGAGGATGGCTCCCTCTACCTGGCCAATATCAGAGGAGCCAGGGTAACCGATACCTATATGGCAAAAGGTGAGGGCGTGGAGTCCTTTGAGCCCCGCTTTGTATTTCATGGATTCAGGTATGTGGAGCTTAGCGGATACCCGGGAGAACCCGATCTGTCGACCATTGAAGGAAAGGTGATACATGATGACCTGGCGTTGACCGGAACATTTGAGTGTTCCGACCCACTGATCAACCAGGTATATAAAAACGCCATATGGGGCATACGCGGAAATTACAGAAGCATACCGACTGACTGTCCTCAGCGGGATGAACGACAGGGTTGGCTTGGCGACCGTGCGGCCGGATCGCGCGGAGAGTCCTATATGTTTGATATCAGCAACCTCTATAAAAAATGGCTGGTGGACATCTTCGACGGACAGAAAGAGAGTGGCAGTATATCTGATGTTTGCCCGGCATACTGGCCCTTTTATGGCGACAACGTCACCTGGGCAGGAACCCCTATTCAACTGGTGAAAATGATTTATGATCAGTACGGGGACCAGGATGTGATCGGCGAAAGTTATACCCCCATGAAAAAATGGGTCGATTACATGGTCAATCAATATATGAAAGACGACCTGATGCCACGGGATATTTATGGCGACTGGTGTGTTCCTCCCATCGATCCGAAGGTGATTCATACCAAAGATCCTTTACGGCTGACCGATGGAGTCTACCTGGGGACCTCCTATTTCTACCACAATCTGACGCTGATGAAGGGATATGCTGAGATACTTGGAAAAACTGAGGATGTTAGATATTTCGACGATCTCGCTTCAAGGATGAAAGAGGCATTCAATAAGGAGTTCTTCAATCCCGAAACCCTCAGGTACAGTAATAACTCAGCCACGGTCAATATTCTCGCCCTCGCCTTCGATCTGGTTCCCGGGGAATATGAGCAAACCACCTTTGATAACCTGGTGGAGAAAATTGAAGTGGAACATCATTCCCATATTACCACAGGTTTGATCGGACAACAATATTTCAACCGGATCCTTACCAAATTTGGGAGGGCCGATCTGGCCTATACAGTAAACACGCAAACCGATTATCCCGGATATGGCTATATGATTGAAAACGGAGCAACCACCATCTGGGAACTATGGAACGGGAATACAGCCGATCCAGCCATGAACTCGGGCAATCATGTGATGTTGCTGGGCGATTTCCTGATATGGTTGTATGAAGACCTGGCCGGAATTAAACCAGATCCATTGAACCCCGGCTTTAAGAAGATTGTAATGAAACCTACCCTGGTGCCTGGCCTGGATTATGTGAAAGCAAGTCACCGCTCACCCTATGGTTTAATTAAGAGTGAATGGACCAAAACAGGAGAGCTGTTCGAATGGCATATAACCGTTCCCCCCAATACCCTGGCTACGGTACATTTACCGGGTAGTGATAACCCTGTGGAAGTTGGTTCCGGAACACACCATTTTACAATTCAACTAAACCAATGAAAATAAGAGGCTATAAAATTTCAAAATTGTCCTGGATCTTTATTCTGATCGCGATCTGGACAGGATTTACAGGATGCAAACCGGAGCAACCTCCTCAAAAACTGGTGGTCCTGACTTTTGATGATGCAGTCACCTCCCATCTTGAATTCGTGGCTCCATTGCTTCAGGAGAAAGGTTTTGGAGCTACCTTCTTTATATCCTATGCCTGGATGAGGGATACAACCCACTTCCTTACCTGGGAAGAGGTGGCCGAAATTGACCGGATGGGATTTGAAATTGGAAACCATACCTGGACGCATGAACCTCTCCATACAGAAGAGGCCATCAACCGGATGGATCGCAACCTGGCCCTGGTTGATTCTGCGCTGGCTTCACAGGGGATACCAAAACCTGTGAGCTTTGCCTATACAGGGAACCACTTCGCTCCCGGCTCCATAGAGAAGATCAGAGAAATGGGTTACCGTTTTGCCCGCCGGGGCATGCAGCCTGAGATCCCTTACGGAAAGATCGCAAATGGACCCCTCTACGATCCCGAAAAAAATCACCGGTTGGTAATCCCCACTACAGCCGATGCCTATCCGGAATGGACCCTTGATCATTTCAAGAGCATCATCGACCGGGCAGAAGCAGGGAAAGCAATTATATTACAATTTCATGGCGTGCCGGATATAGCTCATCCCTGGGTAGACACTGATCCTGAGCTCTTTTCACAATGCATGGACTACCTGGAAGAGACAGGGATCCGGGTGATTGCCATGAGGGATCTGGATGCATATTTCGACATTCAGGATGTGGAGGATCCTGCACTACAATATACCCATGGTGTCCCTGGAGGGTACAATCCCTGTCCTCAGGAGGGCGATGTATGGATACTTGCCGGGCAATCCAATATGCAGGGAGCAGGCCGCACCCCTGACACCCTGGTGAATCCGGAAATCTGGATGATGAACATGGACGACCTGTGGAGCACTGCCCGAAGTCCCATTCACCGCATTTTTGAAGCAAAGGCACCTGCATATGCCATGGCTTTTCACGAACTAAACAGCAATTCGGGAACCTCCATAGAGTCCACCATGGAGTTATTCAAAAAAAGGGCCTCAATGAGTGGCAAAATACCCATTGGAGGAACCGGACCCGGACTCTTCTTTGCCAGGCACCTGCTGGAGAATACAGGCAGGCCCATGGGACTGATTCCCTGTGCTCTGGGGGGATCCACTATCGACCAGTGGGATCCCAATCATATCCCATCAGGCGATAGTTGTCTCTATGGTGCCATGATAAACCGGGCACAATCCACAGGAGGAGATCAGATTAAAGGGATGGTCTGGGCGCAGGGCGAATCTGAGGCCATACTGGGTCAGCCCGAAACATACGAAGCAAAGCTTCTGCAATTTATAGATGCCACACGCAGGGATCTTGAAAAACCCGATCTTCCCATCCTGATAGTGCAAATTGGCAGGCTGATCACCCATAACCCGGAGATGGCCAGAAACTGGGAGGCCATTCGTGAGATTCAGCGCCAGGTGGTCAGGAAGCGGTCCAATCTGTATCTCACCACAGGGATCGACCTTGAGCTGGATGATGTGGCGCACTACTCCACCCCTTCAAACCAGGTGCTGGGAAATCGATTGGGAGAGATTGCACTGACCCATATTTACAATCTACCGGGACATGCAGATCAGCCTGTGCCACACTCTATTGAATTGAAGCAGGATTCCGTGGTAGGATCTCCTTACCTGCATCTGCTCTACAGTAGAGTAAGCGGAATGCTAAAGGCCAGTGGAAAACCCACTGGTTTTGAATTACGGATAGATGATAAAACTCCCTTTGGCCATGTAATCTCCAGGGTTGAACTGGATCCGGAGGACCCGGCCGGATTGAGATTGTATTTGTCGGCCATCCCCCAGGGGACCGGCCAGTTAATTTGCGGACCTGGCATCAATCCCCATATGAACATCACAGATTCGAAGAATATGGCTATTCCGGCATTCGGCCCCATTGCCATCGATTTTAATTCACTGAAAAGCAATGCACTTATTCTTGAATAATGAGAAACCTGACCTTAAGCCTTCTCCTGGGTATACTACTCACCTCATGCGGACCCACTCAAAAACCAACCACATGGCAATCCCAACTACTTCAGCCAGCCCCTCCTTCATCGATGGGTTTCTCAGTGGAGAAAATTCAGGAGATTGACAGGCTCTTTCAATGGAATGTTGAAGAAGGAAATATAGCAGGTGCCACTGCATTGGTGGCCAGAAGAGGGAAAATTGTCTACTTTCAATCCACAGGGTATGAGGACCTGGAAAACAGGATCCCACTTGAAAAGGAAGCTATTTTCAGGATCGCATCCCAGACCAAAGGGATCACCACCGTAGCCATAATGAGGCTCTATGAAGAGGGGAAACTTGATCTCCCTGACCCCATTTCCAAACATCTGTCCGAATTTAAATATCCGAAGATCATTGATCTGTTTAACGAAAAGGATTCAAGCTATGTGACCCGACCGGCGAAACGCGAAGTTAGCATTCAGGATCTGTTAACCCATACCTCGGGGTATGCCTATCCCGGGAACGGAGGCGATGCAGGCAATGCCATTTATGCAAAAGCAATGATCATGAACGGGGTGCCCTCCAAAAGCACTACCCTGAAGGAGGAAATGCAGAAGATCTCCAAACTCCCTCTGATCCACGAACCCGGTGAGAAATTTACATACGGACTCAGTACGGATATCCTGGGGTACCTGGTAGAGGTATTATCGGGGAAAAATCTGGAGGAATACTTTAGATCTGAGATCTTTGAACCCCTTGGAATGAAGGATACCTACTTTCATTTACCACAGGAAAAACATGACCGGCTGATGAAGCTCTACCTGGGTCGCACTGGAAACAAAGGGCTCGACATCGCTTCTGATGCCTTGACAAACTACCCGAAAAATATGAAGATGTACTTTTCCGGTGGTGGTGGCCTCTCATCTACGGCCATGGATTACGCCATATTTATCCAGATGCTGCTCAACCAGGGTGAATACAACGGGATCAGAATACTTAAACCCGAAACCATTCAGATGATGCGCACAAACCATATTGGTGAACTGGGAGCCGGTTCCCTGTTTCTTCCTCTAACGACCGACAAGTTTGGACTTGGCTTCGAGGTGATTTCCCCCTCCGAAGCTGATTCAATGCTGATTACAGAAGGATCCTATGGTTGGGGAGGCGCCTTTGGTTCACTATACTGGATCGATCCAACTGAAGAACTTGTCGCTCACCTGGTTATTCAGAAAGCAGGTGATTATGCAAAACTGCGTTATGATTTTATCAATACAGTTTACAAGGCTCTTAAGGCTAAAGAGCGCAACCTTTTAAGCAATTCAACCACCGAAAAGGAGGTTGCTGATCAACTGCTTTCGGGTACCAGCTGGGTTGGTTTCCCGGCATATTCTGAACGGGATGCATGGAACCGCATTCCCGGAAAATACAGGAAGTTGATCATTCAAAGTGGGGAGGAAGCCATTGATTTTGAATGGGGTATAGTAAAAGCTACCGATTTCCTGGAATTTGAGCGAAGCGGGAACCGAAATATCATGCAGCACCCCTTGAGTGCCCGTAGAGAAGCATTGCAGGATCTGGTGCTGGCCGAACTATTCGAAGGAAATGGCAGATTCCTGGATCAGATTATCAATGGTATCTGGGCACTCTCTGAGCAAACCACCTGGGCTTTATCGGCCCATATGTATTTACAGGAGGCCGGTAATGGGCTACCCGATGTGGAGGAGCCTGTCATAGATCTGATTGTTGGAGAGATCTCCGCCCTTTTCTCATGGACCCACTATTTCCTGGAAGAGGAGTTCGATAAGATTGATCCCCTGATTTCGAAACGGATCAGGTATGAGATTCAAAATAAGGTGCTTGCTATCTATTATGAACGGGATGACTTCTGGTGGATGAGTTTTGGCGGCAGCCACATCAACAACTGGAATCCATGGGTGAACCACAACATACTTACCACCATGCTACTGATGGAAGAAGACCCCGAAACAAAAGCAAAGTTTGTCTATAAGAGTATGCGTTCGGTGGACAAATTTATCAACTTTTATGAGGACGACGGAGGCTGTGATGAAGGTCCCTCCTACTGGGGTCATGCCGGTGGGGCCATGTTTGAATACCTGGAGTTGCTTCGCAACGCCACTGGAAGTAAAATTGATATTTTTGATCAGGAGATCATCAAAAACATCGGGAGCTATATTTACAAGGCCAATGTGGCCTATCCATATGTGATCAATTTTGCCGATGCCAGTTCAAAAAGCGGGGGCCGGCCTGGTGTGGTATATCGTTATGGAGAAAGCATAGCCGATCCGGTTATGCAATCCTACGGCGCCTTCCTGGCAAAAAAAGCCAATTGGGATAGCAAACTGCCTGGTGGAAACCTGGAGGCTCAGTTAATCAACCTTTTCAGAATAGAGGAGATTACCAGTGCCAAAAAGATGGAGCCACTGATCTATGATTTCTATCTTCCCGATCTTCAGATATGCGGGGCCAGGGACTCAGAAGGTTCAAGGAATGGCTTTTTCTTTGCTGCAAAGGGAGGACATAACCAGGAGAACCACAACCACAATGATGTGGGACACTTTATCCTCTATTACAATGGCCATCCTGCTCTGATTGACGTGGGAGTGGCCACCTATACCAGGCAAACCTTCAGCGAGGATAGATATAGTTTATGGGCCATGCAGTCGCAGTATCACAACACACCTACCATCAATGGCATGCAGCAAGCTCCCGGGATGCAGTACAAGGCTAAGGATCTGGTATTCAAAAACAGTGGCAAGGAGGTCCGCTTTCAACTGGACATTTCTGAGGCCTATCCCCAGGAGGCTATGGTAGACTCCTGGATCAGAACCATCAAATTTAAACGAGGAAACAGCTTTTCAGTGGAAGAGGATTTCTCCCTTTCAAAACATTCAGGGGAAACCACCATGAACCTGATGACATGCCTGGTTCCCGAAAACATATCTGAGGGTAAGATACAATTGCAGGGTGAAGATTTCGCACTTATTCTGGAATATGATCCCAGGAAAGTGGAACTGACTATAGAAGAGAAAGTACTGGTAGATGCAAGGTTAAAAAACAGCTGGGGAGAAGTGCTCTATCGCATGGTATTCACCTATAAGGGACCCAGTTTAAACAACCGTACCGCATTTATGATTAAACCGCTGTAAGGCGAAAATGAAATAAATATCCGACCAAATGGACAGAAAAGAGTTTCTCAGTACAGGTGCCATCCTTGGAGCAATGACCATTGCTCCGGGAGGCAAGATTGCCGGCCAAACTAAGGAAGATCCAATTGAAGATGATCTCTATCTGGATATTCCGGTTTTTTGCAGCCACGAACACTGGGGATCCCTCCTCAGCATCGGACAATTTCCCGGAGGATTTAATCCAGACCTTATACCAGGTGCCCTGCCCCAGCGGGAGACCACCCTGGTGGACCTGCTGGCTGATCCATATATGGCAGGAAGCCTGATGGGCAATGGAGTCAATCCCTTGAATAAGGAAAAGGATCGCCCCATAGCATATGCCGAACTGATTGAAGCCTTAAAAAACTTCAGATTGAAGGGGACTTTCCTGAGTCTCAGGCTGGGAATCAACCTGGCCTATGGGTATGATATCCTCAACCTCGATCCGGATAAGCTTTCACAGATCAATATAGAGATCGATAATAATTACCGAAACCTGTTTGGCTGGAGTCAAAAGCTCATGAAAAAGGCTTCCCTCGCCCACCTGATCAGAGCGGTTCATCCTGAGTTCTATTTGGGTGATTTTAATAGCCCTTCGGCCAGGGAGGAGTCTGCTTATACTTCCACCGTGATGCGGATCGATCCACTTACTGATTTTTGGAAAGAGGAGAATTCCCGAAGGGATAAACTGGCTGTTACCCTTGGTACTGATCCGGTGGACGCAAAGTCCTGGAGGGAGTTTCTTGAAAAGTTATTCAACAGGGCTGAGGAATACGGTTGTTTGGGCATTAAGCAGTTACAGGCTTACAGCCGTTCTCTGGATTTTGAACCAGTGCCTGAAAAATCCGTAGTATTCAGGGGAGACCTCTCTAAAGAGGAGAAGAAGAAATTCCAGGATTGGGTGGTGCATGCCTGTTGCGAACTGGCCAATCAGAGGCACTGGCCCCACCAGGTCCATGTGGGAACTCATAACCATCCTCTCTCAAACCCCCTGCCCCTATCCCTACTGGCCAACCGCTATCCAAATCAGAAAATCGTCATGCTCCATTGCTGGCCCTATCTGGAAGAGGCCGGATTCCTGGCCCAGGCCCATCCCAATGTCTATATAGATACCTGCTGGCAGCCCATCCTGAATCCCGACTTTCTAAGACAATCCCTTCATACCTGGCTGGGTTACATCCCGCTGAATAAGATCACCATGAGCAACGATTCCACCTCAGTTGAAATGGCTGCAGGGGCTTCCATGATCACAAGAAGGGTGCTCAAGGAATCGCTTAACAAGCAAAAATCCCAGACAGGAATAACGGATCATGAAGAGAGGAGAATTGCTGCACAACTCCTTCACAACAATGCAGTTGAGATCTATGGCATTGGAACTAACCACCTTTAAAATATATACATAATGATGAAAAAAGCTGTACTTCCCTTTCTACTGGTCGCTGTGGCATGCACCTCACCCCAGCCACCTCCTCAGGATACCCAATCAGGACCAGTTACTGAAAAAAACTACCGTGATATTTACTCCGACACCTGGGTGGCCACCGATGCCCTGGGACGAAACATGCCTTCTGCTGAAGAGGTGGGAACTCTAAAAGATGATCAGCGAAGGGTAACCGGAATATTCTATATTACCTGGCATACCCAGGATAAACACAAACCAGGAGAGACCTACGATGCCGATGTAACCAAAATATTGAACGCCGATCCTGAAGCAAGGCTGGATGCAGATCATAAGCTCTGGTACACCAACTCTTATCACTGGGGAGAGCCCGAAATGGGCTATTTCCTCAGCCAGGACGAATACGTGATCCGCAAAGATATCTCCATGCTTACCGATGCAGGGGTGGATGTATTGATTATGGATGTGACCAATGCGGTGAGATACTGGGATGAGTGGGAAGTTACTTTTCGCACAATGAGTGAAATGAAGAAAGAGGGAAATAAGGTGCCGAAATTCTGTTTTTGGGCATTTAATGGTCCTGTCATTACTGTGGTTCAAGACCTGTACGAAAAAATCTACAAGGAAGAAAAATATCCGGACCTCTGGTTTTACTGGGACGATAAACCTCTGTTGTTGTATAACGGCCGGCCCAATTTTGATGCCAATCGGGGGGGCATTCAGCATCCCAATCCCAACTATGATCAGGCAGCCAAAACAGATCCCGGTCACCCCCACTATAAGGATCCCGACTATGCCGAAGAGTTTTACCTGGACTATACCAAAGAGGTAAAAGAATTTTTCACACAACGCACCATGTGGTGGGGATATTATGAATGGGGAGAGGAGCGATTTGTTGGTACCGAAGATAACTGGAGTTTTGGATACAGCCTGGCCGATCCAAAGGTAAAGGCATTGAAACCTGAAGAACTGATAGCTACCCACAATGGAAAACTGGAACAGGCTGCAGTTACCGCTGCCCAGCACCCGGTTACCATGACGGAAGAGAATATGGGCGTGGGCAAATCCTGGTCCCGTGAAAGCGGACAACCCCCTTTAAATGAATATGATCTCCCAGAACCAACCTTTGTTCCCTGGTTAGGTGAAACGGTCGAAAAACCCGAAGGGTATGGCATCTATTTCCAGGAAAGGTGGGATGAAGCCATTGAGGCCGCCCCTGAATTCTTATACCTCAATGACTGGAACGAGTGGACTGCCGGTAAGTATAACCCTGATGGAAAAGGAGGGATTAGCTTTGCCCCGGGAGACCATACCATGCCATGGCTTGGAAGAAACAATCCCTTTATTTTTGTGGATCAGTATAATTCGGAATTCAACCGCTGCGTCCATCCCATGAAAGACGGGTATACCGATAATTATTATATGCAGATGGCCCAGAATATCCGGCATTACAAAGGGGCCCGGCCCATACCTGAAAACCAGGGATATCAGAAGGTGAAAATT
>JAOZUK010000630.1 GCA_029938715.1 Bacteroidales bacterium | reverse complement strand
GGCTGTCTTTTGAAATATTCACTTCTCTATCCACAACTGTTCGTCCTGACAGGTCACTGATGGTAAGCCTTCCATCAAATTCACGGCCGGATCTGATGTAGATATGATCTTTTGCCGGATTGGGATAAACCACAAAATCCTCATTCTTAACTTTTTCAGGGATGCTAATCGGCCCCTGGTATTCATAACAGCCCATATCTATCTCACCGCCCATGATCCTTGGATTACCGGCAAGGTCCTCAGCGGGAATAAAAAACTGAAGGGTATCTGACCGCCCGGCATTGATGCAGGGGGAGTTCCAGGCGAGGGAAAAAATTGAATCAGGCAGCAGGAACATAGGGTTGGAGTCGATATTTCCTGACGCCCAATCAACAGTATAAAGGCCTTCTCCTCCAACAGATGAAGCCCCTCCTTCCACAAGAGTATGACCAACGTAAAGATTTGTTCCGGTCTGATATTCAGTTAAGTAAATGTTATAATTACCCAGAGGTTCACCGCCCCAGATAATTGAGTTAATAAGGGCAATATTTGCATCCAATCCAAAAATAGTATTCCCCAGTTCACCCATGTTCCAGGAAAAAGTGGAATTCAATACATTAAGATTTGCCTGTGCCACTGCGATGGCTCCTCCGCCACTGTATGGATTCGGACTATTCATATTCCCATAGAATAAACATCCTGTAACATTTATATCCGAAGCTGAGTAGATTGCACCACCATCAAGCTGTGCTGTATTTCCTTTGAAGCTACAATTCTCGAAGGTGATGTTGTTATCATAAGCGGTAATAAATACCGCTCCGCCGACATCGATAAACTGGGAAGAAGCGGCCAGGTTATCTTGAAAGAGGCAATCTTTCACCAATCCTGTTATTCCTTCCAGGAAAGCGATGGCACCGCCGCTTCCGGTAGCATAGTTATTGGAAAACTCACAATTTTCGATCTCCACATATCCAGTATCATGGAGAACCAGCACTCCGCCCCCGCCACCCCGGGTGTATTGATTCCGAAAAATGCATTCCCTGATAATGGGTGAAGAATTTGAACCATATATGGCACCGGCAATCCGGGATGAATTATCGGTAAAATAATTACCAAACAGTACTGGGCTGGACGCTTCCATGTAAATGGCCCCTCCATGTGAGGAGGAATCACTCCAGGCCTCATTTGACTGAAAATATGAGCCTATTACCCTTATATCAGCATCATTCAAATAAAGAGCCGCCCCTTTATGCTTTACATTGATGTTGTTGAACCAGCAATCTTCCAATAAGATCCTTGAGCGTTTATTGATATTGAAGATCCCCCCTTTCGCCTTATCCGGTGAAACAGGTGGATTAAAGATGCAGCTCCTGAAGACACAGCTATCCATGACCGATTGATTTTCATTTATATAAATTCCATCCCATACCATTTCCTCTGCATTCCAGTAAATATATTCCCCAATTTCTCCAATGGCTGCAATATGTCCGTTTACCACAACAGCAACCGAATCATGCATCAGGAGTTCAACATTCTTTGTGATGAGCAGGGAGGAGTCTTCATGGATGGTAATGGATTCCATAATATGATACGGGCTCCCCGCCTCATCCCACGTCCCAGAAACATATCCACCGGGAATGATGGTTTGCGATTGGCAGGTAAAACCAAAAAAAAGCACAATAATTAAGTAATATGGTATTTTGAGACGCATGGTATCATAAAGATAGGGAAAGTTTTGAGTTTTGAGTTTTGAGTGTTGAGTTAGTTATAAGTTTTTAGTTTTAAGTTAAAAGTTATTTCA
>JAOZUK010000629.1 GCA_029938715.1 Bacteroidales bacterium | reverse complement strand
CTCTCAGAAATGGGGGGCTTTGTTTTCAGTGGTAGCGGAAAGTATACCCTGCCCCAACACTGATCCTTGCATCTGCTGGAACTCCATTAAATGAGGTTGGAATAATAGTGCCTGTTTTGAAATACACCCCACCTGGCAGTTGATAGTTAATCTGCAGCTCGGTGAAAAGAGGCAAAACGAAATTGTCTATGGAGCTTTCGTCATCGAACTGGTGGAGGTTGAACAGCGACTGGCTGAAAGAGACATTAACAGACAGGATCGATTGATTTTGAAATATTTTTTCGTAGGAGGTGAAAATTCCCGGAGTAAAATGAAACCCCGTATTGGTGTATGTTTCCTGGTCGTGATTGTAATAGAGTGGATAATCTTCTGTTCCAAGAATTACCTTATCTGAAACTATAAAGCCAACATTCAGATTTTGAGTGGGTGTCTGGATGATGGATTTACCAATATCCAGTCTGCCCAGGAAGCCATTACCAATGGTGCTGTTAACAATATCTTCCAAAAAACTATAACCCTGATTGGTAAATAAATCATAAATGCCGTATATGGCCAATTCACCCAGAAAGGTGTTCTTATATTCAATTTGCCATCCATTTTCCCTTTTGGGAGAAAGCGTAAAACCAATTTCAATCCCCGGAAACTGGCTAATATGATACTTTCCTTCATTTGAGCTCCACAGAAATACTTTCATGGTGTGAAAGTTATAGCTTACCCCTGCATATGGGAAAAACCTTTTTGTGCTTTCTACTCCCGGAGTCTGAGCGAGGAGATGTGTAAAAGATAAACAGGAAAAAAATAAAACTATTGCGATAAGAATTGTTTTTCTCATGGTAACGGGGTGTTGAATGAAACATTAGTTGTATTACTCTATATAACGCAAATTCATAGTAACTTCATATGCGAAAACTTCATTGAAGAAAAGTTTTTTTACATGATTCAGATTGATAGCGACACCATTGGGAATATAGTCCCTTTTAAGGAATGGGTAAATGCCATGGAAGAGGCTTTAATTGATACTGCAAATGGAAGAGTTGAGGTTCCACCACGAACCCATATCGACCGGGGTGAAAACACCTTTCTTCTAATGCCGTGTTTCGGTGAAAATTACTTTTCCACCAAGCTGGTTTCGGTTTTCCCGGAGAACACAAAAAAGGGAGAGCCGATGATTTATGGATCGGTGCTGTTGAATGACGGGCAGACAGGGAAACCACTTGCAGTGATGGATGGCAGCAAACTGACCGCCATGAGGACAGCGGCCGTGGGAGCCGTGGGAATCAAATATCTGTCTCCTGAAGACACAGATACACTGGGAGTTATAGGACTTGGCAGACAGGGATTTCACCAGGCTCTCTTTGCATGCCAGCAGCGTCCCATTCGTCAACTCCGGATCCTGGATAGGACTAAAAATATCATGACCCGTTTTAAGGAGCGGTTTAATACATTTTACCAGGATGTTGAAGTCATACCTTGTAAGAGCGCAATGGACCTTTGCCGGGCTTCTGATATTGTGATTACTGCAACAGGATCGCATCATCCGGTTGTTCCCGGAGAAGAGCAGTGGTGGAGAGGAAAAACCATTATTGGAATTGGTTCCTATAAGCCTGATATGAGAGAGATCCCAGATGAGATCTTTACCGATGTGAAACAGGTTTTTGTGGATACGATGCATGGCCTGCAAGAAGCTGGCGATTTGGCAGAACCTGTGCAGAGGAAATTGATACAGGTGGATCAGGTTATTCCCATTTCCAATTTGATATTGAAAAAGACAGAAGTGGAAGGA
>JAOZUK010000628.1 GCA_029938715.1 Bacteroidales bacterium | reverse complement strand
ACCATGGCCACAACCAGTGCTTCAATATCTGCAGTTGGATGGGCAAAAATAAAGTCTTTCCCACCGGTCTCCCCCACTATGCGTGGATAGGATTTGTAGGTCTCAATATTGCCTCCGATTGTTTTCCACATGTGCTGGAAAACGCCTGTGGAACCTGTAAAGTGAATTCCTGCGAAGTCGGGATGAGAGAAGATCTCGTTCCCGGCTACCGGTCCCGATACAAAGACCAGGTTGATTACTCCGGCTGGAACACCGGCCGCAATAAATGCATCCATAAGCACCTTGGCTGAATAGACCTGGGTGTTGGAACATTTCCAAACCACGGTATTCCCCATCATGGCAGGAGCCGATGGCAGGTTGCCGGCAATGGAGGTGAAATTAAAGGGTGTAAGTGCAAAGACAAATCCCTCCAGTGGGCGCTGTTCAACACGGTTCCAGATTCCCTCAGAGGAGATGGGCTGCTGCTCGTAGATCTCGCTCATGTACTTCACATTGAACCGGAGGAAATCGGCCATTTCGCAGGCGCTGTCAATCTCAGCCTGCATCACATTCTTGGATTGTGCAAGCATGGTGGCTGCATTAATGGTGTCTCCATAGGGACCGGCAATAAGATCGGCGGCCTTCAGGAAGATGGCGGCGCGATGTTCCCACCCGAGGGCTTCCCACTTCTCCTTGGCTGCCATGGCTGCTTCAATGGCCATCTGCACATGGCTGGCATCTCCTTTGTGATAGTGGCCAAGAAGGTGTTTCCTTTCGTGGGGAGGATGAATGGGAATCCGGTTGTCGGTTCTGATCTCTTCTCCTCCGATTACCATAGGGATATCCAACACCTGTGACCTCAGCTTTTCAATTTCTTCTTTTAAGGTGGCACGCTCATGAGTTCCCGGCGCGTAATTCCTTACCCGTTCATTCACAGGAACCGGAACATTAAAAAAACCTGTTGGCATAACTTTCTATTTATTTGATTGGGCAAATATACGCGGTTACAGCTTTTATTGGAACATATTTAACAGCAGATTCCAGCCGTAAGAAAACCATTCGAACGCTCAAAAACACTGGTAAATCTCATGTTTTGAAAGTAAGGGTTCGGTTTACCAATGTTGCACAACAGAAAAAGTTCTGTGAAAGCCATTTAACTGTGAACAAAACTTAATCCTGTGTGTTATCTGTATTCAATCTAAATAAACGGAGTATTCACATATTAAAGCCCTTATATAATGTCATTTAAGTTACCAGATTTAAGTTACGATTACAACGCACTAGAACCTTCTATCGATGCAAGGACCATGGAGATTCACCATTCGAAGCATCATGCAGGATATACCGCCAATCTGAACAAAGCAGTGGAGGGATCTTCACTGGAAGGAAAGAGCGTTGAAGAGATTCTTGCAACTGTAAGTACTCAGTCAGCTGCGGTAAGAAATAATGGAGGTGGATATTACAACCACAACCTCTACTGGACGGTCATGGGACCATCAGCCGGTGGAGAGCCCACAGGCGAATTGCTTACAGCCATTAATGGCGCATTTGGATCATTCGCCGATTTTAAAACAAAATTCAGCACCGCTGCAGCCACAAGGTTTGGATCGGGTTGGGCATGGTTGGTGAAGCAGGCCGATGGTACTCTGGCAGTTTCCTCCACTCCAAACCAGGACAATCCACTGATGGATCTGGCCGAGGTAAAAGGAACACCCGTACTGGGAATTGATGTATGGGAACACGCTTACTATCTGAATTACCAGAACCGCAGACCAGAATACATTGAAGCTTTCTGGAATGTAATTAA
>JAOZUK010000627.1 GCA_029938715.1 Bacteroidales bacterium | reverse complement strand
AAGTGATTAAAACTCTTCTTATGTCTCATTACAATTATTCCTTGTCCAGTTTGTACTTACTTGTATCCATCCCAAAAGTCAGGTTCATGTTGACCAGAAGTTCTTCAAGCTCGGTGAGCGACTTCTTACCAAAGTTTCTGAATTTCAAAAGGTCGTTCTTATTGAACTTTACCAGGTCGCCAAGGGTCTCAACCTCCGCTGCCTTCAGGCAGTTTAGGGCTCTGACAGAAAGATCCAGGTCTACCAGTTTGGCTTTCAGAAGCTGACGCATATGCAGAACTTCTTCATCAAACTCCTCGTTGGCGAATTTCTCATCGGTGTCGAGGGTGATCTTCTCGTCGGAAAAGAGCATAAAGTGATAAATCAGAATCTTGGCTGCCTCTTTCAATGCCTCCTTGGGATGAATAGATCCGTCTGTCTCAATCTCTACAATCAGTTTCTCGTAGTCGGTCTTCTGCTCCACACGGTAGTTCTCAACTTTGAACCTAACGTTTTTAATGGGAGTATAGATGGTGTCAACAGCCACGAGTCCAAACTCAGCCTCGGCTGGTTTATTCTCATCAGCAGGGACATACCCGCGTCCTTTGTTGATTGTAACTTCCATTTGAAGTTTCACATCTGGCTCCATGTGGCAGATGACAAGTTCCGGATTCAGTACTTTGAATCCACTGAGAAAACGTTGCAGATCTCCTGCTTTGAAATCATCCTGACCGGTGATGGTAACAGCGACTTTCTCGTCGTTTACATCATCAATCTGTTTTTTGAAGCGTACTTGCTTCAGATTCAATATTATTTCTGTAAGGTCCTCGATTACACCGGTAATGGTTGAGAACTCATGCTCCACGCTATCGATCTTAATATTGGAGATGGCATACCCCTCAAGAGAGGAGAGCAGAATGCGCCTTAAGGCGTTTCCTACCGTAATACCATACCCAGGTTCGAGAGGACGAAACTCAAATTTTCCATACCTGTCATCGGCTTCGAGCATGATGACCTTATCTGGTTTTTGAAAAGCTAAAATGGCCATAATACAAATGTGATTATATTATTTTGAATAAAGTTCAACGATGAGCTGCTCTTTTATGTTCTCCGGAATATCTTCCCGCTCAGGGCGATTTAGAAATTTACCGGTCATAGAAGCCTCATCAAATTCGAGCCATGATGAAGATCCGTACCTGGCAGTGGAGATTGAATCAGTGATCACTTCAAGTGATTTTGAACGCTCTCTTACGCCAACAGCGTCGCCAGGTTTAAGGGTATAAGAAGGAATGTTTACATTTTCTTCATTCACGGTGATGTGCCTGTGTGTCACCAACTGACGGGCACCTGCACGGGTGGGTGACAATCCCAGCCTGTAAACTACATTGTCGAGCCTGGATTCCAAAAGCTGAAGGAGTACCTCACCGGTTACACCCTTACTTCTGGAAGCTTTGTCGAACATATTCCTGAACTGCTTCTCCAATACACCATAAGTATACTTGGCCTTCTGCTTCTCTTTCAACTGAATACCATATTCCGAAGCTTTGCGTCTCCTTTTATTGTTTCCATGCATTCCCGGAGGGTAGTTCTTCTTCTCAAAAGACTTGTCCGTTCCGAAAATAGGATCTGAGAATTTACGAGCAATTTTGGTTCTTGGACCTCTGTATCTTGCCATTTATCTATTTAGTTTAAAAATTAATATTCCTCTTCAGCTTGGTTCTAATCCTTAAGGCTGAATTATACCCTCCTCCTTTTGGCGGGACGGCAGCCGTTATGCGGCAGCGGGGTTACATCTACGATCTCGGTAA
>JAOZUK010000626.1 GCA_029938715.1 Bacteroidales bacterium | reverse complement strand
GGACAGCTGCGATCTTGGCGTCATCATGAATACGAATGCCGATAACAAAGGGGCCACCATAGCCCTGGCCTTCCTGAATGAGAACATACTCACCCTTGCCCTCTACCTTTTCTCCGAGCTGAAAGACCACAGGATTGTCATTCACCTTGGTGAGCACCTCGTCTGTTACCTGTCTCTGGACCATGGCTTCATAATCAGTATCTCCACTGGCTAGACCAAGAAGAAAAGCTGCGGCTAAGGAGACATAGGCACCAAAACGGATAAACGGATGAACCTTAAGAGCAGGTTTCTTAGCCATTTTAGAACCTGGAATCACGGATGGTGCAGCAGTTTCAGAAGGTTTTAAGGGCTGTACTTCAGTCAGTGCAGTTCGTTTTTCAAGTTTACTGACGATATAACGCATCCCAAAAGTCAGGGAGATGATTCCGGGCAGACCAAAGAGAAGCATTCCCATGCTACCGGCTCTTGGCACACCTTCTAATACAGCCCCAACCGACCAGGCAATAGCAAAAAAGACAAGAACCGTACCATTTATCAGCAGAAACCAGCTTATCCAGTTCAGGCGATACTGTTTTGACAGCCGCCAGAACAGTATTAAAGAAGCTGTGGTGAGAAAGCCGAGAAAATACCAGGTGAGAGCCATCATGGTATATTCTCCTTCCTACCAGTAATAATTCTAAGGCTCAGGGTAGTGAGGACGATCCCAGGCAGACCAAAAAGGAGCATACCCATACTGCCGGCCCGTGGTACTCCTTCCAAAACAGCTCCTACTGACCAGGCAACGGCAAAAAGAATGAGGAAAGTTCCGAGAATAAGTCCCGTCCAGTCAACCCAGGTCAAACGCTGCTTTTGTGAGAGTTCATACAAACCATAAACAATTGCGCAGCTCAGTGCGCCAAGGAGATACCAGGTAAGATCCATCATATCTTGACCCCCGATTTCCAGAATTTTGTTACCCGCTCAGGATCACTCACCTTGCCGTAGCCAAAGAGAATATCCATCTCTCGCATAAAGCTGTGCACAGGACCTGGCGCAATAACATTCTGGGCATCCACCAGTCGATGGTGCCAGAAATCGGGTTTATTGTATGGACACGCTGCAATACAGGCGGCACATGAGCCATCGTTCTCGATCCAGAATTTGAAACAGAGCTTGGCATCATTATGAAACTTGAATACCCCCTTACTGGCCTGCCAGATATAATCGGGATCATTTGAATATTCAGGTCCCCAGGATGGATCACCCAGGGTAATAGCCTTTGAAGGACAGGAATCAGCACAGCGTTTACAGTTCTTACAGAAGCTGGCAACTCCAAAGTCGCGAGGTTTTGCATATTCAACAAAATCAAAATCCGTATAAATCTTAGCAACACGAACTCTGGGTCCATAATGCGGAGTAATCACCGCACCGTTGCGAGCAGCTTCACCAAGACCGGCAGCCACAGCATAAGGAACATTCATGCCAAGATCATTCATGGAGGCCACTGCCTGATAGCCAAGCTGTCTCATAAAAACAGCAAGCTGTCCGGCAAGTTTGATGGCCTTCCCATAGCCATCTCCAGTGGCACCGTCGGTGGTCCAGGCAGGAGCGGTGGCAATGGCATCATAATCCATATCCACCATGACCACGATGACGCTTCTGGGCTTAAAGGGGAAGTCCTTTTCCCAGGTGAGAATTTCATCAGTGTCAGCATCATAGAGTGGGTTGTAGTCCCAGCGCTCATCCCGCGGGGTAATGCCGCACCGTACTGCACCAAAGAGACGGGCTGCACTTTTGATGCAGAGCGT
>JAOZUK010000625.1 GCA_029938715.1 Bacteroidales bacterium | reverse complement strand
AGCATGTATTCGAAATGCAGGGGGTTCTTTTGTTGAACCTCCGGAAAATATTGTATGATCTCATCAAGGTCTATCATAGAGCATATGCTTTTCTCATTTTCTTTATCCGGTCTTCAAGGGAATTGTTCGTGTATTTCTCAAGATAAGAGAAGAATTTCCAGTTCAGGGTCTCCTTTAGCAAGGCCTCATCCAGCCTGAGGTGCTCCATATCCTTTTCCGTTTTGTAATGGATGTGGATGTAAAAGAAATCCAGGATGGCCTTTTCAGGTGAGGCAAGCAGTATTTTCCTGCCTCTACCTGTCTGGCTGCGATCACCATCCATGTGAATAAGGGATTGTCCAAAACTGAAAATATTTGACTTCACATGATTGTAGCTGTAGTTGCCCAATGGTGTTACAAAACGATTGGTTTTCCGCGTGGTGATGGATGTTGTCTCAAATATTGCTTCGGGGATCAGACCGTAATAGGACATTGCCGATTGCAGACTGACATATGAGGGATCATAAACCAGATTCGCTGCAAGCCAGTCGATGTTCTCACTGCTTTCACTATCACTAAAGCAATACCAGCCGTTCCGGATCTTTATGATATACCCTTTCTTCTGCCAGCGAACAAGATTCATAAGGTTCATCTCCGGGAAAATTTTCCGGACATCACGAATTGAGAAAACCCGGTAAGGTCCCACCGATGACAAAAACCTCAGCCACATATTTTTCTATTTATATACAAATATAAGTATATAAAACCTTAACATCAAATAATATTTCTATTTATATACATTTTTGTATGTATATGGAAATATATTCGCTAGAGTTAAGAATTCACATTACATCCTGGAATGCCCGGCAGACTTGATCCCTGGTTATGATATCAAACAGACATTTTGAAATAAGGGATCAAATGAATATCCTGTACAGCAACTACTCCTCCGGGAATACGTAATCCACCAGTTCCCAGAGTTCGGAGCTGACCATTTCACGCGTTTTTTGCGTGAGTTCGACAACTTGTTCCCAGGTTAAATCCAGATTCAGTTCAGCTGGAGAGATCTCTATACCGGGTGCAGTGAGTTGCTTCACATTCCCGTACCCATTCATGGCTGCGTACCTTGTCTTTCCTTCTTTTTGGGGCCATGAATTCCAGATCCCCCAATGGGTCATTAGCCCTCTCTTTATAAGTTCTTCATGATAGGGTTTGAATATCTCCTTCTCCATCTTTACATAATCCGCATCCATACCCGGTTTCACTTTCATACGGGTAACAAGGATATATTTAACCAGTCCTGGATTATCCACCCCGGTTACCTGGTGGGCAACCTCTTCGCAGGCGTAGGTGCGGGAAGCAATGGATTTCTCCATTAGTTCATCCCATTCAGTTTCGGTATACACTTCGTTCATCCATCCATCGGGTGCATTTTCTCCAAAATAGTGTTCATAATTGTCATACCATTGAATGGTGATGTACTGGTAAGGATCATTTGCTCCGGCATGGACATTTCTCCAGAGTTGCCAGCCATTATGTACATCCAGTTCGACAGCTTTCTGGTGTACTTTTTTCCAGGCCTGTTCCACCTCCAGATAATCACTGTAATGACCAGGTGTAACTTTCATGTAAGCGAGAATAATCGTAGGATTCTGTGCCATCAGGGTGATGGGAAGCACTGCAAGAAGCAGGAACAGCAGGATTCTTGATGTTGACTTCATGAATAAGATTTTAGTTAAATTAAACAGTTATCACTCATCAAGTTACGGCATTTAACGGACCTGCGTGCGGATCAAAAGATGTTTCTAAGCATC
>JAOZUK010000624.1 GCA_029938715.1 Bacteroidales bacterium | reverse complement strand
AATACCTATGGAAAAAGCACTTTCAAGAAAACGTTGGTATCGATTAATCCCCATTGCTTTCATCACCTACAGTCTGGCTTATCTCGACCGTGCGAATTACGGATTCGCTGCGGCTGGGGGTATGGCTGAAGATCTGGATATAACAGCAGCTATGTCTTCCTTACTGGGATCGCTGTTTTTCCTGGGATATTTTTTCTTTCAGATTCCGGGAACTCTTTACGCAGCCAACAAAAGTGCTAAAAAATTAATATTCTGGTCTTTAATTCTCTGGGGAGCGTTTGCTATGGCTACAGGTCTTGTGAGCAATGTATATGGCTTGATCGTCATTCGCTTTATGCTTGGTGTTGTGGAAAGTGCTGTGATGCCTTCCATGCTGGTTTTCCTGAGCAGATGGTTTACCAAAGCTGAACGTTCAAGGGCCAATACTTTTTTGATCCTTGGCAACCCGGCAACCATATTATGGATGTCAATTTTGTCGGGCTATCTGGTAGAGTCGGTGGGCTGGCGATGGATGTTTATCATAGAGGGTTTCCCGGCTATTCTGTGGGCATTCTTGTGGTGGCGCCTGGTGGTCGACAGGCCCAAAGATGCCCGGTGGCTAACAAACAGCGAAAAAGGTGATCTGCAGACGCAACTTGATCTGGAGCAACAATCTATTAAACCGGTTAAAAACTATGCTGAAGCATTTAAATCCAGGATCGTTCTGCTGCTTTGTCTCCAGTATGCCTTATGGTGCATCGGGGTCTATGGATTTGTCATGTGGCTGCCCTCCATCCTTAATTCAGCTCCCGATGCCAACATTGTGACCACCGGGTGGCTGGCCTCAGTTCCCTATATCCTGGCCATTGCAGGCATGTTGATTGCCTCTTATTTCTCGGATAAAACATTAAACCGGAAACTATTTATCTGGCCGTTTCTGTTAATCGGTGCGCTGGCATTCTATGGTTCATATTTATTGGGTGCCGATCATTTCTGGCTCTCCTTTGTATTGCTGGTTATTGCGGGTGGCGCCATGTATGCACCCTATGGTCCCTTTTTCGCAGTCATTATCGAAATTTTGCCCCGCAATGTATCTGCCGGTGCCCTTGCGCTGATTAATAGCCTGGGTGCTTTAGGCTCTTTTCTGGGTGCTTATATTGTGGGCTATTTAAACGGTAGCACAGGCGGATTTGGGGCGTCTTACATTTTTATGGCAGGATCTCTTTTTCTCTCTGCCTTATTAACAATGATTGCCTTAAAAAGCAACAAGGCTTAATTCATTTACAGAACCATGGACAAAAAGAAAGTAAACCAATGGTACAACAGCAGTGAATGGTTAAATGATCTGCAGCTTAAATCTCATGAATCTACCAATCGGCAGGAGTTTGAAAAACAGTATAAAGCCCATCCGGCATGGTGGGATAAAGCCTTTGCCTGGCTAAAAACCAATGACCTTAATGCCATTGAGCCAGGTACCTACATCATTGATGATGGGAATGTGAAAGCGATAGTCACTGAAGCTCCTGCACCAATACTTGAAAAGGTGAAATGGGAAGCACACCATCACTTTAATGACATTCAGTATATTGTAAGGGGGCAGGCTAAAATGGGTGTTGCTCCGGTTTCTGATGCAAGGATTACCGAGTCTTATGACCCTACAAATGATGTTGGTTTTTTTGAAGCTGAAGGAGAATACTACACCGCCGGTGCCGGGACATTTTTTATTTTCACTCCTGAAGAGGCACATCGCCCGGGTATAAAAATAGAAGGCTATGAAACCGTTAAAAAAATAGTCATCAAAGTCAGGGCAACGAA
>JAOZUK010000623.1 GCA_029938715.1 Bacteroidales bacterium | reverse complement strand
CCCTCTTAATCCAGTACGGTAAACCCATTGAGATGTCTGAGTACTGGAAGGAGTATGAGGAAAGCAATCCAAGGGGTATCAATGCGGTAAAACAGCGGTTGGGTGAGGAGCTTCTACCGTTGATGATCCATATCGAAAGCGATGAGTTTTATGACTCTATCTATGATTTGACGAAGATTTTCAATTCGAGAATGAGGGAGATTCTGGGGATTTCCGGCACAAAACTCAGCGATAAGTTTGTGGCAGATAAAGAGTTGATTGCCCGGATCGACACCGCCCTTGAGAAGGATCCGGAACCTGTCAGAAATCTGGCAGGTAAGGTGGATAAATATATGGTCGGACTGGAAAAAATGAAAATACGCGACTGGGTGGTACGAGATCATGGGTATGGTCCCATGAGGAGTTTATGGAGGTATCTGACACTGATTGTTACCTTCCCCTTCTTCCTCTATGGATTTATACCCAATGCCATACCTTATCTGCTGCCGGTGTATCTGGTGCGCAACATGAAAGACAAACAATTTCAGTCCTCTGTGAAAAACTTTTTGGGTATTCTGCTACTGTTTCCCTGGTTATATATTCTTATGACTCTGGCTGTAGGGCTTATTACAGGGGGGCCCTGGTGGATATGGGTTGGGTTCCTGATTTCATTGCCTCTCATGGGAAAAGTGGCCCTTATCTGGTACCTGCGAGGGAAAAAGACCGTAAGAGGCAGCTGGTTCGGAAGTCAGATCAGAAGGAAGAATGAAGAGGCTGTCAATCTGGCTCAATTAAGGGAGGAGATTCTTACTCTTACAGAACAGGTCATTGGTGGTTAAAAACGAGCCGTTCGTCAAGTTGCCATTCCTGATTTTCTCCTGGTCTAATTTTTTCTCTCTCAACCTTGCACCAAGGTCAATAACCATGCGGAGTTGATCAAACTAATGCATATCGTATGATTCCTGCCCCTATATTTGTTGTAATCAAAAAAGCCAGATATGAGAAGGAACATACTATTCGGAATTATATTTCTTGCGGCGCTTAATCTTTATGCGCAAGAAAGTGCAGACCACATTGAACTACTGGGAAAAGGAGTGGCCGGTATGGAAGAAGCCGTTATTTCCATTCCTGATTGGGAGAATATTGATTATATCATTGCAGAGGCAGTATATGCCTGCGGAAAGGAACCCGGACAGGTAAGATTTAGTACAGATTCGGATAGCAAAACTGTTTCGCCCCAGGTGATTCCCTGTGGAGGCGAGACCCATGCAGGCCTTTTTACATCAGTATTTAAGATCCGCTTTGAGGATCCAACACCCGAAGTTGCACTGGATATCATGGAGAATGCGGCGAAGTTTCGTTCATTCTCACTCTTTGTGCACCGACCCGACGGAACAGTTAATTCAATCCCCATACCAAAAATGGAACATATTTTTGGTGAACTGGTTCATGTATACAAGAACGAGAAGGTTCATGAGCTTACCGAAATTGTGGTTCCTGTTTCAGATGAACCCCGGGATATACAGTTGAAGTTTGGATATACCGAGTTTAAAGACGATGACCTGGTGGCCGTATTTACCTTCGAAGCAGAAGGAGAAGTGGTGGCCACAGAGATCAAGACCTATTTCCAGAATGGAGAGATTGATTCCTATACAGTACAGGATGTAATTTTTGAAGCTGTACAGGGTGAGGTCGATAAAATCCGCATGACCATGTTCTCGACCAACAAAATGGAGGAATCCTTCATTGCCGGTATGGTCTATTTTGATCTGCCTGAGCAAAAACGGGATCTGTTAAGCGCTTCAGCGAATTAGA
>JAOZUK010000012.1 GCA_029938715.1 Bacteroidales bacterium | reverse complement strand
TAATGGGTATTGAAACAAATCGCATTCTGTTTGTGGGTGATTCGGTAGGTGACCTAAAAACCTCGGTGGCTGCAGGCATGGTACCTGTTGGGGTGAGTTGGGGCTATGGCTTAAAACAACCCTATCGGGTAAATGGAAACACCATCATTCATCATCCACAGGAGCTAATCTCCCTGATAGATTAAACAAAATTGAGTTAACAATCATTCGAAATTATTTATATGAAGACAAAAGCGGTAAGGTTATACGGAAAAAAAGATTTACGAATTGAGGAATTTGAACTACCCGCCATTGGCCCGGATGAAATACTGGCCAGGGTGGTTAGCGACAGCCTCTGCATGTCTTCTTATAAAGCTTCTGTGCAGGGCACCGATCACAAACGCATTCCTGATGATGTGGCAGAAAATCCCATCATTGTAGGTCATGAATTTGCAGGTGATATTGTGGAAGTGGGCGAGAAGTGGAAAGATCATTTTAAAGCAGGAGATAAATTTGCCATTCAACCGGCACTGAATTATGAAGATGGACCGGTAGGTATTTTGAGTGCACCAGGATATTCGTATCGTTACCTTGGAGGTGATGCTACCTATGTGGTTATTCCCAATGAAGTAATGGAATTGGGTTGTCTGTTGACCTACAACGGACCCGGATTCTTCCCGGCTTCCATGGCCGAGCCGCTCTCCTGTGTCATTGGTGCCATGCATGCCAACTATCACATTAAACCGGGTTCCTATGTACACGACATGGAAATTGTAGATGGAGGAAAGCTGGCCATCCTTGCTGGTGTGGGACCCATGGGACTTGCTGCCATCAATTACGCCATTCACCGCGAAGACCGCAAACCTTCATTGATGGTGGTTACCGATATCGATCAGGTTCGACTGGATCGGGCAGCCCACCTCTACTCTCCGGAGCTAGCGAAGAGCAAGGGGATTGATCTGCGCTATATCAATACCTCCGCCCTTAATGATCCCATAGACCATTTGAAGGAGCTGAGCGGGGGAGAGGGTTTTAATGATGTATTTGTGTTTGCCCCAGTTGCTCCGGTGATTGAGCAAGCCGACCAGCTGCTGGCCTTTGATGGATGTCTGAACTTTTTCGCAGGTCCTTCTGATCCCAATTTCAGTGCAAGGATGAATTTCTACAATGTGCATTATGCATTTACCCACATCGTTGGAACCAGCGGAGGAAACACAGACGATATAAAAGAATCCCTTGAAATGATGGAGAAGGGGCTTGATCCTTCAGGTCTTATCACTCATATCGGCGGCCTGAATGCAGTACCCGAAGCAACGCTGGATCTCCCAAATATCCCCGGAGGAAAGAAGCTGATTTACACTCATATGGAGATGCCACTTACCGCCATTTCCGATTTCAGGGAATTGGGAAAAAAGCACCCCATGTACAGTGACCTGGCCGATATTTGTGACCGCAATGATGGACTGTGGTCTGTGGAGGCAGAGGACCTGCTTCTCAAATACTGTGGGTGAAGAAATAAGCAAACCATTTATTAATTAGGGACCCATTTTGTAACACAAACCGGGGTATGTACGTAATACAATGGAGTTTGTATTATAAGCACATACCATGTTGTCGAACGAATATTTATCGGGTGTAATTGATTCTCAGAAGGGCGCTTTATTAAGCCAAGATCCTGGAATCCAGAGAGATGGATTAAATGGGGTAGAGTCCTTTAATTCTTCTGGATTGTTTGTCCTGGGGGTCAGGGGAGCAGGTAAAAGCACCTACGTCAGACAACTTCTTTCAGGCAGATTCTCGGATCCATTCCTGCTTAATCTGGAAGATCCCAGGTTGTCGGGATTTAAATCGAAGGACTTCTCCCGGCTTGATAGCCTGCTTTTTGGAAGGGCAAATGAATCCCTTGCCTTTGATGAAATCCAGGCTGTTGATAACTGGGAAGCTTACATCTATTTAAGGCAGTCAGAGGCTCGAAACATAGTGGTGGCGGCATCTACTGCTTCCATAAAGCACAATGGATTTAGCGAGGGTTTTCAGATCAGAGAGGTCTTTCCCTTCTCCTACGGAGAATTTCTGAAGGTGATCCACCAGGATCCCTCAGCAGAAACCATACAGAAGTATTTAAAAATTGGAGGCTTCCCGGAGTATGTTAAAACCAGGAGTGAGGAGGTTCTTCTCCGACTGTTTGATGACATTATTTACCGGGAAATAGTTGTCAGGCAGGGAATTAAGCAACATGATGTGTTTCGTCAAATGGCTATCCATTTGATTGGCAATTTCTCCAGATACTACTCACTGAATAACCTGAAGAATTTGTTTGGTATAGGGTCGGTCAGGTCGGTAGCTGATTATATAGCCTTCCTGGAAAATTCTTACCTGATATACAGCGTTCCAAAGTACAGTGAGTCCATTAAAAAACAGATTGCCAATCCGAGAAAGGTCTACTGTGTGGACACTGGCCTGGCCAGAGTTGTTTCACTCTCACTCCAGCAGGGAGAAGACCAGTTGTTGGAAAATATGGTCTATCTGCACCTGCGCAGAAGAGGGAATCCTATCTACTACTATTCCGGACTTTTTGAATGCGACTTTATCACAACAGGAGATGATAAACCCCTATCAGCCATTCAAGTTTGTTCCGATCTAAATCAGAACAATCTGGTGAAAGAGTTAAAAGGGATTGAATTGGCCATGAAAGATCTGAATCTGGAGGAAGGCATCATAGTCACATTAGATCTGGAGGAGACCTTCGAAATAAAAAACAGACAAATAAAAGCAATTCCAGCCTGGAAGTATTTATCTTGAAACACTGTTATTCATTGTTGTGGCTAAATTTATCGATCTGTTTTTTCAATTGAAAGATCAGTTTTTCATCCAAAGCGGCGTCCAATCCGCAGATCTGCTCCAATACAAGGTCAAGGTTATCTGAAACCCTATTATGAAACTCTACATCTCCCGGGAACATTTGTTCGTTTTCATCTTTGGCCTTAAACATAAATCCCATGGCCATGGCTTCAAGGATCATGCCATATGCCACCTCTTTTTCAATGGCCAGCTTAATGGTTGCCATAAAGCGGTCATCAGGTCCAAGTTTCCTTGTTAAGTCACTCCCTACCCTGTAAATGGTATCTCCAAGACTCCGGTTCTGAAACCTGGATAACAGGTCATTAATGTGGTGTGTAAGGCCCTTAACAGTAAATTCATGGGGATAGACAGACATAAGCAATTCAGCAGCTTCCTTCATCACCTGTCTGGTAAATTCGAATACCCTGTTGTCGGCAAGTACCTCATACATGTATCGGGCTCCCGGAAGCAAGTAGTTCCCACAATATGAGGCTGAAGCATGACCCAGGTTATGGATGAAGGCCTTGCGATCCACCCAGGCTTTTATATTGTCCTTAAGGGCCAACCCCTCTATCTTCGGGATTTCACCTATGAATCCCTTCCTGTCCAGGATCAACGAGTTGTATGATTCTGCAAATACCTGCAAAGGATCCTCCTCCAGGTCCTCCGTTGTCATAATAGGCACCATCTTTCCAATACTTGTCTCCACCAGGCCAATCCTCTCTTTCAACGGATAGGAGCCAGGCAGGGTCTCCATAAGTTTTTCTTCGAAAAATAGATCTGCAGATCGCATGTTTTCGGCCAGAATGATGTCCAGGACCTTTCCGGGATGGTCATGTTCCCTTTTTATCAATCCAGCCCCAACCACCGATGCCACTGCGGGTAACGCATTTTTCCCCACTGATATGGCCACGATTCCGGCATCACTGATGGCCTCCACCACACCATTCTGCTCCAATGCATGAATGGCCCTAATATTTTCGATGACCTGGCGATCATCTTTATCCGGACCTTTAATAACAACCGGGTAGCTCCCTCGCCTGTTTAGTTCATCCACAAGGGACTGGTCCATATCCACAAAGACAACTTCATACCCTGCTTTGCCAAAAAGCTGTCCGATAAAGGATCTTCCGATTTTGCCGGCACCGAAGATGAGGATATTCTGATCAGCCATGGATCTGATTCAAATAGTGATTGAAATAAGGCTTTATGTTTTTTAGCTTCTCTCCGGACCTGTTTTCTATATGGGTTCCTCCCAGATGAAAGCATCCATATCCACCCGATACGGTGCCCCATGCAATGCATTCCTCCAGGTTAAGGAGCTGTTTTCCCCCTGATAATTGCCAGGCCATGGATGCCAGCACTCCTCCCACGAAATTATCACCGCAACCGGTGGTATCCCCTCCTTCATAATCTTTCAGATCGTTGATCAGGGCCTTTGATACCGGATAGCCCTTCTGACCAGGTGCCCGAAAGAGTTTTCCATCGCTGTTACATGTTGTATCCACGGTTCCATTGGTGATGATATAACTCGAAACCCCCTGATCCATAAAATATCTTCCAGCTTCAGCAAGATCCTCCTTTCCGCTCAGGTGCTGAGCCTCTTCTTTGTCCATTATCAAAAGGTCTATAAATTTGTAACTATCAGTAGTGCCTCCTAGCTTCCATTGCTGACCTGGATTTTCCAGTTCACTGCGAAAATCATATACTGTATTTACCACCGTAGTGCATCCTTTGGATTTCGACAGCTCCAGCGGACCCGTTAATCCATCGTGCAGCTTTGGCACCAGGGCGGTTCCACCAAATACGACAATATCCGCATCAAAGAAATGATCATCCAGATGAGCCGGTCCGAAATTCCATGCAGCTCCAATATCATTGATAAAGATCCGTTCACCATGTCCGCTGTTATAATTTGGGTCTGAGAGAACAATGGTGGATGGGGTGGATCCTTTTGCGGTGTTAAAATGTTCCAGGTTGACAGGTGTTTGTTCCAGTTTTGATTGAAGGTATTCACCCGATCTATCATCTCCCCTGACCCCGTAAAAACATACGTTTGCCGGAATATCCTGCAACAGTTGTGCCGCATGGATCAGTGCCACAATGGAGGGGCCACCTACATTAAATACGGGTTCGGCCCTCTCCATAGAAATCTCATTAACTGATAAGTTCAGATCCATCCCTGAAAAGGCCTCAAACTGCTCTGAAAAGACCAGTCTGCCCGGGTGCAATCCACCGTCTCCCTTCTTGTGTGACATAAAACGGTCTACCTTAGGATCGGAGAAATCAATATCGGGATATATTTGATCAACTAAACAACATCCTGCACCAGATATCTTAATTGTTTTCTTCATTGTGGTATTGAACGTGACACTAGTGGAACGGGGGTTTATTTTAATCCTTAATTGAGATACAATAGAGCGACTTTACGCCTCTTAAGAACAGAGTGTTCCCCACTATAACCGGAGAGGCATAAAAGTTGTCTTCAAGTATATTCTGTGCCAGTAGCTCAAATGCTTCACCCTGTTTTACAACGCAGCATGTGCCATTGGTACCAAGCACATAGATGCGATCTTTGACCCCCAAAGGAGAAGTAAAAATATTTTTTATTCCCTCAAGCTTTTCACTGGAGTAGTATTCAGTTCCATCTTTAGCATCAAGACAGGTCAGGTAACCATTGTTGGCTTTGAGAAAGTAGAGTTTGCCATCCATTAGTACAGGGCAGGGGGTATAAGGTGTATTCTTCTCATATTTCCAGGCGATGGCATCGGTCTCTCTGATATCTCCGAGGGCTTTTGCAAGATGAATGGCTATAAGTGCATTCCCTCTGAACCCACTCATCAGATAGAGCATACCGTCAGCATATACAGGCGAGGGAATTACGTTTCGGGTCAGACCGCTGCATTCCCAGAGCTCTTTCCCGGTGTCGACATCATAACTTATTATCTTGTTTGTGGCACTGGTAATTAGCTGAGCAGTTTCGTCATACTCAATAACAGAGGGTGTGGACCATGAACTGACTTCATCTCTGTTAACTTCCCAGATGATTTCACCGGTATTTTTATTAAGTACATGAAGCATGGATTGACCCTGATGATCCCGCAGTACGATTAATTTATCATGATACAGTGTAGGAGAGCTTCCTTCTCCAAAGCTCATCACCTTTTCCATTCTTCCTAAATCCCGTTCCCACTGAATCTCTCCCTGAAAATTTAAACAGTATAACCCGTGTGATCCGAAATAGGCATAGATATTTTCACCATCAGTAATGGGGGAGTTGGAAGCCCAGCTGCCAAATTCATGGGTGTGACTATAAGGCAACTCCTCTCTGACTATGGTTTGCCATTGGATTTCTCCACTGGTTCGATCCACTGATATGACCACGAACTGATGAATATATTCCGTTGATTTGGGATTCATCCAACCGGCCTGTTCTTTATTTTCAGACGGCTCCTCAGGTGCAACTTTCTGATCTGTTTTAATGGCCGATAAGAGGATGATCTGATCTTTCCAGATGATAGGTGTGGCATGGCCAATCCCGGGTATTTCTGATTTCCATTTGATATTGGATGTTTCACTCCACTCCACCGGAGGATTACCCATGGGTGCGACTCCTGTTTCATAGGGCCCCCGCCACTGGGTCCAGTTATTCTCATCTACTGTAAGATTCGCCTGGCCCATAAGAAGACCTGAGAGGATAAATAGAAGTGCTGAAATGGTGGTGATGTTTTTCATAAAGAGTTCTCCTGATTTATGATGAGCAAATATACATTATGAATTTGACCCGGAAAAATTAGTCCGATTTTCGAACTTTACTCAGAATAAGAGTATAAATTTGAAGGAAACGGGTTTCCATGAAAAAGTTTATTCTTCTCACCACGGCACTATTAGCATATAGCTTATCTATTCTGTCCCAGCAGCATGGCTGGCAGGAAGCTGCCCCTGGTGTTTGGCATCTCAGGGTGGGACAGGTACAACCGATAACTTTACTTGATGCAGCTGCAGTTGAACCTGATCAAGAGGCACTGGGAAGACTCCCCTTTCCTGAGTTTCCCCTGGATCCTGAGAAAATCAGTGCAGAGATCATTGAAGGGAAGACCTACCTCAGGTTTCCACTGGAGAGGAATGAAGAGATATACGGGCTGGGTCTCAATTTTAAAACCCATAACCAGAGGGGACGGATTTTAAACCTGCATATGGATCATTATGGAGGGAAAGATAATGGACGAACTCATGCCCCGGTACCTTTTTATGCTTCCACCAGGGGATATGGAATTCTGATCGATGCTGCACGGTATATCACAGTCTATGCAGGGACTGCCATCAGGGTGGATGCAGATGACCCGCCTGAGCTTCAGGACCGAAACACAGATCCCAATTGGAGTGCGCAACCCTATTCAGATGCTGTGGAGATCCTGGTGCCAGCTGATGGTGCAGATGTCTATGTTTTCGGCGGTCCCACCATGCTGAAGGCAGTTCAACGATACAACCTTTTTTGTGGGGGTGGGAATTTGCCGCCCAAGTGGGGTTTGGGATTTACCCAGAGGGTTCCTACGCTCTACAGCGATAAAGATATCATCAAGGAGGTGGAGGAGTTCGAAGCGCACGATTTTCCGCTGGATTTTATTGGGGTGGAACCCGGATGGCACAGCATGGCCTATCCATGCACATTTGAGTGGGACACTACCCGTTTTCCCGATCCGGAGGGTTTCATTCAATCCCTCCAGGATAAAGGGGTAAGGGCCAACCTATGGATGAATCCATACATATCACCTGCTGGAATTCTGTATGACCAAATAAAACCTTTTTCTGGTAGCCATACGGTTTGGAATGGACTGGTGCCTGATTTTACCATGGAAGAACCAAAAACCATATTCAGGGAGCACTTTATGGAGCATCACATAGGATTGGGTGTAAGTGGATATAAAATTGATGAAGTGGATGGCTTTGATCATTGGATCTGGCCCGATGTGGCTACTTTTCCTTCGGGAACAACGGCAGAGGAGATGCGGCAGATCTATGGATTGCTTTTCCAGAGGATGAGCGCCAACTGGTTCAGGGAGATGAACCAGAGGACCTATGGTCTTGTGAGGGCTTCCAATGCCGGGGCCAGCAGTCTGCCCTATGTGATCTATAATGATTACTACAGCCACCGGGATTTCATCACTGCTCTGATTAACAGCTCCTTTATTGGTGTACTGTGGACCCCGGAGGTACGTTCATCCGGTGATGCCGTGGATTGGCTCAGGCGGATGCAGTCGGTCTGTTTCTCTCCCATGGCCATGCTTAATGCATGGGCCGATGGGACCAAACCCTGGTCTTTCCCCGAGGTGGAGGAACAGGTGCGTGAGGTGGCCCAGTTAAGAATGCGATTGTTACCCTATCTCTATTCAACGTTTGCAAAGTACCGTTTTGAGGGAATCCCACCCTTCAGGGCCATGCAGCTGGAGGAGGGACTGATCCTCACCTCTGAGATTAAGTACCAGTATATGATGGGTGAATCCATTCTGGTGGCTCCCATGTTTGCAGGGATGGAGACCAGGGAGGTACTCTTACCACCTGGTCGCTGGTATGATTTCTACACAGGTGAGCTGGTGGGAGAGGAGGAGGTCATTACCATCACCCCGGGATTGGATAGAATCCCTCTCTTTGTAAAGGATGGGGCCATTGTACCCATGCTGAAAGAAGAACGCACACGCATGCCGGTAAAAGGAGAGATCCTTTCTCTGGAGATCAGGCATTACGGTAAGGAACCTGGGGTTTTCCAGCTATACGATGATGATGGCACCAGCTTTAATTATGAGCAAGGAGACTACGCATGGGCGGAGCTGAAAGTATCCATTGAACGAAATTTGCTGATCCCTCAAATGGAAGTATCCAATAAAGAATTCTTTAGCTACGGTCAGGATCCGGAATGGCTATTTATGACTGCTTCAAAGTAAATATCAATTGATCAGGACACCATTCTTTCGATATACACCTGGCGAGATATTCATGGTTCGGGTAAAAATGCGGGTAAAGTAATACCTGTCTGAGAATCCGCAGGTTGAGGCAATCTGGTCAATGGATAGATCACTGTGATGAAGTAGATTACATGCTTTTTCCACACGCATTTTTTGAAGGTATTTCCGAGGAGAATAGCCGGTTTGTTCCTTGAATATTCGGGCATAGGCATTTACAGACATGCCTCCTATTTCTGCCAGTGTTCGATTGGCAATCTCAATCTCCTTGATGTTCTCTTCCATATGGAGAATTCCTCTGATTACCCGTGAATCGAGGATCCTGTTCCTCCAGGCATCCACCGGAATCTGATGTAGCAGGGAAAATAGCAGAGAATAGAGTTCCAGGCTTCCAGGCTGGTTAAATTTTACCCTCCCGTGAATAAGTTGTTCTGTGATGGAATGAATGAGTTGTTTCTGGTCTTTTGTAGCCTCAAACAGAAAGATCTCGGGAGAGATGGTGTCAAAGGGATAACCCAGGGTAAAATGGATAAACATATGCAGTACGGTTCCATCTCCGATCATCTTCTCCTCCATTTCCCTGCTTTCTACCCGTCCGCCTTTCAGTGAATAGGGTTGGGATTGATCCATTGCAGAACCCTCAATATCAGTGGCAAATGGTGTATTTGGCGGGATCAGGATTAGCCGGTGCGGTTCCAGGTAGATCGTTTTATTGTACACAACCTTTGCCTTGCCCGATCTGTTCCAGTAAAGTCTCCAGTACGGGAAGGACATCTGCTGACTTCTCCATTCGGCCATCCACCAGTATCTGCAGCAGAGAAGCCGGGGGAGCACCTCCTGGAATTCCTGTATCCTGCTGGAGGGATCTCCGTCGGGGGGTATATCCTGGAACCTGAACATTTGGGCTAATGTTTGTTTTGTACACAAATCTAAGAGATTATTCCATTTTACTGAAATGGTTTCCTCCATAAATTGCAATCGCATTCTAAATGCTACCTATGAGTTCACAACAGAAGAGGTTTTCGTGCATAGCAGTGGATATGGGTGCGGGTAGCATCCGGGTGATGCTTGGTGTGGTGGACGGGGAGGGGATCTCGTTTACCGAGGTGCACCGCATCAGTAATGAGATTGTGGAGCACGATGGACACGATCGCTGGGAAATTGAGAATATAGTCAGGGAGATCAGAGTGGGTATTTCAAAAGCAATTGATCTATCGGAGGATCCACCTGCAAGCATTGGAGTTGATTCCTGGGGTGTGGATTATGTTTTGTTGGACGAGCATGGTGAACTGGTTGAGACCCCGGTGGCATACCGGGACGGTCGGACGGAAGGGATGCAGGAAAAGTGGCGAACCCTGATGCCTGATATGGAGACTTTCCGGAAGACAGGCATTAATTTCTATATATTCAATACCCTTTTTCAGCTGCTTTCAAGCCGGGAATCTACAGCAATGAAACGTACCTCCAGAATCCTTTTTATTCCTGGCTATATAAATTTTCTTTTATCGGGTCGGGCATTTAATGAACTCACCATATCCTCCACCTCTCAATTGTTGGCTGTTAAGGGTAATCAGTGGGATCAGGAGATCCTTCAGAATTTGAATCTAAGTGAAGAACTCCTTGGGGAGGTAATCCCTCCCGGCACCCGCCTGGGACAGGTCAGCCTACCTGAATTTAAGGATAGCAGGATGGAGAGTATTGCAGTTTGTGGGCACGATACGGCATGTGTGGTGGCAGCGATCCCGGTTGAGAACCCCAACTATGCTTTTATATCGGCAGGCACCTGGTGTTTAGTGGGGGTAGAGTCAGATCAACCCCTCCTGAGTGAGGAGGCATTAAGTCTGGGTCTGACCAACGAAAGGGGATATAACAATACCTACAGAGTCCTGAAGAATATTGTTGGACTCTGGTTATTGCAGGGACTGAAGAAGCATTTTTCGGAAGATATTACCTATTCGATGATGGAGAAGATGACCCAACAGGGGGGCTCTGTTGCCCAGGTAATTGATCCGGATGATCCGGGTTTCTATAATCCGGGGGATATGAAGGAAGCCTTTGATCACTATTTTGTGAAGACCGGTCAGCCCCTGCCCGATAAGTTTAGTGCCTATCTGATTTGTGCTTACGACAGCCTCTGCTTCTCTTTCAGGTACCACATTGAAAAACTGGAATCGCTTTGGGGTAGAAGCATCGAAGTACTTCATCTGGTGGGAGGGGGGAGTCAGTCCGACTACCTGAACCAGCGAGTTGCCACCATATGTGGACGGAAGGTGATTTCAGGTCCGGTGGAAGGTGCTGCGCTGGGAAATATCATGATACAGGCCATTTCGATGGGTAGGATCGATTCTCTCCAGGAGGGTCGTGGGCTTGTGAAGAAATCGCATTCTGGAAAAACTTACTATCCTGAGAAAGAGCCGGATGGGGCTAAAAAGAGGTATGAGCAGTTTTTGAAATTTAAAGAAATTACAACTTAATAAAACAACATGACTACAAAAAGAGTAATCGGACAGGCCCCTAAAGTGGGAATCAGACCCACCATTGACGGCAGACTGGGAGGGGTAAGAGAATCACTGGAAGAGCAGACCATGAATATGGCACGCAATGCGGCTGCATTAATTGAATCGAACCTGAAGCATGCAGATGGTTCCCGGGTGGAGTGTGTAATTGCCGACAGCTGCATTGGAGGTGTGGCTGAAGCTGCAGCAGCGGCAGATAAATTTTCAAGGGAAGGGGTGGGGGTAAGTCTGACCGTAACACCCTGCTGGTGCTATGGCAGTGAGACCATTGATATGGACTCCCGGCTTCCAAAAGCCATCTGGGGATTTAACGGCACCGAGCGCCCTGGTGCAGTTTACCTGGCTGCAGCTTTGGCCGGCCATAACCAGAAAGGATTGCCGGCATTTGGAATATATGGAAAGGATGTACAGGATTCGGATGATACCGAAATCCCTGAAGATGTGAAGGAGAAGATCCTCACATTTGTAAAGGCTGGACTGGCCGTAGCCACTATGAAAGGAAAATCTTATCTCTCTATGGGCAGCGTATCCATGGGAATAGCCGGCTCCATCGTGGATGCCAGCTTTTTTGAGGAGTACCTGGGGATGAGGTGTGAGTATGTGGATATGTCCGAATTTACACGTCGGATTGAGGAAGGAATTTTCGATCCTGAAGAGCTCTCTGTGGCCCTTGAGTGGATTAAGGATCATTGTAAGGAGGGCACAGATGTAAATCCGCCTGAGATTCAGAAGCCGGCCGAAAAGAAGCAGGAAGAGTGGGAGTTTGTAGCAAAGATGGCCCTCATCGGGCGCGACCTGATGGTGGGGAATTCAAAATTGAAAGCACTTGGTTATGGGGAAGAAGCCCTTGGACACAATGCCATAGCAGCCGGATTCCAGGGACAGCGTCAGTGGACCGATCACTTTCCCAATGGTGATTTTATGGAGGCGGTACTCTGCTCCTCCTTTGACTGGAACGGCATTCGTCAGCCCTATATGCTGGCCACCGAGAACGATAGTCTGAATGGTGTCTCCATGTTGTTTGGCCACTTGCTCACAGGGGCCGCACAGGTATTTAGCGATGTGCGAACCTACTGGAGTCCGGAGGCTGTAAAACGAGTCACCGGATTTGATCTGACAGGAGATGCTAAGGATGGATTTATTCACCTGATCAATTCCGGCCCTTCTGCCCTGGACGGAACCGGAGAACAGTCCATTGACGGACAACCGGCCATGAAACCCTGGTATGAGATCACGCAGGGGGAGGCGCAGCAATGCCTGGATAAAACCACATGGGGAGCTGCAGACCTCGGTTATTTTCGTGGAGGTGGGTTTTCATCCACTTTTAATACTAAGGGAGGTATGCCCATTACCATGAGCCGCATCAATATCATTAAGGGACTTGGTCCGGTATTGCAGATTGCAGAGGGCCATACCATTGACCTGCCCGAAGATGTACACCACACATTGACAGAGCGCACCAGCCCCAGCTGGCCCACCACCTGGTTTGTACCCCGGTTAACAGGCGATGGCAATTTCAAGGATGTATACTCGGTGATGGCCAATTGGGGTGCCAATCATGGAGCTTTCTCCTATGGCCATATTGGATCACAGTTGATGGCAATGGCCTCCATGCTGCGGATTCCGGTTTGTATGCACAATGTGGCTGAAGAGCAGATCTTCAGACCCAGTTCATGGTCAGCCTTTGGAATGGATAAAGAGGGTGCTGACTATCGGGCATGCGAAGCCTACGGGCCATTGTATAAATAACTACTTCTCAATATATATGTAGTAGGCAGGGTGTACCCTGTTGTGGGTATCGATCAGCTGGGCTTCCATATCATATTTTCCGGCTGACACATTAACTTTAAAGGTGACCTCATCCTGGCCCTCCTTGATTGGGGCCTTTTTCTGTACGTCAGCCACATAGAGATAGACCTCCTTGAAATCTGATTTGTCCCCTGCCGGCATCACATTATCAAATTCAATGGTTTTTTTAACGGCCGGAAATGTTTCATTGATTGCCAGCCCACTCTCCCTTGGAAACCTGCGCAGAGTGATGGAATAGGTGGCATCCTCCATAAACTCAATTTTCCATCTCCCGGTTCCCTGTTCAGCCCTGACCGCACCATACTGGTGCCAGGTCCCTCCATGTTTCCCGGTAAGCATATCGTGTGCGGAGATGCGCGTCGGATTCTCATATGGCGTTCCCACCTTGATGTAGGCATAGCGCTCATTGACCCCCTCGTCCATAAAGGACTGCCACCATTTTTCATACCCTTCTGCCAAACGGGCTGCTACTTCGGGATGCTGATCGATCACATTCAGGGTCTGGCTGCGATCGGTTGTCATATTGTACAGTTCGCTTCCGTTGACCAGGCGCCACTCTTTATCCATCACAGAATACTTTCTGTATTTGACCAGGTTTTGCAATCGCTGGGTATCCATATAGAGGATCCGGTTGGGCCACTTTTTACCCATGCCTGATAGCAGGGGCTCAAAACTTATTCCGTCCAGGGGCTTGACCGGGGTGAAATCAAGGCCCAGAAGGTCCACGAATGTGGGCAGTACATCGTAATGAGCTACCAGCTGATCAATGTCCTTCCCACCTGTGATTTCGCCTCCAGGCCACCGAATAAAAAAGGGCACCCGGTGCCCGCCCTCATATTCACTTCCTTTGCCTCCTCTTAATCCGGCATCAAAGACTTCATTTCCTCCTGCAGTCCCATTGTCGGTCATAAATATAAGAATGGTGTTATCAGTCAATCTCAGCTCATCAAGTTTATTCTGTAGTGCCTTAAAGTTATCGTCAATGTTGGTGATCATCCCATAAAAGCGCTTAAGGCGTTCCCCGATACCCTCTACATCGTCGTACATCTCCAGGTATTGGGCTGGCAGATTCAGGGGTGTGTGGGGTGCGTTGGTGGCGATATAGCAGAAAAAGGGCCGATCCTTATTGTCTTCAATAAAACCAATTGCCTCGGAAAAGAATACATCTGTACAGTATCCCTTATAAGGTTCCGTATGACCATTGTGCCAGTAGGTATCATCAAAATAGTCATTGCCCCAGTAATCGGGCCCCTGGGTGATTCCTCCGCCTCCATGCCTCACCACTTCATGAAATCCACGGTCCTCAGCCCGGAATGGGTAATTGTCACCCAGGTGCCACTTACCAAACATCCCATTGGTATAGCCATTCCTGGCGAGGACCTGAGGCAGGGTAATCTCATCTTCAAAGAGCAGGGAACGACCCGATATGGTATGGAAAACATTGACCCGGTTGGTGTGCCGTCCTGTCATCAGCGCTCCCCGGGTGGGAGCACATGTGGTGGACACATGAAAGTTGGTGAACCGCACCGATTCATTGAAAAAATCATCGATATGGGGTGTCTTTATGTATGGATTTCCCATGCATCCAAGGTCTCCCATGCCTTGATCATCCGTAATAACAATCACCACATTGGGTTTTCTTTTTCCATTGTTTTCCTTTGCGAATGTGTGTAAAGGTGCCAGACTAAACAGTAAGAAGAGAAATGTCAAGGCTACATTCTGGAGTCCGTTTTTCATATTCAGGATGGGTTAAGTTTTAAAGAGATTAACTGTTGTAAAGGCAACTCCTGGCCTCATCGGCAAATGCTTCTATAAGATTCAGGTCGGCTTCAAAAAAGTGATCAGAAGGGGAGAGGATATACCCCCCTCCCTGGCCGGCTTCATCAAAACAGCGCCTGACTTCTTTCCGGGTATCTTCAGGGGTACAGCCTGTGAAGAAATGAAACTGGTCAAACCCCCCGATCATACATACCTTTTCACCTATGCGTTGTTTGGCTTCCTTGAGTTGGGTATCCCCACCCATTCCAGAAGGAGTAAAAGTCTCCATGGCATCGGGATTCATGGAAGCAATATCTTCCAGGATGGGCATCATGCCTCCACAGGTATGGTAAGCAACCCGTTGGCCCACTTTATGGGCTGTTGCAATCAGATCTGAGTCATAGGGTGCCACAAACTCATTAAATATGTCGGGAGAGATTACCGTGGTGGATGCATCTCCGCCACCCAGTTCAAGAAGATCGTATGGGGCTCCTTTAAGAGATTCGATGTAGGTTTTTTTTCTACCACATAACACCTCAAGAAAGGTACGAACCCACATGGGATCTTCCAGTGCGGCGATGATCAGCTTTTCGGATCCAAAGAGGCATGAGAAATCCTGCCAGCACCCTGGTTGTCCGAATCCATCGAAACAGGCAATATGGCCCCTGACCAATCCACGATCCCCAAACGAATCAGCAGCTTCTTTGATAGCTGATACATCGCATTTTGGATGGGTCAGGTACCTGGCGATGATATCGATCTCTTTTTTTTCTTTAATAAGGTGCTCGGCCACCCAGGTGGTATGTGCATCAGATTGAAGGACCATGGAGAGTGTCTTTGTAGGTGTGATGATACTGAACCGCTGGGTATCATAGGATTGGTTATCCAGCTTTTCTACTTTGAATCGCCAGTTATCACTACAAATCCGACGAGCTTCAAGAAATCCAAGCTCTGTATGTCCGGGATCAAAATATTCCCCTGAAGATTCTTCGGCGTGGTATGCAATGACCCATTTAATGGGATCTAATCCAAAACGATCAAAAAAATCCTGTTCGGAAGCTCCATCCAGGTGGGAATCTAAGAAAGAGGGCATTACATGGTGGGTGGTTACAGGTAACCTGTCAGGGATTTCCCCTTTCAGTGCCTTTAAAAATCGCTCTTTGGCATTCATTTTCATACTTAATAAGCTTGATAGTTTGATATTCAAGTTTAATGTTTTTTATCCAATTATTAATTCTAATGAAGATTTCACTATTTTTGATACCGACCCACTAAAAACCACCATACAATGAAAAGTCAACTGGCAAAAGCCCTCACCTTTCTTGCATTTACCGGATTCTTAACCATAAATGTCCTGGCCCAGGAAGGATATGTTCCCTCCCAGGAAAACCTGGAGAACAGGGAGTGGTTCCAGGACAATAAATATGGACTCTTTGTACACTGGGGTGTGTACTCCATCATGGGAGGTGGTGGTGAGCAGGGAATTGCGGAATGGATCATGGAGCGAAAGAATATTCCGGTGGCCCAGTATGAAAAACTTCCAGGCTTCTTTAATCCGGTGGATTTTGACCCGGCCGAATGGGTCTCCATGGTCAAAAAAGCGGGAATGAAGTACATCACCATCACCAGCAAGCACCACGATGGATTTGCCATGTACGATTCCAAGGTGAGTGATTATAACATTGTGGATGCTACTCCCTATGGAAAAGATGTCCTGGGAATGCTAAAAAAGGAGTGTGACAAGCAGGGAGTTAAACTGTTTTTCTATCACTCACAGCTTGACTGGCACCATCCCGACTATTATCCCATTGGAAGGACCGGGAAAGAGATTGAAGGAAGGACTCAATCGGGTGACTGGGACAGCTATATCGATTATATGAATACCCAGCTAAGTGAATTGCTTACACAGTATGGGGATATTGGGGGAATCTGGTTCGATGGGATGTGGGACAAGCCCGATGCAGATTGGAAGCTCTCCGAGACCTACGCCCTGATTCATAAGTTGCAACCGGGGGCCCTTATTGGAAGTAACCACCACAAGATGCCCTATCCGGGAGAGGATTTTATGATGTTTGAGAGGGATCTTCCTGGGGAAAATTCCATGGGATTTAACAATGCTGGTATCTCTGATCAGGTGCCTCTTGAGATGTGTGAGACCATGAATGGTTCCTGGGGATTTAATATTATCGATCAGAACTACAAGTCGGTCAAGAGACTGGTCCAGACAATGGTTAGGTCTGCAGGGTATGGAGCCAACTTTCTTTTGAATACCGGCCCCATGCCCAATGGAAAGATTCAGCCCGAGAATGTGGATACCCTCATGGCCATAGGACAATGGCTGGAGCTGCATGGCGAGTCCATCTATGGAACCCGGAGCGGACCTGTAAGACCTCAGGAGTGGGGGGCAACCACCCAGAAAGGCAACATGGTCTATATACATATACTTGACCATCCTGGAGGTACACTTGAAATAACCGGATTTACGCCAAAAATAAGATCAGCTCATTTTTTCGATGACGGATCGGAAGCGAAAGTAAAAAAAACCAAAGAGGGTCTCATTCTGACCATCCCCAAAGAAAAACTACAGGATATCGATACGGTAGTCGTCCTGGAATTAAAATAGGGATCAGTACTTGTTATAGTGCATCACACCTCCAGTAAACCTGTATTTGGTCATTCGCTTGTCGCCTCGTTTCTCAACAACTCCTTTATCTGCAGCAAATTTTAAGTCTCTGCTAGCCGTTGCTGGTGAGATATTTTTAAAGAAGCGCATATAGTCCTGTCTGTTGAAAGATGCTAAACCAATGTTGTTTTTAAAATGCATGATCCTCTCCGATATTGTTAAAGTGACATTCTGAACTTTTAGCAAATCTTCAAGAGCAATATTTATTATATCTAGCATAAATTCAATAAAAGCCGTTGATGTACCTTCCTTATCCGATTTTCCTAAAACATGATAGTACTCTTGTTGACGCTCTTTTACCAATGCCTCAATGGGTAAAAATTCAAAAACAGATGAATATTCCAATAAAATTATTGTCTGCCAGAGCCTCCCCATTCTTCCATTCCCATCTACGAAGGGATGTATAAACTCAAATTCGTAATGAAAAACACAGCTTTTAATCAGTATCAGATCATCATCGTTTTTAAGGTAATCAAAAAGATTACTCATCAGAGCAAATACCAATTCTCCAGGAGGAGCAATATGTTCAATGTTACTTCCTTTTGCAATTCCGACTGCTGAAGTTCTTAATTTTCCCGGATGCTCGATTAAATTATTCATTAAGATCCTATGTGCATTGCACATCGACTTTAATTCATATGTATAGAATTTTGACAGATCTTGATAAACCTTGATTGCATTTTGCACCTCAAGAATGTCCTTACCGGGAGCAAGAATTCTTTTATTGTCAAGAATGTCAGTGACTTGAGAGATGGTCAAGGTATTTCCTTCAATCTCAAGTGACGATTGAATGCTTTTTATCCTGTTTTTTCTCCTTAATTCGGTGGGTGGTTTGTTGAGATGGGCAGCATTAACCTCACCAATTCTCTCAGAGATTGAAGAAATAGAAGCTATGATATTATTTGTAATCTCGTAAGGTGGTTTCATACACAGATGTGAATGATAGTATCATATGATGCTATCAAAAATAATCTTTTTTTTTAGTTTGATAACTATTGGGACCGTCTTTCAGGCTGTATGCTCTCCAAAATTAATTGTTTACCAGCATACTTTTCCATATCTATATCTTTCCCGGTGCGGAGAAAAATCCAGAGGAATAAAGGATGCTTCATCCCCAAAGAAAAACTACAGGATATCGATACGGTGGTTGTCCTGGAATTAAAATAGGGATCAGTACTTGTTATAGTGCATCACACCTCCCGGAGATAACTCTATTTCCTGGAAGTTTACCTCTCTATGGATGAAGTTCAGTGGAATGGACATGAAATAGCGCACAGGGACTCTGTCCAGTATGGCTGGTGTCCAGTATCCGGGTAGTTCGGCAATGGTCTTCACCAGAAACTCATTCAGTTGCCTCGCCTTCCCCATAAGGGCGATAGGGCCGGCAAGCTCGCCACTCTCCATAACAACCCAACCTATAACCACCTGGTCTGCAATCTGGGACAGATCGATTTCTGATTTTTCAAGACTTTTTAATAAATAACTCTTAAAAAAGTCATCTCCCATCTGGTATTCAGGTTCCTGATCCGCAGAGTAGAATATTGAATCGATATATTTTGATCCGTCGGATAACCAATTTTCATTGGATACCAGCTGGTTGTTGCGATATACCGACCTCGATTTCAGCTCTCTGTTGGGGTGGTATTCAACCACATTCCCCTCCAGTTGAAGGGGGAGAAAAGCAGTTGAGAATCCATTTCTAATCTCACCGTTAAGTGTTGATTCTTTAAACAGATACTCGCCAGAACCTACCTTTACCATGGAGCGGTAAAATTTTTTGGAAAAAATAGTATTATCGTTGTAATGGATGGTTTGATTACCATCCCCATGTATCTTTATTTTCTCCTTCCTGACCTTTTGCCAGTTGCCCTCTTTTTTCTGATGCGTCTGTATCACATATTTGTTCTCAGATTTTTTCTTCACCTCTTTATAGGATATGGCATCGGCCAAATGTGATACGGGTTTTGAATTGGCCCCATAGTAGTAGACACCTTCCTGTCCCAAGGACTCCTGCGACATCGCCAGAACAACAAGGATCACCAAGATTACATATCTCATTTACAGCTCTTTAATTCTTATGTTTCGAAACCAGACCAGTGAACCATGCCCCAGGAATCCAAGGTGCCCACTGTTTCGTTGTAATCCGGGATGCTTCTTACCATCAGCTGTTCCGTTCTTAGTAACCTCCTTGAGGTTTCCCTCCACAATTACAGTTCCGTTCAATGTAATCCTGATATCTTCGCCCTTCAACATCACCTCCTGACTGTTCCACTCTCCAACTGGCTTAAGGTACCCTCTTTTAGCCGGAAGTATGCCATAAACCGATCCATGGTATTGATAAGGTTGCAGGTTCTCATAGACCGCAGCCGTATTATCGAGGATTTGCAGTTCATAGCCCTCATAGGCTGCATCACCTTTCAGAGGTGTTCTGATACCCAGTCCATTGTTCGCCCCGGGTGTAAGTTTGAATTCGAACCGGAAAATGAAATCGGAATACTCTTTTTCAGTGTATAGATTACCTCCTCCTTCTGTGGGGCGAATGACAATGGTTCCCTCTTCCACCAGGTAACTGTGGTTTTCTCCTATCCAATTTGTAAAATCATATCCATTAAAAAGAGGGATAAACCCCTTTGAGATCTCATCCTGAGTGATTGTGGCAGCTACAGGATCAAGCTCCCTGATATAAATGTCCCTGAACGCCAGGTCTGTGCCATGGGCCTGTAACTCTATGGAACCTGCAGGGAAGATAGGGATGCTTCGGTCCCAGTAGTTTTCCATCACCACATTGTCCACCACCAGTTGTCCGTTCAGGTAGACCGTGACCCTTTCATCAATCATCCTGATTCGAAATGTATTCCAATCCCCCACAGGATTGTCGGCCACCAGTAGGGGGGCGCTTTCATGAACCTTATTGTTATACAATCCTCCTGAGCCTACCTGGGCGCCAGCCTCTACGCGTGAGGTATCCCAGATCTGTACCTGGGGAGAACCTCTCAGGTAGAGCCCTGAATCCCCTTTTTTGGTAATTCGCCAGTCCACAATCATTTCAAATGAACCATAGGATTTGATGCTGCATAGGTTTGAGCCCTCACCATTAAAAACGATGCAATTGTCTTTTACGCTCCAGTTTTCCTTTAATTTTTCATCAGTTTCCTTCTGCAGCTTCTTCAACTCATCAGAGGAGAGTGTGGCCTTTATCACAGGATCAGCAGCCAACCCCTGCCATCCGGAGAGGTCTTTTTCATTGAACATGGAGAGATACCCCGGATGTAACGGCATCTTTTCCAGGTAGGTTTCAATGTCAATCCGGGTATACTCACTCTCGGGTCCACTCAGGATTTTGCTGGCCTTAAGGAGCCCCTCCCTGACCAGCTCTCCCTCGAGTCCATTGTCCTGTCCCTGGCTGGGTAATGCCACCCTGATCATGGCATTGGCAGCTTCGGTCCGCAGTGCTTCATCCTCCATGTATCTGCTCAGGGTGACGAAGCTGAGAAAGGTTTTTATACTTCCCATGGCCTTAATCAACAGCATGGTTGAGGTGGGACTTGGAGCCAGGGGTTCTATTTTTCTCAGTAAAAGCAACTTCTGGTCATCAGTAAGATCTGAGGTGTATACAACCCTGGCAAAGCTGTCAAATGCTTTGACCTTCTCAGAAGAATCTGAGCTCCTGCTACATATTTCAAAAAGCGGTTTGAGTGCAAAGACATCACTTGATCTGACCAGGGCATCGAAGGCTTCCTCTTTCACCGGATCTTCGCTGCTGCTGTATACTGAATAGACTGCGATCATGGCCTCTTCACCTCCCACAGCAGCAAGCACATCCATATATTTTGGAAGGGACGAATGACTGGTTGCATGATTAATCACCTGTGTAATTGCCTGCTCCCTATCCTGACTGGTATTGATGGATACAACCAATGCTTTCCCGGTATGAATGATTTCATCTTTCTCCTCCAGCCCGTCAAACAAAGACAACAGATCACTCAGGTGTTCACCTGATGTGACCAGGTAGAGGTTTTCTATGGAAGCGTCCCTTACCGGTCCGGCCTGGGTGATCTGATCAAATAGAATATCAAAGTTTGCAGGGTCCTCCCTGGAGGCAATCACCTCTGTGAAAATAACTTTGGCTCCTTCCGGAGCTTCACCAACCTTTTCCTCCAGCATAGACAATGAGCCAATATCCACAGTCTGAAGAAGTGCATTACTGGCCACGTCTGTATCGGGCGGTTCGGGAAATGACATTGTGTATCTGATCAGATAAGGTATGGCCTCCTCCTTCAGTATCAGGGCCATGGACTCCGCAGCCTGTTTTCTTACGACGCTGTCCGGATCAGACATGCAGACCCATACTGCAGGGGCAGTCTCAGCATGACCTAACCGCCCCAGTAAGTATAAAATTTCGGTCTTGACCTCACTCTTTTTAGTGCGGTTCAATTCATTGACCCATGGAGAAGTGGGACTATCGTTTTCGGCTGCATATCTGATGGCTGCCATGCGAAACTGTTTGTTTTGGTTCTTCATGGCTTTCACAAGAAGTGTGACAGACTCATTAATGGGACCGTTACCGGCTGCGATAATCAATGCGCCCGATCTGAAATGAATCTGATCCGGTTCGAAGCACTTTTTATCAATGGTTTTGCAGATCTTCAGACTGAGTTTATGTTTGCCATTTGAAGAGAGTGTTTGGGCATACTCTAACAAACTGGATGTTGCATGGGTGGGTTCATGTCTGTAATCTGCTGTTTTTGCCGCACGCATCAACAGATCGTATGAATCGGGATGACCCAGGTTGGCCAGGCAGGCCAAAACGCTTTTTTGTAAAGCTTGTTCATTACTCCCGGCCAATACAGATACAGCAGGGGCGTGCTTAGAGATCCCCATATTTCCTATGGCATTTATAAGAGCCACCTGCTGAATGATATTGGTTTTATTAAGGTAGTTTGCAAATGTTTCAGAAGCCTCTTCCGGATCAGCATCTTTCATGGCCCTGATGGCCGGGTCATACAAAATTGGATCTGTAAGAAATGGGGCGAGTTTTTCAATGGTAGCCCGGCTGCTAATATAGTTAAGCTGACGGATCAGAAAGCTCTTGATAAACAGGTTTTCCCGGGTATCGATCTCCATAAGAAGCATGGACTCCCACATGGTTCTTTCCTGTTCCATCCCTTGCTGACTGAGATAGCGGGAGAGACTCTCCACTGCCATTCTGGGTTTGGTGTCGTCACCTGTCCCTGGACAGATTACCTGATCAAGTACCTTTTGCAATCCGGTCTCCTGCAGTTCAAGCAGAGATCTCATCTGGTGATTCAGCTGCTCTTCATTCTCGGCCGGTACCTGAACCAGAAGGTCGGCAATTTTGGTGTCGAGGGTTCTGTTGTCCTGAGCATGGATTTGACTGATGGTTAGTGCCAGAACAAATAGGGTGATGTATATGTGTTTGATGGTTTTCATTTTGAGGTCTTTTGTAGTGTCGGAATCCGTTTGGTTAAATACTCCATGGGGCTCTCATCTCGGGATAGATGAGCCGGTTTGCTCCTTCATCGTTAATGAACTCCTGTTTCACAGGATCGAAGTGCAGCGTGCGCCCAAGTCTAAGGGCTGCCACACCCATATTCACCATGGTACAGGATCGGTGTCCATTCAATTCATTTAATGCAAACTTCTCACGGGTTCTTATGGATTCATGAAATGAGGTGATCTGAGGTTCCGGATCCGAAAGGCTGGCAGCCAGCTTTTGAATATCAGGTATGTTTGAACGGAATCCCCGGTATATTTTCCCTTTGGGACCTTCAATGTAGGCGGCATCTTTATCCCTGTTTTCGCCATCCAGGATGATCTGGCATCCATCTTCATAGGTATAGGTAATTCTTCTCCACGATCCCACCGCATCGGGGTGTTGTTGAGGTGCATCCACTTCCACTTTGATGGGGCTAGTATGGTCTTTGTTTAGCATATACTGAACAGGATCCAGGTAGTGCTGTCCCATATCACCCAATCCACCGCCGTCATAATCCCAGAATCCGCGGAATTTAGCATGTACCCTCAGGGCATTGTAAGGCTTATAGGGAGCAGGCCCCAACCACATGTTGTAATCCAGGTGCTCTGGTACTGGTTCAGGGGTCAGATTTGTATCTCCGCTCCAGTAGAATTTCCAGTCGTACCCTGTGATGCCACTTACGGTGACCTTAAGGGGCCATCCCAGAACTCCACTATCCACGATTTTCTTAAGTGGTTTCACCTCTGTGCCCAATCCATAAAAGTCTCCTCGGAAGCGGAACCAGGTATTTAGCCTGAACATTCTTCCATTTCTCCTGACTGCTTCAATAACCTTTTTCCCTTCCCCAATGGTCCGGGTCATGGGTTTTTCACACCAGATATCTTTACCTGCCTCTGCAGCCATTACTGACATGGTTCCATGCCAGTGGGGAGGGGTGGCAATATGTACCACATCAATATCTTTTTGCAGTAACAGTTCACGGAAGTCGGAATAGCCTTTAATCCCATCTCCGGCCCTTGTCATGGCCCTTTGAAGGTGCAGTTTATCCACATCACAGACTGCAACCAATCGTCCTTCGCGACTAAAATGATGGTTATAGCCAATTCCTCCAACCCCGATGATGGCCTTTGTGATCTGGTCGCTGGGTGCAATGAATCCGGGTCCGCCAAGCACATGTCGGGGTATAATTGTGAATGCGGCTGTACCAAGTATACTTTTCTTAAGAAAATCTCTTCTTTCCATGTGGGTTGCTTTAGATGTGGTAGTCTCTCAACAAATGTATTGATTCAAGTTTAAAATTGTGTATGATAATACCTAAATTGCGTTTTTGTTATTTTTTATTCTGAGACACAAATATCTGATGAATTCAAAAGAAAACCTTCTTAAAACTCTGAACCACGAGCAACCCGACCGCGTGGTTGTTGATTTTGGTGCTACACCGGTTACCGGCATACATGTGCTCATGGTTGAGCAACTTCGGTCCCATTATGGGTTGGAGCAAAGACCAGTGAAGGTAACAGAACCTTTTCAGATGCTGGGGGAGGTAGATGAAGAGCTGATTGAACTTATGGGTGTGGATGTGATTGGGCTGTCACCTGCTTCAGATATGTTTGGAAATCGTTTTACCAACTGGAAGGAGTACAAAACTCCCTGGGGACAGGAAGTACTTGTACCAGGTTCATTTACCACCAGGATTGATGAAAATGGGGATACAGTATTGTATCCGCAGGGTGACGATTCTGTGCCACCCAGCGTAAAAATGCCCAAAGCAGCCTACTTCTTTGATGCAATTAATCGACAGGAACCTCTGGATGAAGCCAAGTTGAATCCGGAAGATAATGTAGAAGAGTTTACCTTAATGACTGCAGAGGATTTGGATTACTGGAGCACTGCCATCAAGAACTCAGCCAGTAGTGGGAAAGGATTGGTAGCCAACTTTGGAGGTACCGGCATTGGTGACATTGCACTGGTACCGGGATTAAATCTGAAGGCTCCCAAAGGGATCCGGGATGTGGCCGATTGGTATATGTCCACCCTTATGAGGCCCGATTATATGCACTTTGTATTTGAAAAACAAACTGATATTGCCCTTGAGAATCTCAAGATGGCTAAGGAAGCAGCGGGTGACCTGGTGGATGTGGCCTTTATCTGCGGAACAGATTTTGGTACACAGGACTCTTCTTTCTGTTCTACCGAGGCTTTTGATGAACTTTATGCACCTTATTATAAGAAGATCAATAACTGGATCCACGAGAATACCAGCTGGAAGACTTTTAAGCACAGTTGTGGGGCTGTTGAACCCTTCATGGAGCATTTTATCGAAGCCGGGTTTGATATCATTAACCCGGTTCAGGTGAATGCAGCGGGAATGGACCCGGTACTGTTGAAGAAGAAGTATGGCAGTAGACTGGTGTTCTGGGGTGGGGGAATAGACACCCAGAAGGTATTGCCCTTTGGAACACCTGAAGAGGTGAAAGCACATGTTTTAAAAGAGTGCGAAATCCTCGCACCCGGTGGCGGATTTGTCTTCAATACGGTTCATAACATCCAGGCAAATGTACCCACCGAGAATGTGGTGGCCATGTTAGACGCTATCAAGCAGTTCGGGTAGATTTCCCCACTCTTATTTAACCCTAATTTAGAACAGTTTTATTATTAATTTAGGTACCTTTGTGTCTTTAAAAATCAAGGGTTTTTACCATAAATAACTCATTATTAATAACTAAAAGCAATTTTCCAATGTCAGATTTAAAACGCGTTTATACTTTTGGTGACAGAAAAGCCGAAGGTAAAGCCGATATGAAAAACTTATTAGGTGGAAAAGGTGCCAATCTTGCAGAAATGAACCTGATTGGTGTACCCGTTCCTCCTGGATTTACAATTACCACTGAAGTTTGTACCGAATATAATGCCCTGGGTCAGGACAAAGCTGTTGAGCTGATCAAAGCGGAAGTGGAAGCCGCTGTTAAGAACATTGAAGATATCATGGGAACCAAATTCGGTAGCAATGAGAATCCCTGCCTGGTTTCTGTGCGTTCAGGAGCAAGGGTATCCATGCCTGGTATGATGGACACTGTGTTGAACCTGGGAATGAACGAAAATGCGGTTGAAGGACTGATTGCCAAAACAGGAAATGAGAAATTTGCATGGGACAGCTATCGCCGTTTTGTACAGATGTATGGTGATGTTGTTCTTGGATTAAAACCCGAATCAAAAGAAGATATTGATCCTTTCGAGGCGATTCTGGAAGAAGTGAAGGAAGCCCGCGGTGTTGAGAATGACAACGAACTTACTGTTGATGACCTGAAAGATCTGGTTGAAAAATTCAAGACTGCTGTAAAGAAGCAAACCGGACACGATTTCCCGGTAGATCCGTGGGAGCAGCTCTGGGGAGCAGTGATGGCTGTATTTGATAGCTGGGAAACTCCAAGGGCCATTTACTACCGCAACATGAATCAGATCCCCGGTGATTGGGGTACTGCAGTGAATGTTCAGGCAATGGTTTATGGAAACATGGGTGAAACTTCCGGTACAGGAGTAGCATTTACCCGCGATGCAGGAACAGGAGAAGATATTTTCAACGGAGAATACCTGATCGATGCACAGGGAGAAGATGTGGTGGCAGGTGTTCGTACTCCCCGTCAGATTACCAAAGAGGGTTCATTAAGGTGGGCCAAACTGGCCAAAGTTTCTGAAGAGGATCGTGTAGCTGATTATCCCTCACTTGAGGAGGTAATGCCAGAGGTTTATGCCGAGTTGGATGATACCCAGCAAAAGCTGGAAGATTATTTCACAGACATGCAGGACCTGGAATTTACCATTCAGGATGGCAAACTGTGGTTACTCCAAACCCGTAACGGTAAACGTACGGGCGCGGCCATGGTAAAAATTGCCATAGATATGCTGGCAGAAGGAAAATTGGATGAGAAAACTGCACTGCTTCGTCAGGAGCCTGCAAAATTGGATGAACTACTTCACCCCGTATTTGAAAAAGGTGCTTTAGCCGCTGCCACTGTACTGGCACAGGGACTTCCTGCTTCTCCCGGAGCAGCCACCGGCCAGATTGTTTTCTTTGCTGATGAAGCCAATAAGTATCCTGAAGCCATTCTGGTAAGAATTGAGACTTCACCAGAAGACCTGGAAGGTATGAATATTGCCAGGGGTATTCTGACCGCTCGTGGCGGGATGACTTCCCACGCTGCTGTTGTGGCACGCGGAATGGGTAAATGTTGTGTATCCGGAGCTGGTGGAGTGAAGATCAACTATAAAGACCGCACCATGACTGCTGCCGGCAAAGTATTTAAAGAAGGTGCATGGATCTCTCTGAATGGTTCAACAGGTAATGTACTTGAAGGACAGGTTGCCACCATCGATCCCGAAGTGAGTGGAGATTTCGGTGCCATCCTTGAGCTTGCTGAAAAGCACACAAAGATGGATGTTCGTACCAATGCAGACACTCCGCATGATGCCCAGGTAGCACGTGACTTTGGAGCCAAGGGTATTGGTCTGACCCGTACCGAACATATGTTTTTCGAAGGAGAACGTATCAAAGTGATGAGGGAGATGATCCTTGCTACCACTGAAGAAGAGCGTCGCAAGGCACTTGATAAATTACTTCCCTACCAGCGTGAGGACTTTGAGGGTATCCTGGAAACCATGGCAGGTTTTGGTGTAACCATACGTTTACTGGATCCGCCACTGCATGAATTTGTTCCCCACGATGAGGCCAACCAGAAGGTAATGGCCGACGAAATGGGCATTACTGTTGCCGATATACAGGCATTGGTTGAGGACCTTCACGAATTCAATCCCATGCTTGGACACCGTGGTTGCCGTTTAGGAAATACCTATCCTGAGATTACGGAGATGCAGGCCAGGGCCATTATGGAGGCTGCTGTTAATCTCACTCAAAAGGGTGTGGATGTTCGTCCGGAGATTATGGTTCCGCTGATCGGTACCTGGCAGGAGTTCAAGATGCAGGAGGAGATCATTCGTTCCACTGCTGAGAAGGTTTTCGAAGAGAAAGGTGCAAAATGTGACTATCTTGTAGGGACCATGATTGAGATTCCAAGGGCAGCAATGACTGCTAATTTGATTGCTGAACATGCTGAGTTTTTCTCATTTGGAACCAACGACCTGACCCAGATGGCATTTGGCTATTCCAGGGATGATGCTGGAAAATTCCTCCCCATCTATATTGAGAAGGGTTTGTTGAAGAGTGATCCATTCCAGACTCTGGACCAGGAAGGTGTTGGCCAGCTGGTGGAAATGGGAACGGCCAAAGGACGCTCTGTGAAGCCAGATCTTAAAGTTGGGATCTGTGGTGAGCACGGTGGAGATCCTGAGTCTGTTGAGTTCTGTCACCGCGTTGGAATGAACTACGTCAGTTGTTCACCTTTCCGCGTACCTATAGCCCGGCTTGCAGCTGCTCAAGCAGCTCTGCGATAGGGCATAAAGAAAAGTATGTTTTAACATAGTATTTAAGCGGTAAAACTTGATTTTACCGCTTTTTTTTTAGATATTTGCGCTGCTTTTTTTATCAGCTATACCCTCTTTTAACTATTAATTTGAATAACATATACACCGTTAGCTTAAAATCAGGAATATTATGAGTGAAATTTTAAAAAAATTGAAACTAAGCCAGTATGGCATCAACGATGTAGAAGAAGTGGTTTACAATCCTTCTTACGAACAACTTTATAAAGAGGAGATGGATCCTTCACTTGAGGGATTTGAGGTTGGAGTAGAAAGTGAATACGGAGCGGTAAGCGTGGACACCGGGGTTTTCACTGGCCGTTCTCCCAAGGATAAATACGTAGTAAGGGATGATACCTCCGAGAATACCATATGGTGGAAATCGAAAACCGCAAAGACTTCAGATAACAAACCCATCTCAACAGAGGTGTGGGATCATGGCTATGATCTGGCCTCTAAACAACTCACAGGGAAACGTTTATTTGTGGTGGATTGTTATTGTGGTGCCAATGAAGATAGCAGGCTCAAGGTTAGATTTATCATGGAGGTCGCCTGGCAGGCACATTTTGTAAAGAATATGTTTATCAGGCCTTCAGAGGAGAAACTGGCTGATTTTGAACCCGATTTTGTGGTATTGAATGCTTCTAAAACCACCAATCCAAAATGGGAAGAGCAAGGACTTAACTCGGATGTGTTTGTATTTTTCAACCTTACCGAGAGAATGGCAGTAGTTGGTGGTTCCTGGTATGGGGGAGAGATGAAAAAGGGTATCTTTTCCATTATGAACTACTATCTCCCGCTGAAAGGAATAGCAGCTATGCACTGTTCAGCCAATGTGGGTGATGATGGCGAAACCGCTATTTTCTTCGGTCTTTCAGGAACCGGCAAGACCACCCTTTCCACCGATCCGAAACGTGCGCTAGTTGGTGATGATGAGCATGGATGGGATGATGATGGGATCTTTAATTTTGAAGGGGGATGCTATGCCAAGACCATTAACCTGAGTCAGGAAAGTGAGCCTGATATTTTCAAAGCCATCAAGAGAGATGCATTGCTGGAAAATGTGGTTGTTACTGCAGATGGAAAAGTGGACTTTGAAGATGGATCAAAAACCCAGAATACAAGGGTATCTTATCCTATCTATCACATTGATAATATAGTGAAACCTGTTTCAAAGGCTGGTCACGCCACCAAGGTAATCTTCTTAACTGCAGATGCATTTGGTGTGATGCCACCGGTTTCGAAGCTAACTCATGATCAGACCCAGTATCATTTCCTGTCAGGTTTCACGGCCAAATTAGCTGGAACAGAGAGGGGAGTTACTGAGCCTGTTCCTACATTCTCAGCCTGTTTTGGTGCTGCTTTTCTTACCCTTCATCCCACCCAATATGGGCATGAGCTGGTGAAAAGAATGGATGCAACGGGGTCTAGTGCCTATTTGGTGAATACAGGCTGGAATGGTACTGGAAAGCGTATCTCAATAAAGGATACCAGGAAAATCATAGATGCCATACTGGATGGATCCATTGATCAAGCGCCAACCAAGCAAATTCCCTATTTTAACCTGGAAGTTCCAACTGAACTTCACGATGTGGATAGCGGAATTTTGGATCCTCGAGATACATACAGCGATGCAGGTGAGTGGGATGCGAAAGCCAAAGATCTGGCCCAGCGCTTTATCACTAACTTCGAACAGTTTACTGATAACGAAGAAGGTAAAGCCCTGGTAGCTGCCGGGCCTCAACTGTAAGATTTTGATCCTAATCTCAGGTCGTAACGTGCTTATTTGGCTTCGCCAAAAAATGCCAGGTTACTCCCTCGAGATAAGAATCAACAGAAATAATTTTAATCCCGGTCCTGAGAATGGATCGGGATAACTTTTTATATTAGCCCATATGTTAATGATCGCAACAATCCTCCTGTTGGCCTATCTGCTGGGTTCTATACCCACATCGGTATGGCTGGGAAAAGCTTTGAAGGGGACGGACCTGAGGAAGCACGGAAGCGGGAATGCCGGGACCACAAATGCATTTCGGGTGCTGGGAAAACCCATTGGAATCGTGGTTCTGATTGCAGATATGGGGAAGGGGTTACTGGCAGTGAGCCTTTCTCATCTTCAGATTGAAATTACCACTGGTACAGAATCCTTGATGATTCTGCGCATTGGATTGGGTCTGCTGGCTGTGATCGGGCATATATTTCCAGTATTTGCAGGTTTTAAAGGAGGTAAGGGCGTGGCTACCATGGCAGGGGTGGGGCTCGCACTACATCCCTTAGTTGCCCTGGCAGCCATTGGAGTATACCTTCTGATTTTCCTGTTTACCAGGGTTTCTGCACTGGGATCTTTATCAGCGGTCATTTCCTACCCGGGATGGATGATTTTTGTATTCCAGACTGATTATTGGTCACTTCAGATATTCTCAATCTTTGTACCGATATTGGTGATCATTACCCATCGATCCAACATATCCCGGTTGCTTAAGGGAAACGAGAACAGAATACTTAAAAAAAAGGAGATGAGCTGATGCTTACCCGAAATCTTCTTCTAGTTTCTGCCTAAGCACTTTAGGGGAGATGTTCATTTGTAGTATTCCATTTTCTGACAGAGAGATTTGACCTGTTTCTTCTGAAACTATCACCACCAGGGAGTCGGTTACCTCTGAGATTCCTAAACCGGCACGATGCCGCAAACCATATTCCGGAGGAAGGTCCTGCTGGTCTGTTACCGGAAGGATAACCCTGGCTGCCTTTACTTTATCATTTTCCACGATAACTGCCCCGTCATGAAGTGGACTGGTTTTATTGAAAATGCTGGAAAAGAGCCTGCTGGATGTTTCTGCATTCAGTACATCGCCGGTCTCGGCGTACATATCCAGATTGGATTTTTTTCTGATTACAATTAGAGCACCTGTCTTTTCCTGGGAGAATTGCATAACCGCCTTTAGTATAGAACGGATTTTTACCTGTGATTTGGTTTCAAAACGCAGATTAAGAATCTTCTCAATACTAATCCGGTTCCCATCCATATACCTGGACCCAAGAAAGATAAGAAACCGTCTGATCTCCTGTTGAAATACGATAATCAATGCGATAACTCCAACACCGAGGAAGGAACCCAGGATGCTGCTTAGCAACTCCATTTTCAAGGCCCTGACTGCCCACCAGAAGATATAAATGATGCCAATCCCCATGGTAATGCTGTATGCTACAGTCCCTCTTATAAGCATATAGAGCTGGTAGAGAAGAATAGCTACCAGGATGATGTCGATCGCGTCGAGCAGGCGGATATGTATAAATGCAGTATGCATAAGTGAGATCTGTTGCCAAATTTAGTAAAAGAAGTCACACCTTATTTGAGCGGCTTTCCACAATCTGTTGAAAGATCTTCACTGTTTCCACGGCCTCCTTCACATCATGAACCCTCAGGAGAGAGGCGCCTTTTAAAAGAGCTGCCATATGAGAGGCGGTAGTTCCGTTCAGAGCTTCGCCTGGTTCCAGGTCAAGCGTCTTGTATATCATTGATTTACGGGAAATTCCAACCATCAGGGGCAGTTCCATCATTTGAAAAGAATCCAGATAATGGAGCAGTCTGTAATTCTGCTCAATGGTTTTCCCAAAGCCGAATCCCGGATCTATAATAATGTCATTTACTCCACGTTTACGAAGCATATGCACCCTTTCTCCGAAAAATTGCAAAAGCTCGTCGATGACATTTTCATAATCAGGGGAGTCCTGCATGTTTTCCGGTGTTCCCTGCATATGCATCATTACATAGGGTATCCCCAGTTCCGATATGGTTGAAAACATTTTTGAGTCAAACCTGCCTGCCGAAATATCATTGATCATACATACTCTAAATTGCTGGTGTACAGCTCTGGCTACCTCTGACCTCCAGGTATCCACCGATAGGGGGAAATCGGGAAATTCATTTCTCAATGCTTCAAGGACAGGCGATAATCTGTTTAATTCTTCCTCCTGTGAGACCTCTTCTGCTCCGGGTCTTGAAGAGACGGCCCCAATGTCCAGAATGGCTGCGCCACTGTTTATCATTTCTCTTGCAGTTTCCACTGCCCTGGCAGGTTCGGGGATCTGGCTCCCTTGGTAAAACGAATCTGGAGTGGTATTGATAATGCCCATGACCCGCGGAACGGAAAGGTCCATAATCTGGCCATTGATATTAATAGATAAGTTCCTTGAAAAGAGTGGTCGGGATGTGAAGAAGTTCTTCATCTATTTTCAATAGGTTGAATTGATATTTTGTAAGTTTGGAAACTGAATCAAAAATACATTAAATAATCCAAAACAGTTTCATGGGCTTCTTTGTCATTGAGGGATTGGATGGTTCGGGTAAGTCTACCCAACTGAATCTTTTGAGGGAATACCTGCAAAAAAAAGCCATACCCTTCAAATATCTGCACTTTCCACGATTGGAAGAGGGAATTTATGGAAGATTGATCGCCAGGTTCCTAAGGGGAGAGATGGGATCCAATGACCAGGTGGATCCATACCTGGTGGCACTTATCTTTGCAGGAGACAGGACCGATGCTGCTTCCCAGATCAGAGGGTGGATGGATGACGGATACCTGGTGATTGTAGACCGTTATGTATATTCCAATATTGCTTTTCAATGTGCCAAGCTTAACATCACCAATGAGAGAGAAGAACTAAGGGACTGGATCCTTCAGTTTGAGTTTGAGCACAATCATCTTCCCAGGCCTGATATAAACCTCTATTTAAATGTACCCTTTGAGTTCACTATGAAACAATTAAATAAAGAGCGTGACGGAGATGACCGGGCTTACCTTAAAGGAGAGCGTGATATTCATGAAGAGAACATGGATTTTCAGGAAAAGGTCAGACAAGTCTATCTGAACCTTCACATGCATGTAAATGACCTTGAGTTGATTGACTGTATGGATAGCCACGGACAGATGCTCTCCCCCAATGCCATTTCTAAGCAGATCATAAAATATGTTGAACTAGAAAGATGAAGTATATCAGACTTTTAAGTCGGATGATCCTTGGGATTGTTTTCATTTTCAGTGGATTTGTTAAAATAGTGGATCCCCTTGGATCGGCCTATAAACTTGGAGACTATTTCTATGCATTCAAGCTTGGATTCCTGGAATTTACTGCCCTGCCGTTGGGAATATTTCTTGCGGCATTTGAACTGGTTCTTGGAATCGTTCTGATTTTAGGTTACCGCAGAAGGGTTGTTTTCCTGGTTTTGATGTGGTTCATGTCTTTCTTCACCCTTCTCACATTTATTCTGGCCATTTTTAATCCGGTTTCAGATTGTGGCTGTTTTGGGGATGCGCTGATTCTGACCAACTGGCAAACCTTCTTTAAAAATATGGTGCTGATGGTGTTTGTACTGCTACTCTATTTTCAGAGGAAAGCGGAGGATGAATCGGACCACAGGGTCGGAGAGTGGATTGTTATTGCTGGATTGTTTCTGATGGCTTCCAGCTTCTCCCTGTGGAATTACAGGCATATCCCATTGATCGATTTCAGACCTTATGATGTGGGAACGGTTATTGCCGAGGAGATGGTGGTCCCGGAGGGGGCGCCTCAGGATGAATATGAAACCACCCTGGTCTATAAAAATAAGAAGACCGGGAAATCTGAGTCCTTTACCATGGAGAATTACCCCAAGGATACCCTTATGTGGGAGTTTGAAAGTAGTGATTCAAAGCTGATTAAAAAAGGTTTTGAGGCTCCCATTCACGATTTTGCCGTCATGGATGCGGATGGTACCAACCTGGCAGATGAGATTCTGGCGGATAAGAATTACAGCCTGATGATGATCAGTTATAACCTTTCCAAATCAGATCACTCTGCACTTCAGATTGCAAGGGGCTGGTCGCAGCTTGAAATCCTGGCCGATGACTTTACATTTTACGCGGTAACGGCCACTCCTTCGGCAGAGGTGGAATCCATCTCCTCAGCTCTTAATCTTGGATATGGTTTTTATGCAGCAGATGAGATCATGCTTAAAACCGTTGTTCGCTCCAACCCGGGTTTTCTACTCCTTAAAAATGGGATTATTCTCGGAAAATGGGGAAACAGCGATTTCCCGGCCATTGAGGATCTTGATCCGGAGTGGTCGGAATTGGTCGGTAATGCATCGGCACCGGTGGATGAAGAAGCTCAGCTGCTTATGGAAGCAGGAGTTTATGAGGAGTTTTCTTTTGATGTGGTGGATTTTGACCGGTTCCTGCCTGAACTACTATTTAAGCAGGGTGCGAAGGCAGGGGAGCGAAGAGCTACCATTGCCTTTATTATGGGAATGCTAATCCTGCTCCTTCTGACCCAATATGTTTCACCTGCAAAAGTATAGATTGACCATTGTATACCCCACAGATAAATTACTATTTTTAATTACTATAATAAATAATCAAGATTAAAATGAGAAAGAAAATTGTTGCCGGGAACTGGAAAATGAATACCACCCTAAAAGACGGAATGGAGCTGGCTCAGGCCGTTGAAAAACTTGAAAAAGAGAAAACAAGTGATGCTTTGGTAATCATCGCTCCTCCTTATACTCACCTGAGTAAAGTAAATGAACTGATAGACGATGTTAAACTTAGTGCTCAGAACTGTGCTTCAGAGGCCTTAGGAGCATTTACCGGAGATATTTCACCTGAAATGCTTCTTTCGACCGGCGCTGAGTATGTAATTATTGGTCATTCAGAGCGTCGCTCCATATATAATGAGGACAATGAGCTGCTAAATAAGAAGATGAAGCTTGCCCTGTCGACCGGTTTGAAACCCATTTTCTGCTGTGGTGAGTTACTGGAAGAACGTGAAGCAGGTAAACTGTTTGATGTGATAAGGGAGCAGCTCGCAGTTGGGCTTAAAGATATTACAATTGATGAGATGGGCAAGGTAGTGATTGCATATGAGCCAGTTTGGGCCATTGGAACGGGTGTGGTAGCCTCCCCTGATCAGGCTCAGGAGATGCATAAATTCATTAGAGATCTGCTCATCGACCTGTTTAGTGAACAGGTTGCAGAGGATATGACCATCCTTTATGGAGGGAGTTGCAAACCTTCCAATGCTGCTGAATTATTTGCCAACCCTGATGTGGACGGCGGCCTTATTGGTGGTGCAGCACTAAAAGCTGAAGATTTTCTGGCTATTGTAAATGCTTATTAGGCTTAAAAGCCGATTTTATGGCATACCATGGAGGATTCCAATTGGATCTCTCTCGTTTGTTAAATAGTAGGTTGATGCTTCAGGAGAAATGAGACAAACATTTTTAACCCTGGTAATCTTGATTGTTCTGACAGTTTCTGTCCGGAGCCAGACCATTCGAGAGTTTTCAAGAGATACAGGGTTGTATGTTTCAGAACTCATCACATTTACAGGAACATCGCTCGAGACTTCTGAAGTGCCTGATTTTGAAAGATTTATTCATTTATATGATTCTCTTTCATTTGACAAAAGGATGGAAATTATTGATATATCTAACCTGTTACTTGCCCGCAAGTGCAGGCCTCGTCCTCATTTTATCACCTTTCAGCGGGTACTGATGGAGTTCTTTCTTGAAGATAAAATATCCCATGGCTACGAGGAGTGGCTTAAAGGACTTAATCTCTTGCTAAATGGCCATAATGCTTTACTTAAAACCATAAATCAGTGGCTCTCCTTATCCCTTTCATTGCTTGAGGATAACATCTTCTACACCTCAAGTTCTGTCACATGGAAAGTATCCACCCCATCCTTTCGGTTTTTTACCGACGAAACCATGATGATTCTTTTCGAAGATGTGACTGTGGCCTGTTATTCGGGGAGGGATTTTATTCAAATTATGAATGCCACTGGTTACATTGATCCATTCGCTCTGGAATGGCATGGGATCCAGGGAAAAGTTACATGGGAGAGGGCAGGTATGCCTGAAACTGAAATGTATGCATTATTAAACCAGTTTCGCATCAACCTTAAAACGCCAGGCTATTCAGCAGATTCTGTGAAATTATACTATCCGGCCCTTTTTGAGGGTATCGCAATGGGGAAACTGGAGGATAAGGTGACATTGATAAAGGACCTGGCGTCCATTAAATATCCGCAATTTGTCTCCTATAAGAATTCATACGAAATAGATGATTTCATACCAGGTATTGATTTCAGGGGCGGGCTCTCAATTGAGGGAGCCAATCTTATGGGCTCCGGGGTAGGAGGTGAGCCTGCTGAACTTAAGATCTATAGCAATGATACTCTGCGTGTAAGGGCTGAGACGCAGAGGATCTCTATGAATGCGAGGTTCATCCGTTCACCCAATGCCGCCGTGTCCATTTTTTTTGGAGGAGACTCCATCTTTCATCCCGACCTGGTACTTACATTTGATGTGGGCAAGGACCAGTTAAGGCTGAATAAATCGGAAGACTATAAATCCAAGGGTCCCTATTCCAACTCCTACCACAACATCGATATGAATTTCGATGAGCTGTTGTGGAACAGAGGGGAATCATTTATGGATTTCCAGGCTTTACAGGGTACATCTGTGGGACGTGCAACCTTTGAGTCCAATACCTATTTTGATTACAATTTTTACATGGAGTTACAGGGGATGGACTACGTACATCCGCTTGCTCAGCTCTATACCTACTCAAATATGCTTGGAGGAAGAACCTTTGCCGTTCCTAACTATGCCTCTTATATTGGTTATTCGGATTATCAGGTGCGCCATTTACTGATGGGATTGTCGAAATTGGGATTTGTCTTCTACGATGATGAAAAAGATCTGGTTACCCTCCGTCAGAAGTTGTTTGACTACATTACAGCATCAATGAAGCAAAGGGATTATGATGTAATCAGGTTTACATCCCGGATCGAGGGTGCTTCTAATGCCAGGCTGGATCTGCGAACCCAGGATTTAACCATTTCAGGGATTCCTGTAATTTTTCTCAGTGATTCGCAGAACGTGCGACTGGTGCCACGGGAGAACACCATTGTGATGAAGCGAAACAGAAGTTTCCAGTTCGATGGTATTGTTGATGCAGGTTTGTTTCGATTTACCGGGCATAATTTCTTTTTCGACTATGACAATTTCAAGATAGGCCTTCAGAATATAGATTCACTGCAGTTATCCATCTACACCGGGGAGTATAATCAGTACGGAGAGCCCATGTTGGCTCGAATCGATAATGTCATTGAAGATATGACAGGTGAGCTTCTTATCGATGATCCACAGAATAAGTCCGGGCTTGAGAATTATCCCCAGTATCCCACATTTACAAGTAAGAAGGGTTCATATATCTTTTTCGACAGCAAATACATCCAGGGAGGTGTATATAAGCGTGATAATTTCTATTTTGAACTGGAACCTTTTGTTATTGACAGCCTGGATAACTTCAGCCCATCCTCAATCTCACCGGATGGAATCTTTATTTCAGCCGGAATTCTACCTCCACTGCAGATGCAGATGACACTTAGGAAGGATAATTCACTTGGATTCTATATGCAGACACCCGAGGAGGGACTCCCTCTGTATGGTGGATTGGGAACCTTTTATAATGACATTGAAATGAGCAGTTTAGGGCTGCAGGGTTTTGGAACATTCAATTACCTAACTTCAACCGCATGGTCGGATGGTTTTATGATGCATCCCGATTCTCTAATGGCCATCACACAGCGCTACCTGATCAGGGAGAAGGAAGAGGAAACAAGTTACCCATTTGTAGAGAATGAGGTTGCTGAAATAAAACTGATACCCGACATGGGAGTGATGCGACTGGCCAGGATTGACGCAAGCTTCAGGATCTTCAATGACAGTACCTTCCATGGGGGTAACCTGGCGCTCAGACCCACCGGGCTTTCAGGTGAGGGCGTGATGGCACTTCCTGAAGCCCGTCTGGAATCTGATTCATTCAGATATAGGCATATGGCAATTCTTGCAGATTCTGCCGGTGTACAATTGAAGGGTAAATCCATGCAGGAATTCCCATTCCTGACCAACGATGTGAATATTCAGATTGATCTGGAAGAAAGGCGAGGAGAATTCAGGGCCAATGGGGATGCCACATTGATCGAATTGCCTTACAACCTCTATGAGACCAGGCTGGATCAAATAACCTGGTTTATGGACAGCGCACAGGTGACCCTGTCTCAGAATAAGATGCTCCCTGAGAATAGTGTGGATATTGGTATCGATTCACTAAAAACCAACGGTCCTGTATACATTTCAAAACATCCAAAACAGGATAGCCTAACATTTGTGGCTCCTGTGGCTACCTATAATTATAATACCAGACTGTTAGAGGCAAGTCAGGTCCCATTTATAGAAGTCGCCGATGCCTTTGTCTTCCCATTTGAGGGGGAGGTGGTCATTGGTGCACAGGCAAGAATGGATGTTTTAGAGAATGCCAAAGTGCTTGCCAACCAGGAGAACAGGCAGCACCTCATATTTGATGCATCTGTTGAAGTGGAAGGAGCCATGAGTTATACCGGGTCAGGTGATTACTACTATGCCGATGCGTTTGGCAATGCCTATAAAATTCACTTTAATCACATCTGGGTAGATACAACTACCCAGAGTCAATCAAAAGGTGAGATAGCTGAAGATGATGTGTTTATGTTAAGTCCTTTCTTTGATTTTCAGGGTGATGTATCACTTGCCGCATCAAATCCATATCTGCTTTTTGACGGAGGAACGCGGATTGTGCATGACTGTAACATAGGAAAAGAGTGGTTGAGGTTTACTTCGTTCATTGATCCTGAAGTTATCCAAATTCCTGTTCCGGAAGCCATGCAGAATGTGGATTTGAATAAGGTGTTTGCTGGCTCAATGATCACCCGCGATTCTACACATATCTATTCTGCATTTCTCTCTGGCCGGAAGGACTATTTTGATAAACATATCACTGGTGCCACCGGTGTTTTAATATATGACCCTGATCAACAGAAATATATCATATCCAGTCCCGATAAGATCACAAATCCTACCTTGCCAGGCAATTACCTTTCTCTGGAAACCTCTACTTGCGAGGTATATGGAGAGGGGCTTATCGATCTTACGGTGGAATATGGACAGGTTAGGATCACTTCAACCGGAAATGCACTGCACAAAGTTGGCGAAGATAAATTTGCCACGCATCTGATTCTGGGCCTTGATTTTCCATTTTCAGAGGATGCATTGCAGGTAATGGGCAGGGAAATTGATAGTCTGCCCGATCTGGAACCAGTTGACTTAACCAGTCCCCGGTACCAGCTGGCAATGAGGGATTTGCTAGGAAGAGAACAGGCCGGTACGCTGGAGCGGCAACTGGGTTTAACAGGATCCTATGCTGAAATTCCGGCTGCATTGAAGAATACAATTTTCTTTAATGATTTACCTCTGGAGTGGAATCAGGAAGCCCAGTCATTCAGGCTTAATGGTAAAATTGGCATTGGCAATATTGGAGATATCCAGGTTAATAAAAAGGTGGAGGCCTATATTGAGATGGTTGAGAGAGGTTCAGGTGATATATTTGATATCTATCTGAGGGTGGATGATAGAACATGGTATTATATTGGATATTCACCTGGTGGATTACAGGTTCTCTCCTCAAACCGGGAGTTTAACAATATTGTTTTTGATTTGAAAGAAAGTGATAGAAGGGTGAGAGGCAAAGTAGGACAGGCTCAGTATGTATATAGCCTAGCAGCGAGGCGAAGGGTTGATCTCTTTATTGAAAGGTTCCTTGAATATGAAGAGTAGCGGAATTCCGAACGCATAACCAAACCTATCCGCGGGAACGTTGTCCTAGCTCAATTACATCCACATTGTCTATTTTTCCATGATCAACCTCGAAACGTATCAATGTTCTGAACTTGTGCATCCCATTTCGTCCTGCAGATCCTGGATTCATGTGCAGAAACCCATTCTTTTTATCTGGCATCACTTTTAGGATATGCGAATGCCCTGTAATAAAAAGTCCGGGTGGATTACTGTATATGAGCGACTTAACCCGATAATCGTAGTTGCCAGGGTACCCCCCAATATGTGTCATCCAGATGTCTAATCCCTCCCTTATCAATCGCTGGTGACCCGGGTACCTTTTACGTATATCGGTACCATCTATGTTTCCGTACACTGCGGTAACCGGAGCGATCCTTGAGAGCATTTTTATCACTTCATAGTTCCCTATGTCTCCTGCATGCCATATCTCATCACACTCAGAGAAGTGTTCATTTATTCGCGGATCAAAAAATCCATGTGTATCGGAGAGAAGTCCGATTCTGATCATCCCATTGAGAATTGATGGTTAATTTAGGTTCTAGCTAGCTCAGGTTGGCTTTTACATGCCTGATCATCCAGTCAACGATCTTTTCATAATCATAATCTGGCAATCCGCCCTCCCACTGTTCCAGCGAATAGACCCCTTTGAAACCGCCTTCTTCCATGATCCTCACACAGCGGTCAAAATCAAAGCCGGTATGCTCATAGTTTTTATCGTAACCATGGGTCTTGGCTGACACCAGGCGGGTATATGGCGCAATCAGCTTCAATGCTTCATATTTGTCAGTGCTTTCCGGGTAGTTCCCAAAATCGGCCAGTAAGCCGAAATTCTTGCTGTTCACCTCTTTGGCCACTTGAGTGTGTTTCTCAGGTTCCGACATCAGGTCGAAATGATTCTCAGACAAGAAAGTTAACCCCTTGCTGGCGGCATAGTTCACCAGTTTTTTAGTGGATCTGATCCCCTCTTCCAGGGAATACCTCATAAAGCTGCCCCGGACCATCTTTGCTCCCAGGAAGGCTCCCACATCGATCCATTCCTTGATCTCCTCTACAGCAAGATGACTATGTCCCGGATCAGACATGTCCTTGCCAGGGGTGTCGGCCTGGATGTTGAGTAGGGTGCAGTGTGCTTTATCCAATGCTTCCTTAAGGCCCTTTAGGTAGGATGGCTCTCTCGATTCAAAATGCTCCGACCAGAATTCAGGCTGATAGATGCCAAATCGGTCCTGTAAGTATTGGGGGATCTTTTCAAGGGTAAGCAGATCGCCAGAAGCCTCCGGATTGGTGCTGACAAAGCGCTTCCGAAATACTACAGTTGTCAGCCCAATACGTGACATGGGATCTGATGATGAGCAAGCAGGTAAAAGGGAAGGAGCTGTTAAAAGGGCTCCTGTGGCGAGGCCTGTACGCTGAATAAATCTCCGTCTGTTCATCTTGTTTATTGTTTGAATTACGCTCGCTAATCCTGAAGTTCTACTTCGGGGTTAGCGAGCACAGATAAAATAATATATTAATCGATGATTCCCCGCAGCTTGCTGCGGGGAGAGTCAATGCTGCCTTTGTATATATAAACTGGAATATCTATTTGCTTAGTTTACAGTCTAAATATGAGGACTTAGTCTTGGTAATGAATAAAGTTACTATTTTTAAGTTCAAATCTTTACCATGAACCTCTTTTACAGCCCACATATTGAAGGGGATGTTTTTCTACTGGATGAGAAAGAGTCAAAACATGCCATTCGGGTACTCAGATTGCTTAAAGGTGATCCTGTGATCCTGATCGATGGGAGGGGGGGCTGGTACGAGGCTGTTATTGAGGATGACCATCCCAAGAGATGTCTTTTGCAGATTCAAAGGTTTACTCCTGATTACCAGCCTTTATCATATCACCTACACCTGGCCATATCTCCCACCAAAAATATGGATCGCTTTGAGTGGTTTCTTGAGAAGGCTACTGAGATCGGAATTACGGAAATTACCCCGCTTCTATGCCACAGAACCGAACGGAAACAGGTAAAAGAAGAACGGTTGGAACGGATCCTGGTATCGGCTATGAAACAGTCCCTGAAGGCTTACTTACCTATTCTTAATCCACCTGCAAAGATTGAAGATTTCCTGGCTGTTGAACGGGAGGGTGTGAAAGGGATCGCACATTGTTATCCCACTGATCGCAAAGGAATAGCAGACCTGGATCGGATAGGAAGCTACACCATCTTAATTGGACCTGAAGGCGATTTCACGGAGGCTGAAATTGAGTCAGCCATAGATGCAGGATTTACACCTTTTCATATGGGCCAATCAAGGCTGAGAACAGAGACAGCAGGAGTATATGTAACTGCGGCTGTTCAACTTCTTGCACATATGTAAAAGGCATATGACTCTATTCTACAAAAAAAGGGCCCGCAAAGGCCCTTTTTTCAAATCTTGTTTAAAACGGTTTGTACCAGTTTGTCGCCTGGATCGAAAAGCAATGGTTCCAGCACTTTGTGCAGGAAGTTGTCTTCTAAGTCTTGATCCAGAATGTCCGGGATATGGGATGTATGATTAATTTTATTAAATCCATCCACCCGGTGAAATAGGGTAGAAACTTTTACCATAGGCAATTTTAAATTAGGTTTTCTTCTATAGAACGCCTAACCGGATGGATTATTGTAAAAAAAAGTGAAAGATTCTTAATAAACCGTAAGTGAAAGGTCTTTTTCCTTAATAAACTTTCTAAGATTGATCAATGCGTATCGCATTCTTCCAAGGGCTGTATTGATGCTTACATCGGTCTGATCTGCAATCTCTTTAAAACTGAGCCCTCCGTAATGCCTGAGTAAAACCACTTCACGCTGATCATCAGGAAGCTCGTTGATCAAAGTCCGGATCTCAGCTTTAATCTGGCTGTTGACAATGATTTCCTCAATGTTGCTGTCAGATAATTTCTTGCTGTTAAACAGGTCAACTTCCGAATCATCATTGGAAACTGAATTCATCTGTTTCTCTTTCCTGAAATGATCTATAATCAGGTTATGGGCAATTCGTATCACCCAGGAGAGGAATCTTCCATTATCCCTGTATTTACCTCCTCGGAGTGACTGGATCACTTTAATAAAAGTCTCCTGGAAAAGATCTTCTGCCAGCTGCTGATTCTTAATGGTAAGCAATATGTAAGTATACACCTTGCTCCGATGTCGGTTAATTAAAATCTCAATGGCTGACTGGTCACCTTTGATATATGCTTGAACCAATTCTTGGTCGTTCACTAAATTCTCTTTCAAAATTGTCGTTCCTGTTGGTTAAGCGTAAAGGTTTTCCTATAGGCGGGTGGTTATTGTTAATACTAGTTAAACGAGTATAATTACTAAACGTTGCAATTAAGTAAAAATAATTGTTATTACAAAATATAGTACTTTTAGGCTCAATAATTATGCCAATCATTAACGATCAAGAAATACATATTAAAGGAGCGCGTGTTCACAACCTGAAAAACATTGAACTGCGCATTCCCAGGGATCAGATGGTGGTGATTACAGGACTGTCGGGCTCAGGTAAATCATCTCTTGCATTTGATACGCTCTATGCCGAAGGTCAGAGACGCTATGTGGAAAGTTTGTCAGCCTACGCCAGGCAATTTCTGGGCCGTATTAATAAGCCGGATGTGGACTTCATTCATGGAATCCCTCCGGCAGTGGCCCTTGAACAAAGGGTAAATTCGCGCAACCCCCGTTCAACGGTTGGGACTTCCACAGAAATATATGACTACATAAAGCTCCTGTTTGCCAGGATAGGCAAAACCTATTCACCCGTATCAGGAAAACTGGTCAAGCGACATACAGTTACCGATGTGGTGGATTATATCCTTGCACAGGATGAGGAGAGGCGCCTGGTTATCCTTTCAACCGTTTGTCTAAATGCAGAAAAGGAGCTGGATTATCAGCTGGATATCTTCATTCAGCAGGGCATGACCCGTGCCCTTGTGGGTAACGAGATTGTGGAGCTGGATACACTGAAGGGACATAGGGAGAACAAAGAGAATTTCCTGTTAAATCTTGTGGTTGACAGGGTGGTGGTACAGAGAGACAGTGAGTCAGTTAGCAGGTTCGGTGATTCTGTTCAGACAGCTTTGCAAATAGGCCATGGCCATTGTATAATATGGAATCCTGAAAATCTTGAATCGGAGGAGTTTTCCACCAGGTTTGAAGCAGACGGGATGGAATTTGACGAGCCCTCAGAGCACCTGTTCAGCTTTAATAATCCGTTGGGGGCATGCCCTGCCTGCGAAGGCTATGGTAAGGTGATGGGGATTGATGAGGACCTGGTTATTCCCGATAAGCGATTGTCGGTTTATGACGATGCCGTTGTTTGCTGGAAAGGGGAGAAGATGAAAAGGTGGAAGGAAAAGCTGGTGATGAAAGCAGATCAACTTGACTTTCCCATTCATACACCCTATTTCCAGTTGACCGAAGAAGATCGAAGTTTGCTCTGGAAAGGAAACAGGTATTTCAGGGGTATCAACCGCTTTTTTAAACACCTGGAAGAGAAAAAATATAAAATTCAGTACAGGGTCATGCTCTCCCGGTATCGCGGGAAGACCATCTGTCCGGAGTGCAATGGCAGTCGCCTTAGAAAGGAGGCCGGTTATGTGAAAGTGGGTGGCAAAATAATCAGCGAGCTGGTGAAGCTTCCAATCACTGATATGGAAACCTATTTCAGTGAACTTAAACTTCCAAAAAAGGATATTAAAGTCTCAGAGCGGTTGCTAAAGGAGATCAATAGCAGGATCAGTTTTTTAACCAATGTCGGACTTGGTTATTTAACCCTTAACAGACTCTCTTCAACCCTTTCCGGGGGCGAAAGTCAGAGAATTAACCTGGCCACTTCCCTGGGAAGCAGCCTCGTGGGCTCACTCTATATTCTGGATGAACCCAGTATTGGTCTTCATTCCCGTGATACAGAACAGTTGATAGGGGTGCTGAAGGAGTTGCAGGAACTGGGAAATACGGTGGTGATTGTTGAACATGATGAAGAGATCATCAAATCGGCCGATCATGTGATTGATATGGGGCCTATGGCTGGAAGACATGGAGGTGAAGTTGTTTTCCAGGGTGGGCATAAGGAACTTCTTAAGGAAGAAAATAGTCTGACAGCCAAGTACATGAATGGCATTGAGATGATTCAAGTACCTGCAAACAGGAGAAAATGGAACAACTACCTGGAACTGAAAGGGGCAAGAGAAAATAACCTGACTGGGATTAATGTGAAGTTCCCACTAAACATTTTCACAGTAGTAACAGGAGTAAGCGGATCGGGAAAATCGAGCCTGGTAAGATCTATTTTATACCCCGCGATGAATAAACGACTACATGGGGCAGGTGAGAAACCAGGTAAACACGATGTGCTGAACGGGGATCTTCACCTGATAGATCGGGTTGAATTTGTGGACCAGAATCCAATTGGGAAATCTTCCAGGTCGAATCCTGTTACCTACCTGAAAGCATTTGATGAGATCCGGAAACTCTATGCCAGTCAGCAGGCCTCCAAAATCAATGGATATAAGGCCTCCCATTTTTCATTCAATATCGATGGGGGAAGATGTGAGGAGTGCCAGGGTGAAGGAGAGATAAAAGTGGAAATGCAGTTCATGGCAGATGTCAGACTTATTTGCGACAACTGTCATGGCAAACGATACAAAGATGAGATACTGAATGTTACCTACAGGGAGAGGAGTATCTTTGATATATTGGAGATGACCATAAATGAAGCCATTGAGTTTTTTGGAGAGGAGCAAAATTCCTCGGAGAGAAGGATCGTAAAGAAGCTAACCCCTTTACAACGGGTTGGGCTGGGTTATGTGAAACTGGGGCAATCGTCAAGCACACTTAGTGGGGGTGAGAGCCAACGCATTAAACTGGCCTATTTTCTGAGCAAAGAGTCGGATGATGAGCGGGTTCTCTTTATTTTTGATGAACCCACCACCGGTCTGCATATGCACGATATTTCACTTTTGCTTTCCTCCCTGGAATCGTTGCTTGAGAAGGGACATACTGTCCTTGTGATAGAGCACAATCTGGAAGTGATCAAATATGCAGATTGGATCATAGATCTGGGTCCTGAAGGGGGCGACCAGGGAGGTCATATTGTTTTCGAGGGTGTTCCGGAAGATATCCCCGAAACCGGCTCACATACAGGCAGCTACCTCAGGCCCAAACTCAATTAGAAAAAGTAGTATACGGCTGTCAGTACCCTTAGGTTCGTAGCAAGGGTAAGGTCGGCAGGGATGTAGAATTCATCGTAATTGTCCCCGTAGGCAGCACTGGTGTATTCCACCTCCGCGGCCAGCCTTAATTTGCCCATATTGTATATGATCCTTGGGGCAATCCTGTAAAGCCTCCTGATGGTGGTCCCTCTGCCATATACTGGGACCGTTGTCAGGATAGTTTCATTGATTCCATTGTTGCTTGTAAGTCCGCCAAAAATACCCACCTGGGGATTGCCATTGCTATGCACCTCAGCCCAGAAAGTCATACTCTTAAGCGGAGCATAGGAACGCTCACCCGTAGTTACGTCAGTAATCCCAGTGGCTGCAAATCCACTGATTCCCAACAGGTCGGCGATGTTCTCACCATAGCGCACCTGCAGTTTGGCAGTAATGGGCTTGGTGGTGAGCTTAGAAAAGGCCATGGCAGTAAGGCCTCCAACTTTTTCATCGACTTTGTAGGTAACTCCCTCAACAGGTGAGCTGGAAAGCCGGGGCACAATGGTTTTATAGGCTGCTCCTGCACCTGCCACGATATTCATACCATCTTCATTGCTGGTTTCGTAGTGCACCTGCACCTGCATCTCAGGCACAGCTGAGTTTCTTAAGTAGTGCGAACTTGCCCCCAAGGGGCCCACAGAGGAGTAGTCGCGTTGGCCCAACGCAGCCGCCAGAAGACTAAATCCATTTGTCTTGTAAGTCACACGCACCTGGGGATTCCTGGCAAAGGATTGCAAGGGGGTCCCGGTGTTAAAGGAGACGGTCCCGGGGAAACAAGATGTGACAAACAATGGATTCCAGTATTGTCCCGCCATCACTTCCGTATGGTCCCAGTTTAGCTTCACGAATGCATGGCGAAGCCGAAAGAGGTTAGTGTTGACATTGGCCTGGGCAAAGAAGTCCCCTTCAATTAAACCGGATGTCTTGGCGCCAAGGGCATCGGGTCCTGTGAGTTTTGCACTCAATCTGGATTGGATGGCCAGAAAGTTAAAGCTGGCCTTTTTATAGATATCCTCTCCATTTTCATCCAGGTTTACTGGAGTGGGCCATAGGAGGAAGTGTCCCTCTCTGGCTGAGATGGTCTGTCTGGTATCCCAGAAGAAATCATTTTTTACAAAGCCGGAGAATTTTACGCCAAACTTGGATTCTTCCTTTTCCTGGGAACTGGCTGTGACTGTAGAAAGAAGAGCCAGTGCCATAATGAAGTGCTTTTTCATGATCTAGGATTTTATTTCTTGCTTGAGAATTCTTTGTGCGGCCATAACAGAAGGTGCCCGGGCACCTTCTGTTTGCCTGCTGTCAAAATAGAATTTAATACTACAATGTTAGGCTAACTTCTTATCGTTATCTTTCTGTGTTAATAAGGACACAATAATAAGTGTAAGCAATGCCAGTGTAAAGGAGATTATTGCCGGTGAATCCAGTCCATGTAATCCTTCAGACCTGAAAAATTGCTTGCTTATTGAGGGGCCCGTTATTATAATACCAAGGGCGCTTACAATACCAACAATAATTGATGATGCAATACCTTTTGCAGTGGTCTTTTTCCAGAATAGCAACATTAATATTGCCGGTAGGTTTGCAGAGGCTGCAACAGCAAAAGCCCAACCAACAAGGAAAGAAACATTCATCCCTTTAAATAGTATTCCCAGAATAATAGCTACAACACCCACGCAAGCTGCAGCAATTTTACCCGCTCTCACTTTTTCCTTATCAGAAAGCTGTTTACCCATATATCTGTCAACCAGATCGTGGGCAATGGCACCTGATGAAGCAACAATAAGGCCACTCACAGTCCCCAGGATGGTAGCAAAAGCTATTGCTGATATAATGGCAAATAATCCAACACCAAAAGCTTTTGCTAAGAGTGGGGCTGACATATTTCCGTCTTCCAGGTTTAAAACACCATTGGTTGCAGCACCTAATCCCATAAACATGGTCAGAACATAGAAAAACCCGATGGCAGCAATGGCAACAATTGTAGATTTCCTGGCATCGCGTTGACTGGGGACCGTATAATAACGGATAAGGATATGAGGTAATGACGCTGTACCAAGGAATAAGGCAAGCATAAGAGATATGAAATTCAATTTTGATAAAGGTGTAGCACCTTTTCCAATCTTAAATTTCAAGCCGGGAATCAGCATCTCTTTGCCGGGGGTTACAGTTTTAACATAGGCAGTTACTTCATTATCACCATCATCAAATAAAACTTTGACATATCGTGCAATTTCGCTTGAATTGATGACGCTTAAAAATTTTAAAGGACCTACTTTCCCGGTTGATTCAACTTCCACTCCGTCCTTAATAATTGTAACCATGTTGCCTACCTGGTAGAATTTTCCTTCTTCTTTTGGTGCTCCATTGTATAATTTTTCCCCGTCAATTGTTTTTGTGGTAGACATAGCCTCCTCGAACTTATCCCCGTCTTTAGTAAACCAGCGATAGATGCCATCTTTTTCCATTTTTACAAAGGAAAGAGCATCAACATCAATATTGGAAACCGACGTAAAGCCCTGCATATCATCAGCAGTTAATGTCATGGGCTGAATATAGTCTTGATTTTTATGATCGGGATTAAGGTTCAAGCCGTTGGTAAAAATATAAATGGCAAGAACTGTAGAAAAAATGATCAGTAATCCCCCTTTAATAAATTGAACATAGGTTGTCGATGTCATACCTGCGGTTGCAACTATAAAAATCACAACTGCACCTACAATAACAACCCCAACCCAATGGTCAAGCCCAAGCAGTGGTTCCACGAGGGTGCCTGCACCTACCATCTGAGGGATCAGGTAAAATAGGGAAACAATCAATGTGCTAATGGCTGCCGTAAGCTGAATGGCTTTAGAATTAAATTTTGAATCCAAGGCATCAGTAAACGTAAATTTTCCTAAGCGCTTCATGGGTTCGGCAACAAGGAAAAGCGCTACAACCCAACCAGCAAGGTAACCTATAGAATAGAGGAAGCCATCATAGCCTACAAAAGCAATCATCCCGCAAATACCCAGAAAAGAAGCTGCGGATAGATAATCACCAGCAAAGGCTACTCCATTTACAGCCCAGTGAATTGTACCTCCAGCAGCAAAATAACTGTTGGCAGATTTAGTTTTTCTAGCAAAGTAAAATGACAAACCCAGTACAATCAATACAAAAAAGACGAACAGGGCAATTGCTAAATATGAAACTCCGTAAATCATACCTCTCCCTCCTTATTCATTTCGTTTTCAATCTTTGTACATCTCCAATTGTAAATCAGTCCCATAATTATGGCAAGGACAATTAAGCCAAAGCCGTAGGTTACAGCAAGGTTAAGATCTGCAAAAACTATAATCTTCATTGCTTCATAATTGGCTACACCAATGGCTACAAATACTCCATATAGAATAGTATATGAAATGAACATCCATATGCCAAGCCTTGTTTTTCTTTTCGCTGCATGATCTACACCGAGTTTTACTGCTGGTCCGTGATCCATAGTTTTATTAGTTTTTAGGGATTGATAATCGCGTAATATTTTTATTGCTTCATTGTTATGACAAAGAAAGCGCTAATAAACATTGGCATTTAAATAATTGCTAAAATCATTGCTAAAATCATTGCCAATGACAGACTAATAAGATGTTTGCATTTGGTTTTTTATATCCTCTGGTGGGGTATATACGTTTATAGGTACACACCTGGAAAGGCTAACGTGGTGGTGGTTCTGTTTAGGGTTCATTGGTGGGGGATGGGTTTCTTGTGATCAGTGATCAAAGGTTAGTGGTTAGTAAAATATCATAGTGTTAATTGAGTAACAATTGGTAAATATAAATAAAAATGGGTTGTTCGTACGAAGCGAACAACCCATAAGGCTTAAATATTTTCAATCTTAATTATTTCATGCTGAAACTAGTCATCCCTGGAACCAAACAGGATCGCCACACAACCCTCTTCGGGTTCATCAATATTCCCTTCAGGAATGGGAACCTTTACCATGATTTTAAGCTGCTGACTTGATTCAAGAGTGAAATCCCATTTCCAGTCATAATCTTTCAGGCTGTTGTCGTAAAGTACCTTGCCATTTCGTGTGTCAACTACTTTAAATTCAATTGGTTTAAGATTGTGTGCACCGCACACTCCAATCCTGTAATTTCTGTCGGAATAGAAGGTTTTGTAAAGTTCTGCTTCCTCACCTTCTATGAGCAGTGCAGCATGATAGTTCCCATCATGTTGATAGGGTTTCAAACCAGATTTACAGGTGTTTTTTGCGAATTGCTTGCATTGCGCATTCATTGCCACAGGCAGTAAAAGCATGCTTGCAACCAGAGATATAAAGAGTAATCCTTTCTTAGTCATGGTATATGGTATTAGGATATATAGCTTGTTCTAATTTCTCTAACTTTTGACCTCAATTCTTTAAATACATTCGGTGTAATATGAATGGATGATTCAGATTTTAGTGTGGTAACATTGGTTGCAGGATCCTCAACGGCTGTAACGTTGCCCTGCTTTATGGTTATCTTATCAAAAATGGATTTAAGTGATTTTACATCCTCCAGAACAGCCATGGCATCTGCATCCTCTGGTGATTCCTCAAGGAGATTTACCATAATATCCAGTGATAGCTTCTGATCTACTATTCTTTCAACCAGCTTATTATCTTTCAGTGAATTTTCGTCTACCAGGTTAGTGGCAATGTATAGTCCTTCAACCCAGCCGCCCACAAGGACAACAGTTGCAACGGCTTCAAGGCCATTTTCCTGTAAGAAGGAACTTGAATTCATCAAGGTTTCCGAAATGATATCAATAATGACGTCCCGGTTGTTAATATGCTCTTCAAGGCGCTGAATGGTCTCTTCATTAATGGCATTCAGGATATTGAGCCCATCGGCCATCTTTTTTGCCGCCTCAATATAATTCAGTGTGGCCTGAGTCTGGTCGAACAGGCTGGCATAACTCAGGTCGGTGGAGTATATACCCAGATTAAGTGCTTTGCTTTTAGAGGTAATGTACCTGGAGGTATTCCCTGTCAAATTCATTAACCCTTCATCATACTGTGCACCAGCATTTTTAATAAGCATGGCTGTTTCCAGGGGAGAGGGAAGTGAATAGAAAATCCTCTTGGCAGTATTCAATTGTGCCTGAGTCTCTGCATCCAGGCCACCGGAAGCTTCAAAATCCCCGGAGCCTTCACTTTTTGGACCGCGGTTGCAACCGCTCATGATGAAGCCGAGAAAGACAAACAGAAGAAGGAATAATCTACCGGATAATATTAGGTTTCGGTTCATGGGTTAGTAATTTTATTCACTGGGTTAATTTGACGCTATGTAAATTCACTGTAAATCCTGCAGGCTTTTTGCACATTTATAGCTTTCATAATTAGTAAAAATAACACTTTTTTTTAAAACAAAAAGGACTAACTTCACCCGAGAGCCACTATTAATAAGGGATTCAAGTAATTATTTAAAAAGTGTAAACCTTTCTGTTAGCAATGGTTCATATTCTTCATCAAGCTCGTCTGTCCAGCCTATCATATACTCTGTAAATTCGCCAATTTCTAGCTCATTTATACGTCTGGCATATACCTCCGACATAATATCATCTGGAAATGCCTCCTGTGCCTGTTTAATTTTTCCCGGACTTCGTCGAAAATACGACTTATTCAAGTCTGCTGCACCATACAGATGGAGGAAGTTATGAGCAATTTCAGAAGGGTATTTATAACTAACCACCGAGAACTCCACATCTTCATTGTGCAATGTATTGATAGCTATTGAGATATCAGATCGAAAATAGTTGTTAATCAAGAACATCATCACCACACTCTCCACCTGATATTCATCCCTCAGGAAGGCGATTAGCCGCTCTTTGTTACCGGGTTTTTTCTGCAAGGGAATTCCGTCTTTCTCTTTTATATACAAGGATTCACCTATAATCTTTGAGACATAGTCACCCCATCGGTTAAGTGATTCCAATCCCTTTGTCAGCTTCTGCTCTTCAATCACCTCTTTAATAGTTGCATTGGGCAGGTTTTTTTCGATGGTGGTATACTCATCCCCAATATAGTAGTCCGTCTTAATATTGAGTGGAATGTTATGCTGGCTGGCCTGAGATTCAAGCCATCGGGCTGCCACCTGGATGCTGTCAATGGTGCTAAGAATATCAAACTCGGTCCATGGAGAAGTGCTTCGGGTATCGATAAATACAAAATAGAGCAAGACATCATTTTTCAGGTCTTTGCATACATTGTTATGGCGCCCCCTCGCAAAATCAAAGGAAGGCGTGGATGCCGAGCTTGCGGTAACCAGGATCAGAAATAAAATAAGTTTTGTAATGACATTCCTCATTACCGGTGTTTTACAGGTTGCTCAAATGTACGTAAAAGGGGGTGTCAGGGTTTCTCTTTTTTTTCAAAAAAGTTACACAGATGATTAATGCCGCATCGGTCGCATGCTGGTTTTCGTGCGGTACATACATAACGGCCATGGAGAATGAGCCAATGATGGGCCAGAGGTATCTTCTCTTCTGGTATATACCTGATGAGTTGCATTTCAGTTTCATACGGATTCTTTGCACGGGTAGTGAGTCCAATCCTTGCGGCCACCCTGAATACATGAGTATCCACAGCCATGGCTGGTTTCTGATAGGCTACAGAAAGAATTACATTGGCAGTTTTTCTTCCCACACCGGGCAATTTCTGGAGCTCCTCCAAGGTATCAGGTACAACACCACCGAATTCCGCCGTGAGCATGCGGGCCATACCAAGCAGGTGTTTGGCCTTGTTGTTCGGGTATGAGCAGCTCTTTATAAGATCAAACACCTCTTCCTGAGTGGATTGAGCCAGGGCGGACACGTCAGGGAATTGCTGATAAAAAGGAGGTGTAATCTGGTTAACCCTCTTATCGGTGCATTGAGCAGAGAGGATCACAGCCACTAAAAGTTCATATGGATTTTTATAATCCAATTCAGTTTCGGCCACCGGCATCTCCTCTGAAAAATAGGAGATGATCTTTTCGTACCGTTCGCTCTTCTTCATATGAGCAATAATAATAAAAGTTTACCAAGGTTGCCAGCTCTCTTTCAAATTGTAATGAACTTTGGTACTCTGGTAATAATTGTTTAGTTTTACTGCTCAATTATTTAGAGTGACATATAGAAGCACCGTATATTATTTTTATTTTTTTACTGGCAGATAGCGAGTCGGGCTTACTTTATGCATGTGGCACCCGGCGTTAGTCGGGTTTTTTGTTTTATAGCAATGGCAAAAACAATAGCAATACAGGGTGGATATGGTGCATTTCATGAAATTGCAGCGCACCATTACTTTAAAGATGAGGAGATAAGTATTCTCCCCAGGAATACATTCCGGGATATGGTCACCACATTGAAAGATCGACAATGTGATTTTGGGATCATGGCTATTGAGAACTCTCTGGCAGGAAGTATCATACCAAACTACAACCTGATTATTAACACCAGTATGCATATCACCGGGGAGATTTACCTGAGGATAAAGCAGAATCTGGTGGCCATGCCGGGAGTGACAATTCCTGATTTGAAAGAGGTTTACTCTCATCCCATGGCCATACTTCAGTGCCAGGACTATTTTGATTCCCTTCCAGGAATCAGGTTAATAGAAAGCATGGATACTGCCATGAGTGCCGAGGAGATAGCGCAGAATAAACTGATGGATACCGGAGCAATCTCAAGCAAAATGGCGGCCAATAAATATGGGCTTGATATACTTGCAGAGAGTATCGAAACCAATAAGAAAAACTACACCAGATTTCTGATACTTTCAGAGAATGGGGTCGAGATTCCAAAGGCCCAGGTCAATAAGGCATCGATCTTCTTTACAGTGGCACATAAATTCGGATCACTGTCAAAAATCATCTCCATAATATCCTATTATGAAATAAACCTGGCAAAGATCCAGTCCATGCCCATCCCTGGAAAGGATTGGGAATACATGTTTTACGTGGATGTTGAGATCAATGATTTTGATATGTACAAAAGAGCTCTGGAAGCTATCAGTCCGTTTACACCCTCCCTTGGTATCCTGGGTGAATATAAAAAAGGTGAATCAGTAATTGAATAATTTTTTGTAATGGTAATTGACGTAGAATTAGAACCGTTGTCTATTGAGGGCAATCTGTTTACCAAGCCTATTTTTATGGCTGGTCCCTGCTCTGCTGAATCTGAGGAACAGCTGTTATGCACGGCAGTATCACTGGCTGAAATGGGAATTAAAATATTCCGAGCAGGAATCTGGAAACCCCGAACAAGACCCAATGCATTTGAGGGAGTGGGATCCGTAGGTCTCCAGTGGCTACAAACTGTGAAAAAGGAGACTGGATTGTTAATCGCCACAGAGGTAGCCAATGTGAAACACGTCTATGAAGCCTTAAAGTATGGAATCGATATCATTTGGATAGGAGCAAGGACTTCGGCCAATCCTTTTGCTGTACAGGACATTGCCGATTCCCTTCGGGGTGTCAATATTCCGGTCATGGTTAAGAATCCTATAAATCCCGATGTAGACCTCTGGATAGGTGCCATAGAACGGATCAATAACGCAGGGATTAAGCGCATGGCTGCTATCCACAGAGGTTTTTCCAGTTATGACAAAACCCTTTACCGGAATATTCCCCAGTGGCAGGTCCCCATCGAGCTGAGGAGGCGTATTCCTGAAATGCCCATCATTACAGATCCAAGTCATATCTGTGGCAACCGGGAGTTTCTTTATGATATCTCACAAAAGGCCATGGACCTCAATTTCGATGGATTGATCATTGAGACCCACTGTAATCCGGATAAAGCACTGAGTGATGCAGCACAGCAGGTAACTCCCGATGGATTGAAAGCCATTATAGATAAGCTTATTCTCAGGGATCCGGAAGTGAACGAGGAACTGATGCTTACAATGGCTGCGCTGAGGGATGAGATCGATAAACTGGACGACCGGATAATCAACCTTTTGGAGGAAAGGATGCATGTGTCCGAAAGGATCGGTAATTATAAAAAGGAAAACAACATCACCATCCTTCAGACCAAGCGATGGGATGATATGTTGAAAAACCGGTTAAGATTGGGTACAAGAAAAGGGCTTAGTGAGGAGTTTATGATTAAATTGTTTCGTTCCATTCACCAGGAATCTATTAATCACCAGACCAGTGTGATGAATAAAGAATAAGGCAGATGCATCAGATTAAATTGACCACTCCATCGGGGAATACCGAAATATCAGTAGGAGAAAACCTGTCTGCGGGACTTAAAACACTAGTTCCCACCCCTGTTTTACTGGTGGATGAGCATGTCCTTTGTGAGCATCAGGATTCGTTCGATTCTTTTCAGAGCATTTCGATTCCTTCAGGGGAGCGCTATAAGAATATGCATACTGTGGAAAATATTTACAGGGAACTGGTAAACCTGGAGATCGACCGATCCTCTATGATTGTTGGAGTAGGAGGGGGATTGGCCACAGATGTGGCAGGTTTTGTAGCATCAACCTACCTCAGAGGGATTTCATTTGGTTTTATCAGCTCCACACTACTTGGTCAGGTAGATGCGAGCATAGGAGGAAAAAACGGCGTAAACCTGGATGGATACAAGAACATAATTGGAAACATCAGGCAACCCTCTTTTGTATGGTGTGATCTTTCACTTCTTAAGACTCTTGCCCGAAAAGAGTATATATCGGGGATCGCTGAGGTTATTAAATATGGAGCCATATGGGATGTGGAATTCCTGAAATACATAAAGGATCATATGACTGGATTGTTAAATCTCGACCTTAAGGTCCTGGAGCATGTGGTAACCGTCTCAGCACAGATCAAGGTGGAGGTTGTGCAGAAAGATGAAAGAGAGTCGGATCTGCGGCGTATTCTGAATTTTGGTCATACCATTGGTCATGCCATTGAGCGCGAAAAAAAGGTAATGCACGGACAGGCTGTATCGGTGGGAATGGTTATGGCTGCCCAACTTTCTCATAACCTGGGCCTTCTTCCGGCTTCTGATGTGGATATCATACAGAACCTATTAAAGGCAGCAGGACTTCCCTTCGAATTAGAACTTGATCCGGAGGTGATTTTTCAGAACATCCGGAAGGATAAAAAGAAGAGCGGGGAGCACATCCATTTTGTTTTGCTTGATGGTTTAGGAAAGACCTTAATTAAAAGCATCTCTCTTTCAGAGCTTAAACCTATGATTGATGATCTGTGTTAGCATTTCCCGGACCGACCAGTTGCAATGGGTTATAGAATCGGGGGCCACCCTGGTGGAGCTTCGTCTGGACCTGATCAAAGAAGATCCGGGCCGTATCTACCAACTCATTCCTGATCGCATACAGACCATAGCCACCTGCAGGCCAGAGGCCCTCAATGAATCGGAAAGAATTCAACTCTTACAAACCTGTATGGATCTGGGTGCCACCTTTATTGATATGGAGATTGAATCCACAAATAATTACCTGTCCACTCTGACCGGGTATGCAAACCAATGTGGTACAAAAAGCATCATATCTTATCATAATTTTGACACAACTCCTGATTTGCAGGGGCTTGAGCAGATACTCCAAAGGTGCTATGAGAGGGGAGGGGATGTGGCAAAGATTGCAGTGCAGGTGAGCACATTGAAGGATGTACATAACTTACTGGCGCTTTACAAACTTCCGGGGAAGAAAGTTGTTCTTGGAATGGGAAAACTGGGACGGATTACCAGGTTAATGGGTCCCTATCTGGGAGCAGAATTCACTTTTGGTTCACCGGGAAGTGGAAATGAAACTGCACCGGGTCAGTTTAGCTATAATCAGTTAACAGATATTTATAAAGTGATTGATGAATCATGAACTCATTTGGTAA
>JAOZUK010000622.1 GCA_029938715.1 Bacteroidales bacterium | reverse complement strand
TTCTCTAAAAAGCCCAAAACCAGTAGTATTGATTCTCAAATGAGAAACAATACCAATCAGCCTGTGGGAAAATATTTACCACAACCTTTTTTAGCCTTATTGGCCCCTAAAAAACGTAAGAATAAGGGTATTCCCCTTTAACTCACTGCATTTGCCATGTTTTTCACGGATTTCTCCTGTGTAAAACGAATAAAACGCTTCACATTACAACTTATTCCTGCCAAAAATAACTGCAAGCGCGCTCCCTTTTCTGTTCGATGACGTGCTTGCCTGCCGTCGTGCGAGTTGGCTATCTCGTTAACCAGGCTTTCGGCACCCGCCCGTGTACCACATTCTTTTCTGTATTCGACATCTCCCATATACTCATGATGGCGAGCGGCACCTGCGTATTGAGCTTCATCAACCTTTAGAGTCGTTACACGAACACCTATCTTGACAGGACAACGTTCACAAGATGGACAGATTTTACATATTTCACTTTTAAAATGAACCAGCATTTTACCAGTTTTCTCACTACGACCCTGGTCATTCGGCTGGTGCCCTTCGGGACAGGACATCACAGACAGTTCCCCGGTTTCGCTGTGAATATCAACCTGAAAATCGGCGATGTCCAGAGGGCGGTTGCTATCGGCAAATCCTTCAAAACTTTGTGAACGTCCAGAACTGGGGCCTGCCAGATCTATCCCTTTTTCCTCAGATTCAAGGATTGAGGTACCATTTACGAAACCGGCATCGGCATACAATGTTTCAGGCTTCAGATTATTATCATCGAGGCGTTCTTCAATTAATCCTATTTCGTTGGCATCCGCATGCGTTGCTGCTTCAAGATTTACATCAGTTAGAAATTGCACTTCATTTTCAGGATCGGATGTTTCAGTAACAAAGCCCTTATGCCCAACAACAGCTTTATCCCTTTTCCTGGTATAGTTCGCATCAGTATTGTGTGGACTGGATATGATTTTCTCGCCTTCAGGCTTCTCACGTATTACTATCTCTACCTCTTCTTTGTCAGATGTTTCCTTATCGTCGGATGCTGATTTAATTGCGCATTGTTGCTCAAATACTTGCACAAGAGTATTGAATGTTTCATAATGTTTAACTTGATGATGGTTCTCAAAGGCTGATTTCAGCAAGTATAAATCTTTGGCCATTTCTTTGATTCGGCCTCTTGTTTTATCTTTATCTTTTTCGGTTAAATCAAAATTGTCCCGTAAGTAATCAAGAGATAATTCTCCTTTTATATTCTCGTACAACCCTGGTTTATGCTTTCGTAACGTTTGCAGAAAGACCCTAATTGTTTCCTTGAATAATCCATAGCGCGACAGTATTGAGAGCCATCCCAGCATGAAGAACGAGTCAACTCTCTGCTTTTTCGTTGAAACATCGCATTCTTTAATGAATCTTTCCGTTAGGTCAACAAACAGCTTGTACGCTGCATCATCTTTTTCCAGTTGCTGGTAAAATTTAAACAATGTCGTATGATCAATAAAAGCGTTGCCAAAATCAGTATAGGTTGCGTTTATCCAGTCAATCCGGCGTATATACATGAACTCAACTTCTCGCCAGGTGAGTTCCTCCAATGCCATGAAAATAAGGAGAGACATTTTAAGCTTGATCGAAATATTTGGTGCTCCACCTTGCTCTTCATAAAGATGCTTAAATAGGTTTTCGTCGATGAAAGGCCAAACCTTTTCTTTGTATATGAAAGACCAGTCATCGTTGGGCAAGATGCCAGGAATGGCAAATGCAGGCTCTGTGAGAGTTAATTGGGGGCTTGTTCGTCGGTACATATCAA
>JAOZUK010000621.1 GCA_029938715.1 Bacteroidales bacterium | reverse complement strand
AATACACGGGCACGGGAGACAAATCCCAGATATTTTCCATTTTGCAGCACAGGGAAGTTGTATCGACCACTCTCTGAAAACTTCCTGGCTACCTCTTCCATCTGCTCGGTGGATTCAATGGTCCACTCAGGTTTAATCATCAGGTCGGATATCTTCGTGATATCATACATCTCCGGATTGAACATGATGTGACGGATATCATCGAGCTTTACGATTCCTTTCAAGTTGTGTTTTTCATCCACCACAGGGAAAATATTCCTGCTTGAAGTGGTGATGATCTTAATCAGATCCCTCAATGTATTCTCTGCCCTGACTGTTTTAAAATTGGTCTCAATCAGGTCTGTCACTTTCATCATTAACAGGATGTTCCTGTCTTTGTGATGGGTCATCAGTTCACCTCGTTTGGCCAGCTGAACCGTATAGACCGAATTCTTCACAAAGTACTTTGTGGTTCCATAGGAGATGGTGGAGGCCAGCATTAGAGGAAAAAAGAGTTCGTAACCCCCGGTGATCTCTGCAATCAGGAAGATGGCTGTAAGCGGTGCATGGATCACACCTGCTATCATGCTGCCCATTCCCACAAGGACCATGTTACTGACCGAAACTTCTATACCCACCTGGTTCAGTATAAGTCCAAAGAGTAGTCCCATATTTGCGCCCATAAAAAGAGTAGGTGCGAAGACCCCTCCAATTCCACCGGCAGCAAAGGTTAATGTAGTTGCAATGACCTTAACCCCTATCAACAGGAGAATATAGATTACCACCAGCGCAAATGTGTTGCTCCAGCCTTCAAAAAAAGTATCTTTGAACAGGTGAATGTACTCACCCCGGAGCTCCTGGTTTACCACCTCGTAGCCCTCACCATACAAAGCAGGGAGAAAGAAAATAATGACTCCCAGCAAGCCTCCTGCCACTAAAAGGCGTTTCCATGGACTTTCAAATTTCTCAAAAATGGCCGATATACGGATATAACTCTTTGTAAAATAGACAGATAACAAACCAACCACTACTCCGAGCAGCAGGTAGTAATGAATCTGCCCCATCTCGAAAGGCTCCACTAACTGAAATGAGTAGAGTACATTCTGACCCAGAAGAAGATAGGAGGTCATCGCTCCAACTGCCGAAGCAATAAGTAAAGGAATGACTGCCCACATGGTCATGTCCAGCATAATCACCTCCAGGGCAAATACAATTCCGGCAATGGGGGCCTTAAAGATAGCCGACATGGCTCCTGCACATGCACAGGAAATCAGAAGTGTAACCTCCTTATACGTTAGCTTGAACGCTTTGCCAATCTGGGACCCTATGGCTCCGCCTGTTGCCACCGTGGGCCCCTCCAATCCTACCGAACCACCAAACCCCACGGTCAGCGCACTGGTTATAATACTGGAGTAGAGGTTATGGGAACGGATGATCCCGTTGTTTTTGGAGATGGAAAATAGTACACTTGGTATGCCATGCCCCACCGGTCGCTTATTCAAATACTTTATATAAACAACAACCAGGGCAATGCCAACTACCGGTAAAATGAATAAATAATACCGGATGGAAACTCCCTGGAAACCATTTTCCAATGCCACCCGAATAAAGTGCACCAGATTCTTGATAATCACAGCCGCCAGTCCAGATCCCAGGCCAATAACTGCAGCCAGAAGGTAGAGAAATCTGGGACCAGACAAGTACCTGATTTTGAATTTATTAATGCTATTGAGAAACTGTTTTTCGGACATGCCTTGACAAAATTAGCATTTTAAGAATCAGTTCAAAAAAAGAATGCTGAAATAAGAATGTATTA
>JAOZUK010000620.1 GCA_029938715.1 Bacteroidales bacterium | reverse complement strand
TGTTACATTTAATGGTTAGATGACAAAATCAATAGCTGCATCCAAGGTCTTGCTATCCTTTATAACCACCCGGTGGTTCCTGTAAACCACTGAATGGGGAAGGATACTCTCAGTAATCCAGGTATTTCCGCCAACCACCGTGTGGTGGCCAATCACTGTTTGACCACCCAGTATGGTACTCCCCGCATAGATGATCACTTGATCCTCAATGGTGGGGTGCCGTTTGGTATGTGCCATCCCTTTCTCAACGGTAAGGGCTCCCAGGGTAACCCCCTGGTATATCTTAACTTCCTTGCCAATCCGTGCGGTCTCACCGATTACAATTCCTGTTCCATGATCGATAAAGAACGGCGAGTCGATCTGTGCTCCCGGATGAATATCGATCCCCGTTCTCCCATGGGCATATTCGGACATGATCCTGGGTATCAGGGGGACCTTAAGTTTGTATAGGATATGTGCCATGCGATGGACCGAAATACAATAAAATCCAGGATAACAGAGAATTACTTCCTCAACACAGCTGGAGGCCGGATCAAATTTTGTAATGGCTTCTGCTTCGGAAACCAGTTGTTCGAAAGCTGCCGGCACCCGGGTAAAAAATTCTTCCACCAACTTTTCGGGGGATTGCTTCAGCGAATTCCGGATGGAGTAGAGCAACTCTTTTAACTTAATGGCACAACGGTCTATCTCAATGGATATCTCTTCCGGATCCACCATGCAACTTCGTTTGATGGGAAACAGCGTATGGATCAGGTTATCCACAAAATCGTTGGTCTGAACCATGGAAGGAACCTCCCTGCAGTACCCCGAATTAAATTCACTCAGCCGCCTGGCAAAAGCGATGCTCTCGTTAATCATAACATCAATTATTTGGTCGAAAGATGAAACTCCTCTATCTGGAAACCCGGTTCTGTAGTAAAAGGTTCAGCAGGGAAAGCAAAATATAAGTTAAAATTACCAGGGAGAGCCCCGCCAGACCAGTAAAAAGCAATATGATCACAGCGGAAACCAGGATCAGGTAACGGATCAGGTTCCCCCGAATTTGAAAATCCTTAAATTTCAGAGAGTACATGGGGACCGGCAAAATCATATGGAATGCCATAATCCACATGATGGCCCACAGAAAAAAATAGTTTAGGGGAGTCCCAAACATCAGCCCATCCTGCATAAACTGCCAGAAAATCCCTGTCCAGAATAGGGCGTGAGCTGGTGTGGGAAGACCTGAAAAGAAAGTATCATCCGACTCTTCAGTGTTATACCGGGCCAGCCTGATGGCCGAAAATGCAGGAACAACCACCACCGAACCCAGCATGATACAGTAGAGTATGCCGCAGCCCCCCTGGGCCGGGGAGATTGCTTTGAAGATGGTATAGATAAAAATAGCGGGTAAGACCCCGAATGTGACCATATCGGCAAGTGAATCCAGCTGCTTTCCGTTTTTGCTGTGGGCATTCAGCATTCGTGCAGCAAATCCATCCAGAAAATCGAACAGGGAGGCAACAAGTATCAGGTAAACCGCCCACTGCCACTGCCCTTCAAGGGTAAGTACGATGGCTGCAGTGCCACATGCCAAGTTTAGCAGGGTCAGCAGGTTGGGGATGTGTCGTTTCATTTTTGAGTCTCTTCTCCTGCCCTTTTTTCAAAATACCTTAAGGCCCACCGAACAGCGTAATAGCTGACCACAATCATAAATGGCCAGGAGAGGTATCCTATAATTGCTCCTATATACATGATATAAAGGTTATTGGGTTATTGGTTTGGGTTACATACGGCTTCGCCGTGTTACAGATTTGGGTTA
>JAOZUK010000619.1 GCA_029938715.1 Bacteroidales bacterium | reverse complement strand
TTTTTGTACTGGAATGTCCCAGTAGTTCCTGGATATACCTCAGGTTGGTTCCTTGCTCTAAAAGATGGGTGGCAAAGCTGTGACGCAGGCTATGCGGTGTAATATGTTTTCTGATCCCGGCTTTGTTTACAGCATTGCCACAAATCCTTTCAATACTTGTTCCACTATAGGGCCCACCCTCCTGGCCCTCAAAAAGGTAGTGACTGGGTCTGTACTTAATATAATACATTCGAAGTTCTGGGAGAAGCCTCTCAGACAATAGTGTATATCTGTCTTTCTTTCCTTTTGCCCCACATACTTTGATCAGCATTCTTTGCGAATCAATATCTGCAACCTTCAGGTTAATAAGTTCACTTCGGCGAAGGCCTCCCGAATAGATGGTCATCAGGATACATTTGTGCTTTTGGTTCCGTGTAACATCGATCATCTTTTCGATCTCCCCTAAGGTTAATACTGTTGGGAGTTTTGATTCCTTCCTGGGCCGGCTGATCCGATAGTATTCCTTTTTACGACCAAGTACCTTTTCATAATAGAATTTGATGGCATTGATTCTCCCCAACAAAATATTTCATAAACTCTCTGAAATAGCTGGTATAGCTCACAATTGTACTATGGCTATACCTTTTCCTCAAAAGCAACTCCTTAAAGCCAGGTGGCAATGGTTCGTCAGTCATATTCAATTTAATTGGTATTTGATATCACAGGATTAATGTGCTGAACCCAATTAGATAGGCCTGCCAGGTAAGATTTCCTTAATAAAAAGTTGATATCTATTTCTCTAAGGCTTCTATTGGCTGAGGCATATTTATATATCTTACAAATATCGATTATCTTTACACCTTCAAATTTAGGATCTAGATGAGTGAGAACAGGGAGCAAGTTTTTGAGAATGAGGAGTTCCAGGTGCTTTTGAGGAAATATGAGGACATGCGGAGCGGATCCCAGTCCATCTTTTTTGATGTGGAGGAGTTTGAACAGATAATTGACTATTATCTGGATGATTTCCAATACGATGAGGCAAAGGAGGCTGCTAAGTTAGGAAAGCAGCAGCATCCTGGTTCTGTGGAGATATTGTATAAATTCATCCACATTTATATTGAACAGGGGCAAGCCAAGAAGGCCCTTTCTATGCTGGAACAGATCCCTGTGTGGGAAGAGAATAATCCAGAGCTTTACTTCCTTAAAGGGACAGCGCTCTGTTTAACGGGAAAGTTAAAGGAGGCTGAGAAACAGTTTGACCGTGGCTTGGAGATCTCGGCCGATGAGACTTTTGATGCGCTTGTAAATATCTCCATCGCTTTTGAAAATGTACGCCATTTCGAACTGGCCATCAAATACCTGATCCAGGCCTACCGGCAGCAACCCGAGAACCTTTCGGTTTTATATGATCTTGGCTACTTTTACGATCGGTTACACCGATTTGACGAAAGCTTGAAGTATTACGAGCAATACCTCGATCTTGACTCATATTCCGACAATGTATGGTACAATATTGGAATTGTTTACCATAAGCTGGAGCAATTTGAAAAGGCAGTTGACGCATATGATTTTTCAATTGCTATTAATCCCGATTATGCATCAGCCTATTTTAATAAAGCAAGTGTTTGGGTCAATGCGGGTAAATTTGATCGTGCCATTGAAACCTACTACGATTTCTTAGAAGTTGAGCCGGAAAGCACTCAGGCTTACTGCTATATGGGAGACTGTTTTGAGCAGATGAATCGGCTTGACGACTCATTGGGTGCTTTTCAAAAGGTCATTGAAATTGATAATACAGATCCGGAAGGGTGGTATGGAGC
>JAOZUK010000618.1 GCA_029938715.1 Bacteroidales bacterium | reverse complement strand
AATCTACCCTCTTGTGGACCAAGCTACTCTCTTGTGGGCAGATCTACTCCTTCTTGTGAGATCTACTCTCTTCTTGTGAGATCTACTCTCTTCTTATGAGAGCTACTCTCTTGTGGGCAAATCTTCGCAGATGCCCTTTTCTCCAAACCTGAAGGGGAACTTCACCCCTAAGTCCAGGCTCCATCCACTGCCGTTGTAATTGATTGTGGAGGTGGAGGGAGTCTCTTGGGGCAGGTTGTTGGTCACATTGATCTGATCGGTAGATGAGAATCCATGCATGTAATTTGCATAGAAGGTGGCGGTCAGAGGAAATTGCATGGGGAGTCTGTACTCGATCCCGGCCCCCATGCGCAACAGGGGACGGATGTGAGAGATTCTGGAGGCATCATAGGTGGTGGTTCCGTTTACGGGAGATGCAGAGGTGGGTGTATTATAGGTAAAATCGCCGCTCCCCTGGGCAAAACTACCTCCTGAAATAGACGTCAGAAAAGAGGCGCCTCCATATACACCCACATAGACTCTCTTGCCGACATAGTAAAGGTACCTGACCCTCATTGGGAGTTCAATGTAGAGGGGTGCGGTAGCTTCTGTAACAAAATTCACCTGGTGGTCATACATAATGGCATAGAAGGTGCTTGACCCCTGGTAATAGGCTCCCACATCGATCCCCAGTTCGTTATTGATCATATATCCCAGATAGCCTCCCGCATGCAGATTGGCATACTTAAACATACCCCGGTCCTCCATGGGTCTGGCCCCGATGGCCGGATTGGCGGTATTGAAGAGTCGCCAGAGTGAACCAAGTTCTGCACCCACATAGAGTTCTCCTTTTCTATCGGTGGGTTTGCCTACGTAGATTGATTTTTCGATCCTTTTCCTCTTCCGGTAATCAGCATTTTGCCAGAGGTTGCTGAAGGGAACATTGAGGGCCAGGGTGGTTTGCAAAGAGTTGCCTTTGGATGAGTAGGTGGCTGTGGTGGTGGTTCCGTCGGAGGAATAATCCAGTGAGGTGGAGAGGGGATCCGTCAATCCAGCCAGGTAAGAGATGTTAAATGAGGCCTGCCAGAATCCGTGGATCCTGAGGTTCAGTCCGATGCCTACCTCCAGCATATGAAGGTTCTCAGTGGAATAGGTCTCGGCCAGGTCATAGCTGTAAGCTGTACCATCGGGTGCTGAAAGGATTCCTGATGCCTGGTAGGAGCTCCCCGCTTGAACCAATCCAAACATATAGCCCAATCTGGGTGTAAAACTAAAGGGGAATTCAGTGGGTTGAATCCTGTATTCGACCCTTAAGGGGACCAGCAATGAATTGTAGGAACTCCACCCGGACTGATGGGGACGTTTATCAATCATATTGATCCCGTTTCTATTGGCGACATAATAGACCCCTGTAACGATGGAGAGGTTGGGTATGATCTCCTGTCCCAGTGTGAAGCCTGCCATGGAACTTCTCACTGAGGCACGCTCGAAGAGATCATTTGGATCGGCCACTTGTATCAGGCTCCACTGGGGGCCGGCTTCAAGGGTCACATAAGTTTTCAATTGCGCCGATGCATTCTGGAGCATCATGGCCATGAGGAGCAGAAAAAGAGGTTTTTTCATAGCGGTTTCATTGGTGATACATCACCTGTTATTACGAAGGAGAGGCCGGAACGTTGCACTCTGACAAGCAAGATAAGAGATATTCTCCAAAAAGCATCGAGTGTAAAGGGGCACTAAATGAGTGAAAGTCCAGATAATCTCTTGTCTTCGTCATTGGGACACCTTGTCGAGTTGTACTCGATTAACTCTACTGCTCA
>JAOZUK010000617.1 GCA_029938715.1 Bacteroidales bacterium | reverse complement strand
GCCTGAATGCCTTATTGGAGCAAGTGCTGCCCGATATCAATGAAGGCCGGATGCCCGATATTGAAGCTGCAGCCAGGGAGACGGGAGTCGATCCCGAAACGGCGAGTGATGTGGTAAAAATGGCCATGGAAAAGACCGGGAAAGATTTTGGAAAGAAGACCGGGAAAGATATTGGGAAGAAGACCGGCAGTGTTTTTGAGAAGAAGACCGGTAGTGTATACAAGAAAGAGATGGCGACTGAAACGGAGCTTAACAGGCGGATCTACATGCTGGCCGATGAGATTCGCAAGCTGGCACCCTGGGAGTGGATGTATGAAGGCGATCTTTTCGGGGTGAAGATTCCGGGGACCGACCGGATCTATTTTATGAGCATCATGGGGGCTAATGGAGAATTTTTAGCACTGTCGGCCTACAAAGGGTACCAGGGGCTCTTTCAGTTCCTGGAGCTTTTAGACAACCCGGAATCCTCACCGCCGGAAACCCTGCTCACCATTCCACACCTGATGTTGTCATTTATGGATCGTGAAGCACTCTCAGATAAGCACCTCGCTGCCATTAAGAGATCAGGAGTGAGATTTCGGGGGAGAGGAAACTGGCCTCTTCTGGAAGATATCGAACCGGCCTATACGCCGGTCCTGCCCAAAGGAGAACTCCTGGAAGATATCCAGATCCTACTGGAGCAGGTGGTGGAGGTAGCTCTCAGGGCAAAGGACGATCCGAAATTTTTACTGCGGGATCAGGAAACCTATGACGATATCCCGGTCCGGACCCATACAGAAACTTCGAAAGGGTCAATGTGGCAAGATGTGTATGAGCTTCTTGATCCATCAACAGCGAGACAATCTTTTCAATTGAAATGCAGGAAGGATACCCTGGGAAGTGTTTCTCAGCTTCCGGTAGCACGGGCCATTTTGCAGATGGACCTGGTGTTGCTACCTAATCCGGTTATGGAGAAGGGTAAACGGGGATTCTACCCATTTGCCCTGCTGATGGCAGATGAAGAGATGGGAGTAGTACCGGGAATGCAGATGCTTACCCCCGAACCAGATCTTCATTCGATGTATGAGTCTGTCCCGCAAAAGGTGCTGGAAGAGATCCAGAAACTGCGATACAGACCTGAGAAGATCAAGGTCCGTTCCGAATTGCTCTATTCGCTGGTACAAAAAACGATGAAGGATGCTAAAGTACAGTTATCACTTGTGGAGGAGATGCCACAAATGGATGCAGTTATCACATCGCTCTTCTCAAATCTGGGCCGGAGTTCGCATTAATTACCAGGTTAAAATTGGTACTCACAGCATATTCGTACTGCTGAGTATCCTTGCTAAGCATTCAACACGATGAAATCTTTTTCAGGCCCATTCTTTAAACTTTTTATTTCATTTCCCGTAGAAGTATTCAATATGAATTATTCAGGACAGAACGTAAAGGTGATTGCCGGGAAGGATGCTTATGTGCATCGGTGGATGTTTTCCTACGACATGCAGATTAACTTCGATTATTTGTGCAAGTTTGAGAAGGATATGAAGGCTTTGATCACAGATGAGGGTGATGTAGTGGCCTTTAATTTTAGGTACAATCCGGAGATTGTCGGGAATGAGGCCAGGGCCCAGTGGATGAACTCGGAAGCTTACGAAATGTTCGAAATTGACTTCAAGCTGAGCCTTCAGTCGGGCAGGTTGGTCATGTTTTCTTTAAATTAGTCCGGGTTCAGTTATTGCTCTGTCCGGGCTCAGTTATTGCCCCGGGAGACCAGATTCCCATTTTTTCCTCTATCTTCAAATCAGATTAACGTTTTG
>JAOZUK010000616.1 GCA_029938715.1 Bacteroidales bacterium | reverse complement strand
TTGGCCTTTTCCTCATCATATCCTGCCATTTGATGAACGACCAGTCCCATGTGGGTGGCTTGAAGAAGCAGATTACCCACTGCCATGCCAGCCTCATAAAATGCCAGGCGATTATTACGATTCTTGTAGGTGGAGATGACCTGGGTTAAGGGTAATACAAGTAGGGGGGCCGTTTTTGCCCATGTTTTATTTCCATCGCTTAGAAGACTAAAAAGCAACTCATATTCGGGCATATCCCTGGTGGCAAAGATAAAGCGCCAGGGTTGTGCGTTCCTGCCTGAAGGAGCCCATTTGGCAGCTTCAAACAAGAGATGAATCTTTTCATACTCCACCGGGCGGCTATCAAATGCAACCGGACTCCAGCGTTTGGTAATTAGTTCGTTTACTTTATCCATTTTTTTGAATCTTTGAATGTCACTATTACACAATATAACAGTTAGGCTTGACATATGTTTTATTAACTTTAACTCTTCATATTATTATTCACTTTTTAGAACAATTATCAATTATGAACACAAATGACTACATCCAGCGAGAAGACAAGTTTGGTGCGCACAATTATCACCCGCTTCCCGTGGTACTTGACCGTGGAGAAGGGGTGTATGTATGGGACGTAGAAGGCAGGAGGTATTACGATTTCCTCTCGGCATACTCGGCTGTTAATCAAGGTCATTGTCATCCCAAAATTGTGGGTGCCATGACAGAACAGGCAACAAAGCTAACCCTTACCTCCAGGGCATTTTACAACAGCATGCTGGGTGAATTCGAAGAGTATATCACCAATTATTTTGGATATGATAAGGTACTGCCCATGAACTCGGGTGCAGAAGGAGATGAAACCGCGCTTAAACTTTGCCGTAAATGGGCCTATGAGAAGAAAGGAATTCCAGAGAATGAAGCAAAGATCATTGTCTGTGAAGGCAACTTTCATGGCCGGACCATCACCATTATCTCCATGTCGACCGATCCCGATTCCTATAAAGGATTCGGACCCTATACGCCAGGATTTGTAACCATCCCCTATAACGACACCGATGCACTGGCCAGGGAGCTTGAAGATCCCAATGTGGCCGGATTTCTTGTGGAGCCCATCCAGGGGGAGGCAGGTGTATATGTTCCCGATGAAGGATTCCTCAGCAAGGCTTATGAACTCTGTAAGGAGAAGAATGTGCTTTTTATCGCAGATGAGGTGCAGACCGGACTGGCCAGGACAGGTAAGTTGCTGGCCTGTGACCATGAAGGCGTTCGGGCCGATATCCTGATCCTTGGAAAAGCGCTCTCGGGAGGCGTATATCCTGTATCGGCAGTACTTGCAGATGATGATATTATGTTAACAATCCGTCCTGGAGAACATGGTTCAACATATGGAGGTAATCCGGTGGCAGCGAAAGTAGCCATAGCCGCCCTGGAGGTGATTAAAGAAGAAGACCTCTGTGATCGTGCTGAGGAATTGGGTAAGTTATTCAGGGCTGAGCTTCGCAGGATCGACTCCCCCATGATCGAACTGGTAAGGGGCAAAGGATTACTCAATGCAATTGTTATAAAACCCGCAAATGGGAAAACTGCATGGGATGTATGTGTGGCTCTGAAGGAAAACGGACTGCTGGCCAAACCCACTCACGAGCACATCATCAGGTTTGCTCCACCTCTGGTAATCACCCAGGAGCAGATCATGGAGTGTGTGGATATCATTAAAAAGACGATCAACTCTTTAAGCTAAGCTGAATTCAGTTTACCTTTTGATATACTTCACCGAAACAGATTCTTCCGGTCCATTCAGAACGATCAGATATATGCCC
>JAOZUK010000615.1 GCA_029938715.1 Bacteroidales bacterium | reverse complement strand
TTTTCATATTTGGCCTGTTCTGGAAAAGAGCCACGCCCAATGCTGTACTCTGGGCTGCAATCGTGTCAATACCACTCTCTCTTGGTTTCAAAGTGCTAATACCCGGATTGCCTTTCGTGAACCGGTGGGTGGTTGTTTTTCTTCTTCTGGGTATTATTATCGTGGTCATTAGCTTACTTGAATCTGATAAAAAGGATCCGAAAGGAATAGATATTGATAATAAACTGTTTCATACGGGAAATGTATTCAATATGGGTGCGATTGGCATTTGTACCATACTGGCTGTGCTGTATACTGTTTTCTGGTAAATGGAATATGTGAAGTAAACTTGAAAATGAATAGAAATCGATGTTTTATAACTGCAGGACTGGGTATTTTCCTGCTTGCAGCAGCAGTTTTTTCTTCCTGCAATACAGGATCTACAAACACAAACCATGAAACAGGTAATAAACCCAATATTATTATCATCACGGCAGATGATCTTGGATGGGCCGACCTGGCCTGTTATGGAAGTGACCTGCATGAAACGCCCAACCTAGACAGACTTGCCCGACAGGGCATGAAATTTACCAGTGCTTATGCTGCTGCCTCAGTCTGCACACCCACCAGGGCCTCTCTCCTGACCGGAAAATATCCGGCACGGCTCCACATTACCATATGGAGAGAATGGGCGGTAAATCAGCAGTTCGATCAACAGCTTCTTCCTCCCGATAATCGTGAAAACCTGCCCTTTGATGAAGAGACCATTGCAGAATTTCTGAAAAAAGCCGGGTATCTGACGGCACATGTTGGCAAATGGCATGTAGGAGATGCGGCAAACTATCCGGAGGTACATGGATTTGATATCAACCGCGGTAGCACACTCTGGGGCTGCCCCTCCACTTTTTTCTATCCATACCGCGGAGAGATTTATAATTCAGAAAGATATATCAGCAACCTTGAAGAGGATACCGATGGAAAATATTTCAGTTCCAGGGAGGGAGAATACCTGACGGACCGCCTCACAGATGAGGCGCTAAAGATTATGGAAGATGCCGATGGCAGGCCCCTGTTCCTGAATATGTCCTATTATACAGTACATGTGCCCATAGAAGGCAAGCCCGAACTGGTGGAGAAATTTAACTCGAAGATTAGGGAGGACATGCATCACAACAACGCCGGTTACGCAGCCATGGTCTACAGCCTTGATGAAAATGTGGGAAGGATCCTGGCTAAAATTGATGAACTTGGACAAACGAGTAACACCCTGCTGATTTTTATTTCAGACAATGGAGGTTTTATCAGCCGTTGGGATAACCAGGTGGTTACCTCTAACTATCCCCTGCGTTCGGGTAAAGGAGCCCTCTATGAGGGGGGAGTAAGAATTCCAATGATTATAAGATTTCCCGGTATTACAGAACCGGGTACAATGTGCGATCAGGCAGTGAGTACCATGGATATCTACCCGACAATCCTGGAGGCTCTGAATATTGTAAACACTGAAGACACCTCCAGTCCGGATGGTGAAAGCTTATATTCACTACTCAGTAATCCCGATACAATACTGAACCGGAAATACCTTTTCTGGCACTATCCGCATTACTACATACCGAATGCAACTCCATCAAGTTCTGTCAGGTATAAAGAGTGGAAACTGATTGAATTCTTTGAGGGCGGAAATCTTGAGTTATATAACCTCAAAGATGATCCCGGAGAGGAATTCGATCTTTCTAAAAAACTCCCCGGGAAAGCCTGGGAACTTAAACAAGTTCTGAATAAATGGAGGGAAGATGTGGATGCACAGATGCCCTCTGATAATCC
>JAOZUK010000067.1 GCA_029938715.1 Bacteroidales bacterium | reverse complement strand
GGATAAATATAGAAAGTTGCTCTATGAATCACAAATTGAACCTTTCTAAATACGATTACGATGGATCCATCACACACCGGACTGCCAGTCCGCTGCGTCGGGGGTAATTCTCTCGTAGCACATTCCCCCTGTTGGAATGCAATCCCCTCATCAGGGCTACATCTTCATGGCCGGTGGAGGACCAGAAAGCTGCAAAGGAACCTTTGTCCCTAAATTCTCCCCCCTTTTCCCGAAAGCCTCCAGGAATTGCACTAAAGCCCGACTCGTTGGTTCCCAGGTAATTAGGCTCAATCCACAGGGATGTGCCTACCTGCTTTAACATTCCACCCTCTTCCCATCCGCGCCATCCATCGTCTCTAATATCCAGTTCACTCATTCCCAGATCATACTCCAGCTGTTTCCATTCGCTCTCACTGGGCAAGTGCCAGCCATCTGGACAAACACCCTGTACTTCACCCGGGTACTCATCACTGCTGGCAGAGCCATTCATAGCAGCCGACCAGGTATAGAGCGCTCCGTAAGTTCCAAATTCCGAATCGCTGTTGTCATATCGGGCATAGGCTTTTGAATCCACATCCAGACTCAGCCACTGGTCCATTGACTCCACTAAATCGATGGGGGTTCCATCCGCATAGTGGATCACTTTCAGGTTTTCTGCCATCCAAACCTGGTCCCCCAGCTGGAAAGTAACATATTGATTACCGTCAATATCACTCATTGGTGAATTGTCCCACAGGGTGATCAATCCAAAAGTCTCTCCATATCCGGTCCCCACGCTATTGGTGGCGTAAGCACGTATAAAGTAAACTGTATTAGGCTCCAACTGGGTCAATTCACTTTCGAAACTGCCAGATCCAGTACCATCAGTGGTACAGTTATCAATAATGGTGGCTCCTGGCCTGGTGGACCAGCAAATCCCTCGGGAAGTAATCTCCTTTCCACCGTCGGTGAGGATTGCACCTCCCGAAACCGCTGAGTATGGCCCTATTTCATAGGCTTGAGAAGTATATAGAGAAGGAATGGTTGGCGAGGAGGTATCAAATGCTTTTTCACTTCCATAACCTGTCTGGGTCCCATTTGAAGCAAATGCTTTTACATAGTAGGTAGTATTTGGAGCCAGGTCCCTGATTCTGGATGAATAGGTCATTGCTCCATAAGTAGTGCCCAATCGGATAACATCTCCAGTTTCAATGGTAGGATCGGGGTTTTTGGACCACACAAATCCATGTTGCTTAATCCCATCCAGTCCGATTTCATGGATCTCTCCGTGCACCACACAATGGGTAGGCCCAATCTCCTCAATCTGTCCGGTCTCAACAACAATCTGAGGTCCTGGCTCCTCCTCTGGCTGGCACCCTTGAAATACAAGGATTATTGAATACACCCAGGTAACCCAGCGTCTCACTTTCCTCTTAGAAAATTTATTCATCTTCCTAAAATTCAATCCAAATATAAGTCCCGTGATTTTTTCTGACAACTATTCAGGCAAAATACGTGGCTCCACCCAATCTACGATTTTCGCAAAGATCTCATCCCGGTTGAGTTCATTGAAGTTCTCATGATAGTTCTCGGGGTAATACAGTTCGGTAAGCAGATCCGGATTAATAAGCCCCAGCAACTTACGGGTGGCTTCAACCTTTGCCAGCTTATCATCGCCTGCCACAATGGCCAGCAAGGGGTGCTTCCAGCCAGCTATATGTCCCGGGACCCAGCGCTGGGCCTTTAGTAATTCATTAGCAAACCGGGCCGAAACCTTGTTGGCCATGATCCCGTCCCGCTCGTCAGCAAGGTGGCGCTGATATATGGTCTTATCATGGGTCACATGTACCAGAATATCTTCAAGAGGGATGGTCATTTTTGGTGTAAAGGAGGAGAGAAGTCCGGCCAGTCTCTCTACAATTTTTGGGGTTTTGACCGCATTCACATAGTATGGGGATGAGGTGATAAATCCCCGGATTGCCGGATCATTATCCAGCCTTGTTAACCCGTAGTGAGTAGTGATCAATCCACCCGCTGAGTGAGACAGGATAAACACCGGGATATCCGGGTAATTTTCTTTCACCCAAGCCACCATCAGATCCAGGTCATCCAGGAACACTTCAAAACGTGGGATATACACTTTTCTTTTGAGGTCATGTCCGTGCTGGTCGTGTGCCACTGTGGCAATCTGGTGTTTCCTGAAGTAGAGTGCAGGTAGAATGTAGTTTCCTCCATGATCCATACCTCCATGTACGGCAAGGAATACAGCCTTGGGCGCTTCAGGTTCCCAAATATGTATATCTCGCTGAATGCCATCACTACAGGTTAATTTTTCGATGCGATCTTCTGAAAATCTCATAATACTAGATATATATTTCTCCTTCCATATAAGTTACAGCCTCCCCGGAAATCTTCACCCGGTCACCAAGCAACTCACATACCAGTTGTCCACCCCTTGCCGAGAGTTGCTGAGCTGTCAGTCTCGTTTTACCCAGCACCCCTGACCAATAAGGCATCAGAGTGGTATGAGCCGAACCGGTTACCGGATCTTCATTGATCCCGGTTTGAGGAGCAAAGAACCTGGATACAAAATTGGCCTCATCTCCCATGGAAGTCACAATGATTCCCCTTCCCCCCATCTGAGCCAGCAATCCAAAGTCGGGTTTCAAGGACTCAATCTCGGACTGACTGGCATAGATAAACATAAAATCGGTTTTACCCCTGTAAGCTTTAAGGGGTGATCTGTTCAGCGCAGTGACAATTACTTCGGGTACCACCATCTCTTCAATGGTATCGGTCGGGAAATCCAGGGTGAGGTTCTTTTCATTTTTTTCAACAAACAGCCTGCCGCTGTTCAGGGTATCAAACTCCACTCTAGCGGACGAAATGCCCATATGGTTAAAAAGAATGTGGGCGGTGGCCAGGGTGGCATGACCGCAAAGATCCACTTCGATCTCGGGAGTGAACCACCTGATCTCATACCTGTCATGTACAGGCACTGAAAATGCAGTCTCCGACAGATTATTTTCATTGGCAATACGTTGCATAAGTTCTGCATCCAGCCACTTATCCAGGATACACACTGCTGCCGGGTTGCCTGAAAAGGGCTTCGACGAGAATGCATCCACCTGGAAGATTTTTAGTTTCATTTCTCCGAATTTTTATACATTTTGTTTTCTGAGAGGAATCAACAGCCCTCCCTGTAACGGGTTTGACGTACATCAATATTCAGTATTTGTGTATTCCTGGGTTTCCCGCCAAAGTACCTGCATCTGCGAATGATCTGCTCGAGTGCATCGCGATTTCTGACCCTGAAATGGCTGAAGTCGGGAAATAAAACCAGGGTATTCCAGGATTCCATCCCCCCCTCCAATACATATACTTTTCCGGGCAAATCGCTTTTTAACTTCTTCACCTCTGAGTCTGATTCAAATCCATATACAATGAATGTGCTCTTCTCCCGACCAGTTTCTGTGTCCCCTTTTTCATACCGCAGCGCCGATGGAATGTGGTACATAGTGAATTCGGGTTCGGACCTTAAATCCAGCACCACAATACCCTGCTCTTTAGTGTAGAGCAGACCGGCCAGATGGCTGGCCGAGATATAGTCCACCTTCCTACCGTCGACCCGATCCGTTTCAAATTTCCAGGTGGGATAGAGATTGTTCTTTACCGAATGACTGGTAAAGGCAGCTAAGAGTCCACCAGTAATAGCTACAAGTGCAAGTATTTGGTTAGTTTTCATCCTTTGTCTATATACTGTGACTGGTTCCAAATCGTTGCTCCACCCTGCCTGCAATCCAAAAGGCTCCCAGGGCAAAAAGGGTGATCAGAAAAGTCAGTACTCCATAGTTCATATTAAATAACTCATACAAAGAGATGTCGCCCATGGAGGAAAAATTGATGGCTGTATGCAACCAGGGCTCGACCTCACCGAAGATGATCAGTCCTGTAAACATTCCCGCAAAGACAGCCAGGCCATCCAGCTTTCCTGTAAATACAGCCACACAAGATGTACCCGGACACAACCCACAGATAACAAATCCAAATCCGAATACAACGCCACCAATCAATTGGGGCCACAGGTAGGATCCATTGATATAGATTTGGGTGATATCGAGCACACCGAAATAACTGAGCCAGTAGATCCCTATCATGGCTGTGACTATGGCAGAAAAAAGGACCTTAAACATGGCCATATCGGTGAAGTAGAATTGTTGCACCAGTTTCCGTGCATTCCCGAAACCAGCCTTTTCTAAAAACATACCGAAGACAATACCCGTTAACAGCGCAAAGAGTAGCAGCACTCCTTCAGGAATCTCATAATTAAATTGAAAGGGCGCAGTTAGTTCCATACTTTTCTCATTAAGAAGGCGATAGAATATCCACCAATGAATACCGAAAACATAAATATCCATGCACCCGGACTCAGAACAGAGCCTCCGCTTAGGGCCAGCCCGCTGGTGCAACCCCTTGTAAACTTGGCAGCAAAAGCCATAAGCATTCCTCCTGAAAAAGCCAGCATTAACCTGCCCGCATTGGAAATTCTTGGTCCTTTGATTACCTCAAATTTAAATCGTCTGGATGCGATTCCTGAAAGGAGTCCACCCAGACACACTCCCGCTATTTCGATGATCACCCAGTCCTTCAATGGATGCTCCACACCTGCTACATAACCCGAATAGACCGAATTGGAGAGCGCATAATCCGGAGCAATGGCATGAATCACTGTTGCAAGGATCCCATTGAAGGCACCCACTGCACCCAGTCCCCTGCCGGTCACCACAAATGATAGGATAATTACAACTCCAATACCAACTCCTGCGATATATGGATTCCAGTAAGAATAAGGTTCTCTATTTTTCATACACTTGTATTAATTTTTTTGCCATGGTTCCATAACCGGTGAAGTTTGGGGTAGTCCCATTGATTCCCATTCCTCTATGGACCCGTCATATAGCAATGCGGGATAACCAAGATGTCTTGCTGCAAGGTAGCTAAGAGACGCCCTTATTCCAGAACCACAATAAAAAACTGCTGTTTTCCGGTAATTCATTCCTGCCTTAATAAACTCTTTCTGCAACTCTTTATCTTCTTTAATCATATGGGGAAATTGATCTGAAAGCAATTGGTGATAATCCAAAAAGTAGGCCCCTTCCACATGCCCCCGGGTACCTTTCATCTCTGTGCTGTCTATCTCTCCATAATATTCATCGGCCGACCTGGCATCAACGATCACATACTCCTGATTCCATCTTTGCCGGTTAAGTTCATGGGCCAGAATTGTTACCTCCTTCACCTCTCCGCCTATTGATTCCCGGGTTAAAGGGTGAGATCCTTCACTGCCTGAATAGGTAGCCAGTCCTTGCCCGGTCCAGCCGGGCAAACCTCCATTCAAAACATAAGTGCGCTCCCCCCAGCCGGCAAAATCCATAGTCAGAAACACCCTGGCAGTACGTGTAATTATTTCCTCACTTTCGTAGTAGAGTACAATTTTTGAATCCGCATTCACCCCGGCCGCCTCCAATAATTGCATAATAGAGTCCAGCCCGGGAAGCTCATTGCGCCAATCACCAGTACTTATTGTAAAATCATAGGGATCAATTAATCGGGCCCCCTCCAAATGAATGGAATCAAACACCTCCTGGGTGCCCACATGAAGAACCACCAGTGTAGGATCATTCATCTGCTCCTGAAGCCAGTCGGTTGACACAATTAATCGGCCATCCACCTGATTATCAGATGATGAACAAGCAGTTAACATAATGCCCAAAAGGAATAGAAATATCCTCACGTAACTCATGCATTAATCCAGTCGAGAGCTGCTTTCCTGGTGGTAAAGGGTCGTATCTGAAGGTGTTTCATTTCCTGACCCAGCATAATGGTGTTTGTAACGTGGGGTGAATCCATTACAACAGCGATTTTCATATCATTCATTCGCCCTATCTGCCTCTTCAGGTAATCGATGAGAATGTTCATATTATTGTCCTCATGATGAAGCTTGGCACCCAAAAAATCTGTTATTATGCCTTTATAATCCATGAGGTTGTCGAACTGTGCAAGGGTTTCATCCCACGAATCAATGATATCCTGAAGGTAGACATCGCCTTTGAAACAACGAAGAATCACGTTATCAATCACTTCGATAGATGCTTTCATCCATTCAATAAATTAGTAAAGAGAATAGTTGAGTTCCAGCTGTAAAGATATTAAAATGAAGGTGTTTTACAAAAACATGAAACAAAGCATCTTAGGCCAATTCTGAAAAAGAGGTATCTTTAGGCCGCAAAAATACATTCCATGAAAAACACATTTATCTATTTGCTGATTATCAGCCTGCTCCTCTTATCACCATCGTGTGGACCCAGTTCAAAGAAGAATGAATCCACCCAAACCGAGGAGCAATCCAATATGGTTAAGAAGCGCAGGGAGGACGGAACCCTCTCCAGCATGAACCCGGTGGATGAGGAGGGATATGTACATGGGGTTAAGGTGAATTTCTATGAAGATGGAGTAACAGTTCATTCCAAAGTGACTTACGAACATGGAAGAAAGCACGGTCCGGCCATCTGGTTTTTTAAGAATGGTAAGATCTACGAACACACCACCTATTTTCAGAACCGGAAAAATGGACTCACCAAACGCTACTACGAAACTGGAGAGTTAATGGAAGAGGTGGAATTCAATACAGGTAAAGAGTTACCTGGAAAGAAAAGGTACACCAAAGACGGAAAGTTGAAAGGTAATTGAGTTAATTCAGATCTACTTTTCAAGTCGTATGTAATTCCTGAATTCACCCAGCCGGCCATCACCCGGCAACCTCTTCTCCAGCCACGACAAAAACCTGTATTTAGGTTTGTCATGTTTTGAGGTCACCGGATTCAGACTGCGGGCCGGCCCACTGAACCTCAGTTGTTCCTTCCAGTCGAACCTATCCATCCAGCTCTTCATAACGGCCGGATGACTTCCGTTGTACCGGGTTACCTTGGAAAGGTTGCCGAAGTCAAACCCCCGGTCGAAATGGCGAGCTACCTCCTGCTCTTCCAGTTTCTTTCTACCCCTGTGATTCAGGTTAAAGGCTTTGATCTTAGTCTGCATAAGAGCCGGTGGCCGCACCCATCCATAATGGAATATCTCCGCATTCACCTCTGCTACTTTCAGCTTATAGGTCCCCTCTTGCTGCCGGTAATTCAGCCCGTCAAAATCTGGTATTCGTCTAAAAGATTGTGCCGACTCCCAGGAGTGAATCTCCGGATGGTTCCTCACGATCCTGATCTCTTTCCTGTACCAGCAGTGGCCATCCTGAACATGCTCATAGTCGCCCCAGAAATGAAGGTACCGAAAGAGCAGTCCTTCCACTTCCCTGTCTTGAAGCAGCTGCTCACAGCGCATTCGAATGGGCTCCAGATCTTTCTCATGAACCACCTCATCAGACTGCAGGTAAAACAACCAGTCACCGGTGCATAGCTCCCTGGCCAGGTCTGTCTGGTGGGCGTGCTCCATACCCCTGGGATATTTCTCAATGTCCCATACCGTATCCACGATTCGGATTTTCTCACTACCAATGTCCTCAATCTCAGCACGGGTCAAATCATCTTCATCTGAATCCCCAAGAGCCACAACAAACTCATCCACCAGGGGTAGAATCGATTCCACCGACTGTCGCATGGGGTAGTAGAGCTTTAGGGCATTTTTGCCCATTGTAAAACCACTGATTTTCATAGCACCCTAGAACATTTGCATGGTGTGAAGTTTTGTATATAGGCCCTCCTTGTTCCTGATCAGGTCCTCATGGGTTCCTCTTTCCACAATCCTGCCCTCGTCAATGACCAGAATTAAATCGGCATGCTTGATGGTGGAAAGCCTGTGGGCAATAACGATGGAGGTACGGTTTTTCATCAAGTTGATAATGGCATCCTGAACCAGCTTCTCTGACTCAGTATCCAGCGCCGAAGTGGCCTCATCGAGTATCAGGATGGGTGGATTGGCCATCACTGCCCTGGCAATGCTGATCCGCTGTTTCTGGCCTCCACTCAGCTTCCCTCCTCCTTCACCCACACCGGCATCGAATTGGTTTTCGGTCTCCACAATGAATTCATAAGCATTGGCCACTTTTGCCGCATCCACAATCAGTTCCTCACTGATAATTCCCTTTCTACTTCCAAAAGCAATGTTATTTCTGAAGGTATCGTTAAAGAGAATTGATTGCTGACTCACAATACCCATTTGCATCCTCAGCGAATTGACTTTATAGTCTTTCACCGGTACTCCGTCAATGAGAATCTCCCCCATGGTGGTATCCATAAACCTTGGGAGCAGGTCCACCAGGGTAGATTTCCCCGAACCCGATTTCCCCACCAGCGCAACGGTCTTTCCTTTTTCAATGGTAAACGAAACATCCCGCAATACATATTCTTTTTCATATTTGAATGAGACATTCCTGTATTCGATGCTCTCCTTAAAAGTGTCAATATCCAGTGCATCGGCCTTCTCCGGAATCTTATCATCAGCCAGTAAAAGCTCATCCACCCTATCCACCGATGCCATACCCTTCTGGATACTGAAGTAAGCCGTGGTGATGTTTTTAGCCGGTTGAATCAGCTGGCTGAAAACAATCAGGAAGAAGATCAGGTTCTCACCGGTCATCCCTCCCAACCCGGCAAGCACAAGCGATCCACCATAAGCCATGATAATCATCAATACCAGTGTGGCCAGAAATTCACTGATGGGACTGGCCAGATAACGGCGACGGGCGGCCTGCCTGAAAAGTATAGCATAAAGTCTGTTGGTTGAGAGGAATTTTCTCTCCATTTTGCTCTCGCCGTTGAAAGCTTTTATGATCCTTAACCCTGAAAGGGTCTCCTCAAGCAGTGACATCAAATCTCCCAGTCTTTGCTGGCCTTTAAATGTGGTCTTTCTCAGGGACCGGCCAACGCGGCCAATGAGGATTCCGGATAACGGCAACAGGATAAGTACAAACACGGTCAGCTGAAAACTAATTGTAAAGAGAATGACCATATAGAGGATCACTGTGAAAGGATCCCTGAAGAGCATAGATAAGGAATTCACAATGGAGATCTCAATCTCCTGTACGTCATTTGAAATCCGGGCCATCACATCGCCCTTCCTGGCTTCTGTATAATAGGAAAGAGGAAGCTTCAGAACCTTCCGGTAAATATCGTTTCGAATATCCCTGACAACATAGGCACGTACAGGAGCCAGCACATGGTTAGAGAGAAAAATAAATCCATTTTTAAGCAGACTGAATATGACCACCAGCGAACTCACCAGTACCAGGGCACCGTTGTTACCATGCGTTACCATGATCAGTCCCATGTAATAGTTAAGGGTATGTAAAAAGTACTCTGTGCTCAAAGCAAATTTCATGGTTTCGGTAACCACTGGCTGGTTCCCAAATAGCACACTCAAAAAAGGGATAATCATGGCAAATGAGAAGAGTGCAAAGAAGGCTCCCAGAATATTGTATCCAATATTTTGTGTAACCAGCCACTTATAGGGTATCAGGTATTTTAAAATCTTTATAAATCTTTTCATATTATAATCCTGTATAATTCCAGGGAGTTATTTTCATCAATTCCTCTTTCACCTCATCACCCACAGTAAGCCCCCCTATAAATTCATGGATGGTTTTCTCAGTCACCCCTTTGTTTGTTCTGGTGAGTTCCAGTAAGGCTTCATAGGGCTTGGGGTAGTTCTCACGGCGAAGGATCGATTGAATGGCCTCAGCCACCACGGCCCAGTTCCGCTCCAGGTCGGCACGTATGGCTGATTCATTTACAATGAGTTTGCCCAACCCTTTGATCATCGACTGCATGGCAATCAGGGTATGACCCAAAGGAACGCCAACATTCCGCAATACAGTTGAATCGGTGAGATCGCGCTGTAACCTGGAAACAGGCAACTTGGAGGCCAGGTGGGCAAACAGAGCATTAGCCAGTCCCAGGTTCCCTTCGGCATTTTCAAAATCGATGGGATTCACCTTATGGGGCATAGCTGATGAACCAATCTCTCCCTTCTTAATCTTCTGCTTGAAATAATCCATGGATATATAAGTCCATAAATCCCGTGCCAGGTCCAGCAGGATGTTATTGATTCTCTCGAAGGCATGAAACATGGCCGCCAGGTTATCATAGTGTTCAATCTGTGTGGTGGGCCAGGATCGTTTCAAACCAAGAATCTCACCCACAAACCGCTCACCGAAGCTGAACCAGTCAATTTCCGGATAGGTGACCGCATGTGCATTCATGTTTCCGGTGGCTCCGCCAAATTTGGCCGGGACAGGAATCTCCTCCAACTGCTCCAGTTGCACATCCAGTCGCTCGATAAACACCCTTATCTCCTTCCCTAACCGGGTGGGCGAAGCGGGCTGCCCATGGGTGCGGGCGAGCATGGGGATTTGATCCCACTCTGAAGCCAGTCTCTCCAGGTCCTGGGTGAGTTGATCCAGCATAGGGTAATAGACAGTTTGCATGGCATCTTTAAGGGAAAGCGGAGTGGCTGTGTTATTGATATCCTGGGAGGTAAGTCCAAAATGAATAAACTCCATAAAGGCATCCAACCCCAACTTTTTAAACCGCTCTTTTACAAAGTACTCCACTGCTTTCACATCGTGGTTGGTTACCTTTTCGATATCTTTGATCTCCTGGGCATCTTCCACCGAGAAGTCGGCGTAGATCAACCTGAGACTTTCGTATTGTTCTGCTTTCACTTCTGCCAGCTGGGGGATTCCGGACTGACAGAGGGCAATGAAGTACTCCACCTCCACCATGACCCTGTATTTGATAAGTCCGTACTCCGAAAAATAGTCTGAAAGCGCTTCAACTTTGGATCTGTACCGGCCGTCGACTGGTGAGATGGCCGTAAGTTTATTTAATTTCATCTGGTAAATATTAAGCTTCTTAAATGCCCGGGGTGCATGTTTTGGGCAACCCCACAAATTTAGCAGAAAATATTCTTACTTTTGATGATACAATCCCTCATTATGAAACGATCTATATATATGGTTGTATTGGCACTTCTGATGTTGGTTTTCAGCAGCCAGATCCTGGCTCCCGACAGCACACGGGCCGATCATGAAAACCCTTCCGGACTGATCAAAACCGACAGCCTTACAGGAGATAAGATTCTGGTCTATTCCTTTGCCATAATGGATAACATTGCAAAACCTACCTGGCGCATCACTCAGGAGGCCCTTGAAGAGGCCTATGAGCTGGGGGCCGATGTGATCATTTTACATCTGAATACCTATGGTGGAGAGGTCAGTGCTGCCGATTCCATCCGTACCAAACTCCTGAATGCACGCGTTCCGGTTCATGTATTTATAGATGATAATGCAGCATCGGCCGGTGCCCTCATTGCCATTGCATGTGACAGCATATACATGAAACCTGGTGGAAAGATCGGGGCAGCCACTGTGGTAAACCAGACGGGCGAACAGGTACCGGATAAATACCAATCCTACATGCGTGCCACCATGCGTGCCACAGCTGAAGCCCATGGGAAAGACACCCTGGTTAACGGGATAGATACCACCTATAAGTGGCACCGCAATCCAACCATCGCCGAAGCCATGGTCGATCCCAAGTTATATGTGGAAGGGATAAGTGACACAGGACAGGTATTGACCTTCACCGCTTCGGAGGCCATCGAATTCGGTTACTGTGAGGGAACTGCAGAGTCATTAAAGGATGTGATCGATAAGCTGGGAATAGAGGAATATGAATTAAAGTCTTACACCCCTACAAGCATGGACAAGGTAATCGGATTCCTGATCAATCCAATGATCAGCGGGGTGCTGATTATGATTATTATCGGGGGTATCTACTTCGAGCTGCAGTCGCCCGGAATAGGATTTGCACTGGCGGCTTCGTTGGTTGCGGCCTTGCTCTATTTCGCTCCACTATACCTCGAAGGCATGGCCGAAAATTGGGAACTTCTTCTATTTATTATAGGTGTTATCCTCATCATGGTGGAGATTTTTGCCATACCCGGATTCGGAGTGGCCGGAGTGGCCGGGATCATTGCCATGATCACAGGACTCACCCTGAGCCTGGTGGACAATGTGGTTTTTGAAAATCCCGAGTTCACGGGAGAAGGCCTAGGTCTGCTGATGAAGTCGCTGAGCCTGGTGCTGGTGTCCGTATTGATGGGAGTAATTCTCTCTTTATGGACCACCAAAAAACTACTTACCTCCACAGCTTTCAGTAACCTTTCCCTGAAAAGTGAACAACAGGTGGAAGAGGGGTATATCGCAGTGGACACAGAACAACAATCGTTGTTGGGAGAGTCTGGTGTGGCCCATACGGTTCTGCGCCCGTCGGGCCGGGTGAAGATCAATGAAAAGATCTATGATGCCAAGGCTGAGTATGGATTCGTCGAGAAGGGTGAATCTGTAAAGGTCATTCGATATGAAAGCGGCCAGGTTTATGTGATTAAAGCATAAGTTCCTATGTTGATTCGGGATTACCGACCTGAAGATTTCCCCCAGGTGGAAGCCCTGTGGAAAGAGACGGGTATCTATACCACCGAAAGAGGAGATACGGCTGAAATTATCGTTCGCTGTAACCAGTCCGGGGGCAAATTTATGGTAATGGAAGAGGAACCCACCGGGTTTGTGGCCGGGACATCCTGGATCACCTGGGACGGCCGAAGGCTTTATTTGCACCATTTTGCCATCAGGCCCGATTTACAGGGAAAAGGACTGGGCCGTTCACTGGCCTTAAAATCGCTGGAGTTTGCACGTGAGAAAAACGCGCCCATGAAACTGGAAGTTCACCAGTCCAACCTCCATGCGATTCATCTCTACAGGAGCCTTGGATTTAAAGTATTTGAGGACTATGACATCTATATGAACCTGGATACTGGCACAGCATTTGATGCCCATTAAATTATATTCTCCTTAGAAATAGATTCATGAAAAACAGTCTCTTTATCCTCCTGCTCATTTTATGCCACTCCCTTCACTCCCAGAATCCGGTATGGGACAGCTGGGATCCCGATGTGATCAGAAGTCTTCATAATGCCTCAGGGATCGAATACCTCACAGAAGAGGAGCAAAAGGTCGTACTGTTTATGAATATGGCCCGTCACGATGGTCCCCTGTTTGCCAGCACCTTTCTGGATGCTTATGTGGGCGAAAACCAGGTGGAGAACAGTTCATACCTTCGATCTCTTTACAAGGATCTGAAGAAAACCTCAGGGCTGGTTCCGCTTCAGGTGGAGGGAGACCTGACCTCTGTATCACAGGGTCATGCCGATCTCTCAGGGAAAACAGGTCATGTGGGACATAAAAATTTCGACAAGCGATTTGCTCCCCTGAGGGGAAATCCCTATACCGCCTGGGCAGAGAACTGCTCCTATGGATATAAGGATGCAGTGGAAATTGTTATCACACTATTAATAGATGAAGGAGTCAAAGGGGTGGGCCACCGTCGCAACATCCTCAATAAGGAGTTTAACTCGGTGGGTGTGGCCATCTATCCTCACAAAACCTACAAAACCAATTGCGTGATCGATTTTGGGAAGATGAAGCGCTCGGACCTCAACCAGGTCCCCTATTGATCCTTCTCCTCGATGGTATCGGGGAATACCTTCATATGATTTCGATAGGCATATATCGACAATCCGGCCAGCGCACCCACAACCGCATATACCCAAACAGGTACCGTAAAAGCAGACCCGCTGGCGTATGAATGCATCCCTCCCAGGAAATAGTTCACCCCAAAATAGGTCATCATCACAGAACTATAAGAAATGAATGTGGCCAGGTTAAAGGCATATTGTCCCCTAAGTCCCGGAATCCGGTGCATATGGGTGACAAATGCATAGACCAGTACGGTAATCAGGGCCCAGGTCTCTTTAGGATCCCAACCCCAGTAACGACCCCACGACTCGTTGGCCCAGACTCCACCAAGGAACACCCCGGCAGTCATAAAATAGAGTCCAACGATCAGGGTGAGGTGATTCACCCGGGTCACCTGCTCAATTACCTCCTCCATCCTTGCTTTGTTGGATGGGGAGAGAATGGCATAGAGTACAACATTAAGCAGTCCCATAATGGAAGCAAGCCCCAGGAACCCATATCCGGCCATGATTACTGCCACGTGAATGGTAAGCCAGACAGATTTTAGTACAGGGACCAGGTTGGTAATCTCGGGATTCATATTGCTCATGCCAGCCACCATTAAGGCCAATGCAGCAAGAATGCCGGTAAGGGCCATGGCATATCCTGAGCGCTTTACAAAGATCAATCCAGCCAGAAGGGTCACCCATGAAACAAAAATCATCGATTCATATCCATTACTCATGGGAGCATGACCGCTAATATACCACCTGACAATGAGAGCCACTGTATGCAAAATAAATGCTACTAACAGATGGATCACACCCACATTGAACAGGAGACTATAGAGTTTACGGGGTCTGAAAATGATCAGGAATTGGAGCACCATCAATACCACTCCGAAAAGGCCATAGAATTTTGCTAACCGGGGAAAGAGATTGATCCTGTTGTAGGTGATCTCCAACTTCTTTTTGGAATGTGCCGGCAACAGAGTCTCTTTGGCCAACTGATTGTTATGAAGGAGTTTCAGGTAAGACTGAGCAGAACTGTAATCACTCCTCTGGAGCGCACTCAGGTAACTTGAAAATACACGGGACATGGAATCGCTTTTCTCAGACATCTGACCCGTCCTGGCCTCGCTTACCGATGCCCATTTGTGGTTGTCTGCCGTAGGATCAGGGAAGATACGCAACAATCCACCCGACTGGGCCAGGTAGAGCGCATTCACCCTGTCGTCAAGTTTAATCACCTCCCTGTCCAGTTCACTCTGCATAGTCACTTGTTTGGAGTAAGCCTCATTGACCAGGTTAGAGAGCAGGTAAACACTCCCTGTAGAGTCCATCAGATCGTAAAAACTCACCATCTCTCCCTTATACCCCACCATGCGGTGCAATTCGGGGTGCTTAATTTTAAACAGAGGCTTCTGCTGCCAGCTGGCGGGATACATAATCATACCCAGTAACACCTGGTCGGCTGTATAATTTTCGTAGGTGGCTTTCTTTGTGATTTTTCTGACCACCTCATTGGCCAGGGTATTCACAGGTTCGTAACGACCTCCCTTATCCTGCACCCACAGGTAGCCAAATTCTTTGGCCACATCTTTAGGCGGAACTTCCTGGGAATAGAGCGATATGCTTCCAACAAGTAAAAACAGCGCTATAAGTGAAGCTTTTGCAGTGGGAGCAGATTTTTTAGCAATTATGGCAAAACGGGTTCCGGGTACAAAAAGCGCAACAATCATTCCTGCAATAAGTACCAGATAACCCAGGTAGGTCACAAAGGTGCCTACCCAATCCTTATTAACCGAGAGCACAGATCCCATCTCATCGTTATCGTAGGAGGCCTGGTAAAATCTGTAACCCCTGTGCTTTAATACGTTATTCATAAAGATCCTGCGCTCCTCCTGGAGTCCCATTTCCGGATCGAGGAGTACCACATCACTGGCAAAGGAAGAGGGACTGTTGGACCCGGGATACCGCTCCACTTCAAAATCTTTTAGAAACAGAGAGAAGGGCACTGTAATCTCTCTGGATCCATAAGTGATGGTATAGGTGAGATCGCCCATGGTTCCACTCACCGGTTGTCCTGACACACGGGCCAGTCCGGGTACAAAAAGATCGGTGGTCATACCCCGGTATTTCACTTCCAGTCTTACCGCCGCCAGGTGACCTCCCCGCTGACCGGGTTGGGCCCTCACCAGCTGTCTCCTGGCTGAAGGCATAAAGTTCTGCATGGCAAATCGCATAGAACCATTGGTATAGAGGGTGTTTGCCTTTACAGGAATCTGCTCCCCGGGCTGGTACACCTCTCCGGCCTCTCCTCCCATCTGCATCTCAGTAACTGCAATGGCTGCATAGAGATAAACCTGCTCTCCCTCGCTGATGAAATTGAGCAAGGCAGTGGTATCTGCATTGTTGAATGCCAATCTTGTTCCCATCACTTCCCGGGTTCGGCCCGATGGAATTCCTACCGAGTTCTGCCTGTCAGTTACAATCATCAACTGCAGATAGGGACTTCCACCAGGTGAAGCCATGTATTGCTCAGTAGCATTTGACATGTATTCAGTGGACTTTACTTTCACCCTCTCACCTCCAATCCGGGTACTCATTCGGTAATCGCGTGGAGTCAGGTCGGTAAGTTGAACCTCCCTGCTGGTCTCCACCCGCTCCCCATCGGATTCCAGAACCACGTCGATATATGCATTGCTGCTCAACATGGTATTGGATGACATGTTTTCACGGATATGCATATTTCCCTCATAGCTGATAAAGCGGGTAATGGCAGCTCCAACCAGGATCAATATAAAAGAAATGTGAAAAAGGAAAACAACGATTTTTCTCCGCCTGAAGAATTTTAGTTTCACCATCACTCCTGCCAAGTTTATCCCTACCATCAGAAGCAGGAGTTCAAACCAGTGAGTTCCGTAAATCACCGCCCATGCAGTCTGTGTAGTATAGGCACTCTCCACAAAAGTGGCCAGTGCCAGCACAACAATCAATACAATTATCAACACTGCCATAAAAGGCATTGAGATCAGGAATGATAGCTTTTTCAACATAATTTGACAATTTTCAAAGTGGCTCAAGATATAAAATTCATCCCAATTGGAATATACTACCCACCTGATATACAACAAAACTGGCCATCCAGGCAATGGCCGTGGTATAGAATAGAACAAAACCTGCCCATTTCCAGCTACCCGACTCCCTGCCAACCGCTGCTATTACAGCCACACAGGGCAGGTAGAACAGTACGAATAGCAGGAAGGATAAACCGGTTAATGGTGTGAAGACCGGTTGGCCGGCTTTACTCCCCGTGGTATAAACCTCATCACGGATCCTGTTTTGCAATGACGAACTCTCTGCATCACCCCCCCCATCATCGGACTGGTATAAAACCCCCATGGTACTAACCACGATCTCTTTTGCTGCAAAACCCGTAACCAAACTGATCCCCATCTTCCAGTCGAATCCCAGCGGCCTGATCACGGGTTCGATGGCGATACCCAACCGGCCTATGAGTGAGTGCTTCTGCTTCTCCGCCTCCATCTGGTTCTTAAGAACAGCGACCCGGGCCTCAGAGGTTTCATTTGCAATAAGCTGCTCATAGTCCACCGTATATTGCACATTACGAGGAAAATACCCCAACACCCAGATCACCACAGATGCCAATAGAATCACTCCTCCCATCTTTTTCAGGTAGTGAGCCCCTTTACTCCACATATGCCTTAAAAGTATCCTGACTCCGGGGTTCCTGTATATGGGCAACTCCATCACAAAGGGTGCCTGCTGGCTATTAAAAAACACCTTTTTAAAGAGGATCGACATGAGCATGGAGACGATCACCCCAATGAAATAGAGTAGGAAAATTACATTTCCCGCCCGCCCGGGAAATACGGCTCCTGCAATCAGTACATAGACCGGCAACCTGGCACTACAGGACATAAAGGGTATGATCAGCATGGTCAGAAGCCGGTCGTTTCGGTTTTCCAGGGTTCGGGTGGCCATAATAGCAGGCACATTGCAGCCAAAACCCATGATCAGAGGTATAAAAGACTTCCCATGCAATCCAAAAAGGTGCATCACCTTATCCATAATAAAGGCAGTGCGCGCCATATAACCCGTATCTTCCATCAGCGAGATGAAAAAGAACAATATCAGTATATTGGGAAGGAATACAATTACTCCTCCCACTCCTCCAATGACCCCATCTACAAGAAGATCCCGGACCATTCCTTCAGGCAGGTTGGAGTTAACAAACTGGCTGAGCATCTCCACACCACTCTCAATCCATCCCATAGGGTAGTTGCCCAGTGTAAAGGTGGCATGAAACATAAGCCACAAAAATCCCAGAAAAAAAGGCAATCCAAGGTACTTGTGGGTCAGGATCCTGTCGATTCGCTGCGACCTGGTAAATCCTGGATTCTCCCCGCTTTTCCTCATGGTCTCTTTGAGTGCACCTGCCACGAAACCATACCTGGCATCGGTGATCAGGGTCTCAGGCTCCTCTTTAAAAAGAGCTTTAATCCTGGTAATTTCGCCCCGGGCCGAATCCTGGATCTCAATAAAATTCTTTGCTCCGGTCATCAGGTGCGAAGCATTGTCATCCCGCTCAAGCAATTTCAAAGAAAGAAACCTGGATGAGTAATGGTCGGTCAGGGATGGGGTTTCGCGAATCATCTCCTGAAGCTGTTGAACAGATTGTTCCAACTCCTCACCATAGTTGATATGCACATGCCTGATGTCCGGATCTTTCCCTTCAAACACCCTGATGACATGATTCAGAAGCCTGAAGATTCCCTTGCCCCGGCTGCTGATGGTGGGAACCACTCTGATTCCAATGAGCTTACTGAGCAATGCAATATCCAGCTTATCCTTACGCTTTAACAGGTCGTCGTACATATTGAGTGCCAGAACAACCGTGATATCCATATCGATAAGCTGACTGGTGAGGTAGAGGTTTCGCTCCAGGTTATTGGCATCCAACACATTGACTACTACATCCGGTTTGTTCTTAAGAATGTGCTCCCGCACGTAGCGTTCTTCGCTTGTATAATCGGAAAGGGAGTATGTTCCCGGAAGATCGGTGATGCGAAAGGTATATCCCCTGTGATTAAACAGGGCCTCCTTTGAATCCACAGTAACGCCTGCATAATTACCCACATGCTCCCTGGAATGGGAAACCCTGTTAAAGAGTGTGGTTTTCCCACTATTGGGATTACCCACCAGTGCCACATCAATGGTCTTGCCGGGTTTGGCCAAAACAGGTCCCCGCTGCGGCGATCCTGAGATTCTCCCTGGCAATGATATGGACACGGCCTTATAATCAGTCTTCGAGACTACCTCAATCAGGCTCGCTTCGCTTCTCCGCAGAGAGACATTACTGTCAAGGATCCTGTATTCCACAGGGTCTCTCAGTGGAGCAGATTTGAGTACCACCACAGGTTGTCCACTGATAAAACCCATTTCGGTTAGTCTCTTCCGAAAAGCCCCCCTACCACGAACCTTTGTAATAATAGCGGTATCACCCGTATGTAGACTGTTTAACGTCATAGAGGTCAAATTCTCCCCCCAAATTGATAGCCTAGTCTCTCAATGGTCTCCTTCACATGCTCTTCTGAGAGGTCCGATGCTTGTATGGTGACCAGGTTTTGCTCAGGATCGGCAAGCACCTCGGTAACCACCTCCATTTGACCAAGCCCATTCTCAACACTTGCCTTGCAATGTTTACAGGTCATCCCTTCCACAGTAAAAACATGGATATTATTTACGCTCTCTGTATTTGATTTCATCTGTTCTTGTTTTTCTAAATCAGTTTGTTTCACCCTGCGTACGGCCAGGTATTTTTGAATTAATCCGTTGAGAATAAGGATCACCAGCAATGCAGAAGATACCCACTGAAGCCATCCGGAAGGATGTTCGTGCATCTCACCATGAAGCTGAATGGGAATCGCTCCCATAATCCATTCACGCGGAATGAGTTCGTTGACAAGTACCCCGAATAACAGGGCCCCTCCTACAATGGTGGAGAGGTAGACCCACAGCGAGCGCCTTCCCATGGTATTACCAATAACCGCCATGGTGGCAATGTTGGTGGCCGGACCTGCCATTAAAAGCACCAGTGCAGCTCCTGGCGCCAGGCCCTTCATAAGTAGTACAGCTGCAATGGGGATGGAACCTGTGGCGCAAATATAGAGAGGAACCGATGCAAGGAGCATCATCCCCATGGCCAGGTATTCACTGGAAATTCTTTCAGTAAAGAAGTCGGCCGGAATCAGTACTGATAAAAATGCAGCCAAAAGCATTCCAATGACCAGCCATTTAGTAACATCCTGAAGTAGCTCCACAAATCCGTATCTGAACACCTCTTTCACAGACCGTTCCGTTGAATTTCCATCTTCAGAAGCATCTTCAGAATCCCTGGTGTCATCCTTCCCTGAACGATTTCCAAGTATGCCACCAAAAACCCCGGTTACAAGTGCCACAATGGGACGTATGATTGCAAAGGGAAGTCCAAGCAGCGAGTAGGTGGCCAGAATTGAATCAACCCCGGTTTGAGGTGTAGAGATCAGGAAGGAGATGGTGGAGCCCCTGGAGGCACCGTTTTTATAGAATCCAATACCGGCTGGTAAAACACCACAGGAGCAGAGAGGCATGGGCACTCCCAACAACGATGCATTAAGCGCTGATCTGAAGTTACTCTTACCCATGTACCTGATGATCATGCCCTTTGGAAAGACCACCCTCAACAACCCTGCAAACAGAAAACCCAGCAAAAGGTAAGGTGACATCTCATTCACCAACCTAACCAGTTCTTCCAGATATGAAATAATTACCTCCTTCACCAAATGTCTCCTTCAAAAGTGTATAACAACCAAATCCGAATAAGGATCAATAATTTGCAAAAATAAGTAATACAAGCCAGCCAATGATCCCCACATCTGGGTATTTTGATGGAACAGAAATCAATTAAATGCGTAGAACAAATATGAAACGTCTATTGTGTGCTCTGTTTTTGATCTCTCCTTTGTTTATCCATGTGAGCGCACAGGTGGATTCTTACATCCTGAACCGCCAGAACTTCAAGGTCCCGCTTACCTCCATCAACCTCTCTCCCGACGGAAAGAAGCTGATGGGTGGATTTAATAATGGGTCTTTCCGAATTCTGGATGCCGAATCCTTTGAGACCATCCTGGAAGTGACACATGCACATCATAAAGCTGTAAATGCCATGGATATGCCTCCGAAGATGGATTTTATCCTATCGGCTGGTGACAACACCATTAAGTTGTGGGACCTGCAAGGAAAACAGATTGCCATCTGGACCGCCCATGCCACCACCATCTGGAATGCAGAAATAAGTAACGACGGAAAACATGCAGTATCATCAGCGTTCAATAAAACCTTTATTTTATGGGATGTATACAACAGTGAAGTGCTGGAACGCATGCGGGGACACGAAGATGTGGCCATGTCTGTGAGTATCAGTCCCGACAACAGGTTCATTGCCAGTGGAAGCAACGACCAGACCCTGAAGATATGGGATTTGGAAACCCGCCAGGTGATCAAAACCCTCCATGGGCCAGCCCAGGATGTATATGATGTAGAGTTCAGTCCCGATGGCCAGCTACTGGCTGTAGCCTCAAAGGATCATTCAATCAGGATCTACAACCTGCCCGAAGAGGAGCTGGTTCATTTGCTAAAAGGGCACAGAGATATGGCGCTGGAAGTGGAGTTCAGTCCCGATGGGAAATATCTGATCAGTGGATCTGCCGATCAGTCGGTGATCCTCTGGGATGTAATATCGGGGGATAAAATTCACAACTTCATCGACAGTGAAGCGGCTGTGATGGACCTGGTCTATCACCCCACCGGAGAGTCGTTTTACAGCATCTCCTACGCAGGTGACCTTACCCGATGGGAGATAGATCCTGAGATATTCGTAATCCGATATTTTGACCAGGATTACCATAATGAACTCTCCTCCGATCCCCTTTTTGAACCCAGAAGAAAAGGTGAATCAAAAAAAGAGTACCAGGACCGGAAGAGCGAAGCCGCAACCAGGAAAGCACAGATCATCGACCTCTATTACAAAAAATACCTGATAAAAAAGGAGCAGTAGTCACATCTGCCCAAAAACATCTCATCATTCCCTGAAGTAATAGACTTTCACCATACCTTTGCAGCAGCAATGAATCCCATCCTGTTCATATCACCTAAAATGCTGTTTCTTAACCTCAAGAACAGAGA
>JAOZUK010000614.1 GCA_029938715.1 Bacteroidales bacterium | reverse complement strand
AGCCAATGTAACTACATTTCAATTATCTGCTCTCGGTCGGGCCCCACTGAGACAAACTTGATGGGTACCTTCAGCTCCTTCTCCAGGAAGCGGATGTATTCGTTCAGCTCTTTTGGGAACTGCTCTTTAACACGTATGCCTGTCAGATCCGTTTCCCAACCAGGCAGTTCGGTGAATATGGGTTTTACATCGACTGACAGGTCAAAGGGAAGCTGATCGGTAAGTTCGTTGTTTACAGAGTATGCAGTGACCACTTTTATAGAATCGAAGGTATCCAGCACATCTGTTTTGGTCATAATCAACTGAGTTACCCCATTTAGCATAATACTATACTTAAGAGCCACAAGATCAAGCCATCCGCAACGACGGGGTCTTCCGGTGGTGGAGCCATACTCCTTTCCGATATCCCTTAATTTTTCACCTTCTTCATCAAGGAGTTCAGAAGGAAAAGGGCCGCTACCCACACGGGTGCAGTATGCTTTGAAAATTCCGTAGACTTCGCCAATGGTTGTAGGTGCGATACCCATGCCCGTACAGGCTCCTGCACAGATGGTATTGGAAGAGGTGACAAAAGGATAGGAGCCAAAGTCTATATCCAGCAGGGTTCCCTGAGCACCCTCAGCAAGTATGGATTTTCCCTCTTCCAGGAAGCGGTTTATTGCATACTCTGTATCCACTCGTTTGAATTTCCTGATAAGCTCGATACCATCAAAGAATCTCTCCTCTTCGTCCAGGTTGTATTCATAATCATATTGCATGAGCAATTTCCTATGCTTCTCTTTAAGGGCTTCATATTTGGAGGTGAAATCAAGGTCAAGATCACCCACGCGAAGTCCATTGCGACCCGTCTTATCCATGTAAGTAGGTCCTATTCCTTTTAAGGTGGATCCGATTTTTGATTTCCCTTTGGCCGCTTCTGACGCGGCATCAAGGATTCTGTGGGTGGGAAGTATCAGATGTGCTTTCTTTGATATCCAGAGGTTTTTGGTCAGGTCGATTCCCAAGATCTCAAGGGAGTCAATTTCACGTTTGAAAACCATGGGGTCCAAAACCACACCGTTGGTGATCATATTAAGTTTGTCCTCTCTGAATATACCTGAAGGTATATTGTGCAGTATGTGCTTGCGGTTATTGAACTCAAGGGTGTGGCCGGCATTGGGGCCTCCCTGGAACCTGCAGATAATGTCATAACTGGGTGTAAGAACATCAACCACTTTCCCTTTACCTTCGTCTCCCCACTGGAGGCCTAAAAGAACATCAACTTTCATTTGAATTTAAATTGTGAGTTTATGGCATAAAATAAGCCGGTATTCCGGCATCAAAGTCCGGATAAAATTAAGAAAAAAAGTGGTATCTATTTAGTCTCGGTATTGTCATTCTTGCTCCTGCCATAAATATAGAGGGAGTGATGACTGGGAGTAAAGTTGTTAAGCTCGCAGGCAGTCTTGATTATCTCTTCAATTCTGGGATCGCAAAACTCAATTACATTGCCCGAATTCATGTCAATGAGGTGATCGTGCTGCATGCAGTGATATGCTTTCTCGAACTGGGCTATGTTCTTGCCGAATTGGTGCTTAACTACCAGGCTGCAATCAAGCAACAACTCTATGGTATTATAAAGTGTAGCTCTACTCACCCTGTAGTTTTTATTTTTCATAAAGATATAGAGAGACTCTATATCGAAATGTCCATCTCTTGAATAGATTTCTTCAAGAATGGCATAACGTTCGGGGGTTTTACGGTGACCTTTTCTTTCCAGGTATTCTGTGAAGATCTGTTTTACAGTGTCTTTGGTCTCCTCTTG
>JAOZUK010000613.1 GCA_029938715.1 Bacteroidales bacterium | reverse complement strand
CGGTGGATGTCAAGCAAGTTGTCGCCTTTTCCTAAAATAATTTGTCAATTTCACCGCAAAATATTCTCATGGGTTCCGACGGGTAATTGAGGCCCATTCTCACCCATGAGAATATTTTGCTATGCGCTGCCATTTTTAACGATTTATGCAGCTTTCTTAATCTTTCCAGAAACTTGTTTTACTTTTTTAAATTTTTTTAAAATAACCTCTGTAGCAGGATTCCAATTTCTTGTTTTGCCTGACCATCTTTCAGGGTTTTTCAACTTTGCTTCCTGATAAACATCATGCCGGTTTGCAAGAATTTTTATATCCCTGCTGTTATGCCTGTCTTCCGGTGTAACAAAATGAATACTGCTATGTAGATGTTCAGTATTATACCAATGAATAAAACGATTGGCCCAAACTCTTGCTTCACATATATTTTCAAATGGTTTGTTCGGGTATTCCGGCCTATACTTCAATGTCCTGAACAATGATTCTGAGTATGGATTATCATTGCTGATCCTGGGTCTGCTAAATGAGGGAACGACTCCCAAATCTTGAAGTTTGGCAAGCATGGTGGCAGCTTTCATCGGAGATCCATTATCAGAATGTAAAGTAATCTGGTCTTTTGAAATTTTTTCACGCAGACAGGCATCTGTTATCAAATCAGCTGCCAGCTCTCCAGACTCATATTCATAGACCTGACAGGCAACAGCTTTCCGGCTGTATAAATCCATTACCATATACAAGTAAAAGAACCTGCCCCTTATTGTTGATGGCAAATACGTTATGTCCCAACTCCACAACTGGTTCGGGCCATTTGCAATCAAAGGATCAGGGCTGTGTCTCTTTGCTGGCAGGCTTGATTGACGGTGTATATTCATTTTTAATTCACGAAGTATTCTGTACATGGTTGCTTCAGAGCCCAGATAAATCCCCTGGTCAGCAAGCCTTGGAACTATCTGATTTGGATTGGAGTCCGCAAATTCAGGGGATTCTAATATATTTACTATCTGAACCCTTTCATCATCAGATAATTTATTACCAGGAACAGCTCGAGAACCTTTCCTTTTATCTGATACCCCCTGTTGATCCCAGCGCTGGAGTGTTCGAATGGTCAGACCCAACAATTGTGATGCCTTGCTTTTCCGGGCTCCAGATTTACAGGCCTCTGAGATTAACATCAAAACAGTTTGTTTATCTTCCTGGCTGATCAATCGTCCTCTAGCTCCCCCCAGATCTCCCGGGCTTTTTTTTTAAGAACCAGCAAGGCTGCTGTTTCTGCTAATGCTTTATCTTTGCGGAATAAGTCTTTTTTAAGAGCTGCTATTTCTTTTTTGAAATATTTTTCAGATTCAGTTTTCTTTCTTGTGGCTTTCAATGACATGGCTGATATGGCATCTTTTTTCCATTGATCCAGATGATGGGTAAAAATACCGCTTCTCCGACACCAGGCAGCTTTTTCTTCCGCCGTTATGGTACCGGTTTCAATTATTGCTGAAATGCGTTCTTCGGCAGTCCAGTCCCTGGGACGTTTTTCTTTTGAGTTCAAATTTATGTTTCCATTTTGTTTGTATTCTCTTAACCATTTGCCGATTGTGGATCGGCCTACTCCAAAGTCGCTTGCAATTTCAAATTGTGTTTTATTTCCCAACAAAACTTTTTTTAACACAGTTTCTTTTAATTGGATAGGATGTCCCATATTTGTCACCTCAATGCCCCAACTTTAATTTTTAATTGAGGCGACATCTATCCTGACACAGGGGGGTGGTGATTCATGCTCAGTTTGATCACATTATTTCATTTCCAGAGGGTCAGGCTCT
>JAOZUK010000612.1 GCA_029938715.1 Bacteroidales bacterium | reverse complement strand
GTTTTCATGACCGGTTCGATCTTTTTACCACTCCAGACGGTCTCCGGTCTGCTTTGAAGAATCAGAATTTTTGCTTTGCCGGGTGTGTCTTTATCAATGGCCCATTCAATATCCATGGCCTTGCCGTAATGTTTTTCAATACGCTTTCCGATTTTGGCAAGCTCAATGGCATCCTTATCCACCACGCACTGGATATCCATTCTCTCCGAGGGAACCGCTTGTTTTATGACACAATGGCTTTCAGGATCACGGGTATACAGGATAGTTTTATGGGAGATTGATTTCTTGATAATTTCGTCTGTGATTTTATTAATGATAAAATTATCCGGTGTGCATTCACCACTGACAACACTCTCTCCAAACCCAAAGTTTGCATCTATGGCAACGGTAGAGTGATCGCCGGTGGCAGGATTCAATGTAAACATCACACCGGCGGTCCATGCATTTGCCATTTTCTGAATACCTACAGAGATTTCCACCAGTTCGTGATCAAATCCCATTTTACTTCTATAGTAGATGGCTCGTGCAGTAAAAAGACTTGACCAGCATTTCTTCACATGCTCAAGAATATCCTCTACCCCTCTTATCCAGAGAAAGGTATCCTGCTGTCCTGCAAAACTGGCTCCCGGAAGATCCTCGGCAGTTGCACTTGATCTTACTGCCACTGGAACCGCTGGAACATTGCATTTTCTGGAGAGTCTTCTATAAAATTCTCCAATATAATCCTGCAAGTCCTCCTCCATTGGTGTGCTTTCAATGATAGTCCTGATAGCAACACTTGCTTTTTCTCCGGATTCCACATCGTCGGTAGTAACGCTTTCCAAAGCTTTGAATATTTCCTTTTTGATGTTTCCCTGCTCAAGAAAAAGATTATAGGCTTTGGTGGTTATGGCAAATCCGGGCGGAACCGGGATATCTGCTTTCAGCAGTTCCCCTAAGCTGGCGTTTTTACCGCCCACCATAGGAATTGATTCCAGGTCACATTCTTCAAACCAGAGGACATAGTCATGTCTTTTTTCCATGATTCTAACTTACCTTTCGATATAGACTCTGCCTGTATCGCCATTTAGTTTAATTTTCATGCCGGACTTAATAATAGTCGTTCCCTGGCCGGTTCCAACAACGGCAGGCATACCATATTCACGGCAGACAATTGCTGCATGGCACATGATACCTCCCACATCAGTGATAACACCTTTGATTTTCTGGAAGACCGGAGCCCAGGATGGCGAAGTCGTCGGTGAAACAAGGATTTCACCCTCTTTGAGTTCTCCGATATCTTCAACAGACCGGCAGACCCTGGCAATACCTTCAACCACACCGGGTGAGCCTGCAAATCCTTCAAGTTCATTCACTTTGTCCGGATCACCGATTTCTTTTAATTTTGCCCATGCCGCCATGCTGTCATTGGTGACCCCCCAAAGCACAATAGTAAAGGGTTCTGCAATTACTTCAGGTGGTATTCCAAGTGCAGGAAGGGGTCGATTTTCCTTAAATTTCTGGTAAACACCTTTTCTCCATTCGATTTCTTCGGGCCAGTGCAGGGGACCATATCCTTTTGTTCCTGTCGCCCATGAGGTGACAAGATCCCATAATGCTTCTTTTATTTCACTGCGGGACAAATACCAGATATCTTCTGTATTTTTCATGAATTGATGCTCAACCATGATGGAAGCAACATCTCTCATCTTGTTCCAGAACACTGAGTGGAACCAGTGTTCCACATAGAACATATGATTCTCAACATAGGGGAAAACCAGTTCAGACGTACCGTGAAGCTGATCAAATGTCTGTCTGTCTTCATCGG
>JAOZUK010000611.1 GCA_029938715.1 Bacteroidales bacterium | reverse complement strand
AGGGTGGGAGTTGTTAAGCCAGATCCTCCTGAAAAACTGGAGACTTTAGACTACACCGTTAAGACCGATATTTGGCTGGATGGCCTGGAAATTCCCTGGGCCATTGTTTTTCTAAATCGGGATAGTGCGCTGATCACTGAAAAACCGGGAAGTTTAAGGATGGTGGTGGCGGGGGAGCTGGTTGAAAGTCCTGTTTCGGGGACTCCGTTTGTATTGAACGAAGGGCAGGGAGGATTAATGGATGTGAATATTGACAGAGACTATAAGATGAATGGATGGGTCTATTTATCCTACAGCCACGAAATAGAGAAGAGGGAGGGAGAGGAGAGGCCTCCTGCCATGACCCGAATTGTACGAGGCCGAATTGAGGATATGAAGTGGGTGGATGAGCAATTGATCTACGAAGCACCTCTGGAGACTTACCGAACCACCAGGCACCACTACGGGAACAGGATCGTTTTTGATCAGAAAGGATACCTCTATTTTAGCATTGGTGACCGCGGCGCCCAGGACCAGGCCCAGGACCCTTCCAGACCCAATGGAAAGATTCACCGACTCAATCCCGATGGGACCGTTCCGGTAGACAATCCTTTTATAGGTCAGGGATTATCAACTCTGTTTACCATTGGAAACAGGAATCCCCAGGGAATATCAGTACACCCCGAAACAGATGAGATCTGGGCCTCTGAACATGGTCCCCTTGGTGGCGACGAGCTTAACCTGATCAGAAGTGGAGCCAATTATGGCTGGCCAGTGATCACCTATGGCAGCAATTACAATGGAACCCCTGTTTCGGAATTTACCAGGAAAGAGGGGTATGCCCAGCCCAGCATCTACTGGAAACCATCCATCGCGGTGTGTGGTATTGAATTTTATCAGGGAGATGAGTTCCCTCAATGGCAGAATAAACTGATTGTGGGAGCACTTAAGTACGAAGAGGTCATCCTGTTGGATCTGGATGAAGACCGGGTCATGCACCAGGAGGTGATTATGAAGAATTACGGCCGTGTAAGGGATATTGGACTGGATCCGGATGGCAATGTCTACGTGGTGGTCAACAGGCCCGACAGGGTAATCAGGTTGTCATCCCTTGGTGAAAGGAGGGGCCAGTAGAAATAAAACTACAGGAGGTCATTCTCCACAATGGCGTAGTGGTAATTATCCACCCAATCACCACGAATGGGCAGGATCTTTCTTCTCAATCCTTCTCTTTTCATTCCGGCCTTCTCCAGAACTTTGATCGATCTTTTATTCCCCACAGCCACCCCCGCTTCCACCTTATGAAGTTCAAACACCTCAAAACCAGTTGAAATGAGCTTATTGGCTACTTCTGTGGCATAGCCCTTCCCCCAGAATTGAGGATCGAACTTATAGTAAATCTCACCAAGCCTGAATTTGTCATTGGAGAGTGTGATACCAGCCAGTCCGATGAACTGACCTCCCGCTTTCAATTCAATTTTCCAGGTATAGCTCGATCTTTGGACATTCATCTGAGCCTCTATTTCCCTCCCCATAATATTTTTAGTCTCCTCTACGGATGAAGGAATTCCAAGCGTGTTGAATTCATCCACTTCAGGAATGGAATGAAGTTGATGAAGCTGGTCCAGATCGTCCCAGGAAATTTCCTGCAAGTGCAGCCGATCAGTCTCCAGGGTTAAACAGGTTTCCTCCTGAACTCGCTCCCAGTTGCTGGATTGTTTCCCGGTAAGGGTATCTATGGTCAGTTTCAGGATCACCACAGCCTCCACCTGCTTGTCTTGAAACTCGGTGTGTTCAGAACCTCCATGTTGAGCCATGATAATCTCAAGTCCCTCTCT
>JAOZUK010000610.1 GCA_029938715.1 Bacteroidales bacterium | reverse complement strand
ACAGATCTCCAATGTAACTCTTGTGAGGATCCAGTTTGCTCACACGCTGTCTTTTCTGTTGTATCCTATCCTCAGGGGTGGTATCACGTAAAACCGATTTTGATACCAGGATCCGGCCCACTCGTTTACGGGAGATATGAAGATCACGCGCTATGCGGCGGATGCTCCATCCCATCCCATGCAGGGTGACAACCCTGTTCTCCGCTTGTTCATCTTTCATCTTGCTGCTGTTTTAGTTGGTTTGTTTATTATGGATTTGTAATGGACGGGTTACTTTGGATAATCGCTCCGTATAACCGGATACCTTCCTCAAAAACGGGTCGATAATCATCCGCTCGGCTTCCTTTAACCCTTCAATTTTGGGATCACCTAACTGTACAAGCAAGGAGCGAACCGGACGCAGAAAATTCACAAGCGATAGCATCAGATTGTTCCCATATGGAGTTAGCCTCTCATCAAAATCATAGTCACGATCATAGTCATAGAGAGACTCAGAGTAATCCGGCTGACCCCATAGTACCAGCTTAGGATCAGCAAGAATATCCTGCTGCTGATCTGTGTCTTCCGCCTCCAGATAAGTATCTATTAGCCTTTCACTCATACGTGTACTTAATCCCAACCTGATCATGATTTGGGCTATATCTATCTGATTGCCCCGGGGCAACCTTATCAGTGCCCGTGCATGTCTACTGGTTATTGACCCCATCCGGATCAATGAGGAGACCTCTTCATCGATCTTGCTGATCAGAGACAAGCGCCGGCTCACCCAAGAAGGGCTGTGACCAGTTAGCTTGGACAGCTGCCGCTGACTCATATCATGGCTCTCCAACAGATCCTTTAATATCATCGCCTCTTCCCATACCTCCATTTTATCATTGGCCCCGTGACAACTTAACAACAGTATCTTGGCTTGCTTTTCATCGACATCCAGAATATAGCACTGAAGGGTCTTGATCATCAGCTCTATAGCCGAATATACACGCTTGAACCCATCTATTACCTGGTAGCTCCCATCATGCTCGCGCGCAACAACCGGTTGTAACTGTCCATGTAACCATAGTGAGTCTTGTACCCGTGCAACATAGTCCGGGACTATAATGCGCATCCCGGCCAGGGAAAGATCAAATTTCTCTATCCGTATCTCTTCGATTCTTGGGCTCACCGGCTGTGTGTTTTTGATACCGGTAAAAGTAGAAGAGAGTTTTATCCTAAACGAACGTGTTCCTATTTACATTATGAGGGGAAAATGGGCGAAAAACATTGCTTACCCTGATAAAATCTGCATCCTAACCACTATCGTGTTCCTATTTACATTATTTTTTCTGCCATCTACAGGAATTAGCTTGTAGACCCCGTCCCTTCTGGGATTGCTGGATAACGTGTTCCTATTTACATTATTTTTGTCAATAGCTTTCTGATCAGCTTCCCGCCTCTTTTTATAGCGCACTTTTTGTGATGCATAGCAACCGGCTATATAATCAGGGTGATCCTTACGGTATTGTTTCTGATAACCAGGATTCTTTTCTCGCCAGGATTTCTGACTATCCAAACATTTCTGCCGATAGGATTTATTTGTTTTGTAGCTCTTATTCTTCCAAGCGCGTCTACTGGCACGACGACACTCCTTAGCATTGCAATATTTTTGATCCTTTGCGCGTGGATTGCATGGGAATGTGCAGCCACAATGAAGACAGGTGAAAGTGGATATCATTTTCGTAATCTTTCAGGAAACGAAAGATTACCGTTTTTATCCTGGAAGTAAAAATGGGTGGTAGCGTTTTGCGTCGGTGGGTGGCATCAGTCTACTCCGGCGTTAAAA
>JAOZUK010000227.1 GCA_029938715.1 Bacteroidales bacterium | reverse complement strand
ATCTGAAGCTCATTCTGGCTCTCCTTTTCATCGTTATCCAAGGTAGCTTGTGCCGATATACCCTCTTCGATATGCTTACTAATTATAGTCCGTGAAGGGGCAAATACAATTTTTTTCAATGGAGTTTCTGAGAACTTAAAGACCTTCCCGTCAATTTCCACCTGATTGCAGTTCTCACCTTCAAAAGCAATCAACTCGTTCAAATCATTCACCCTGAAGGCCATGGTGAGGGTACCCTCGTAGCTTACCTCATGTCCATTTACCTTAAAGTTCTCCAGGGAGATCTCATCAGTAGGAAGCGGATTGAGTTCAAGCGCTGCAGCATCCTCTTCGGCGTTGCGGGAGAATCCTCCATCCCAGGTCTCCCGGTGACTTTTGTAATGCCTTACCACTACTGTGGCTCCATTTGGGAACCTTGTTGTCAGGTAATTGGAGTTGCGGGAAACATGCTCTGTATTGTCATTTACATCGGAAAAAGAACCAGTTGGTGCATAGGCTCCCACATGGTCCAGGATCTCAAAAAGCGTACGGGTTTCATATCCAAGGCTGCCCGATTGATCATCCCGGGGACGGAAACCGAAGTAGTATGCGTTTCCTTTACCGGTCCCCACGAGCAGGTTGTTGTCACAATAGGCCAGTCTGGAGGTACCCTCCCCTGCTTCCACAGGGTATATCCTGTCTACCATAAAATCGGTAAGAATATACTGGGGAGGAACATCCATCATCTGATCGGTGAAATCGATACGCATTCCTACAGCGATCCTGCCCTGTGGTTCCGATGAAATGTACTTCACTCCAAAGAGCATCTCCCACTTGTCGAGACAATTTTCACCAGCAGCATTAATAATGGGCGGTGGGCCGAACCATAAAGCATTTCCCCCATTATTCAAAAGCTCTCTCATCATATCCAGCAACCCTTTGTTAGGCAAGGGTTCAAACAGGGAAACCAGGGTTGTATACTTTTTTTCTTTAATCAGGATCTCTCCCTTTTCATTGATGGTGGCCAGCTCAAGTAATTTCTCTGCTGTGATAAAGTTGCAATAACCATACTGGGTCATCCAGCTCCCAAAACGTTCATCTGCTGCCACCAGGTTCATGGGATAGAGTACCAGTACATCCACATCACGGTGTACGTGACCCTGAATCAGGTCGATGGTGCGGGAGCGGGGGGAACCTCCATAAGCATCATTTACGGCAGCTTTCCGTCTTGCTACCTCACGTGGCATACCCCAGAAAGCCGGGTAAGAGTTTGGAATGCGGTTGAGCACTCCAAGTGAAGCGGACATGGCGGCTCCATAGTAGTTCCGGTCGTTCCATCCAAGCTCTGCAAAGTCATTTCGGGTGGGTTCCAGGTATTCTCCCCATTTAAAGTAGTCATAACAGGCAGCAGCAGCCTGTTGTGCAGTGTTCCCCCATACAAAATTGGGAGTATACTCATACTTATAGGCATGGCGGTCCAGATTTTCCAGGTTCCACATATCTACGGTGGGACTCTCGGCCCAGGAAGAGTGTCCATGGGTGCCCCAGTCCTCCACACCAAATAACTCAGAGGCATAAGCCTTGGCATCTTTAAACAGATCCACCACATGTTCATTGAGCATGTAGTAGTAGTTATCCCTGAAGAGGTAAGATTTTTGAATAGCTTCACGTGATTCGCCTCTTACGTACTGAACATGCTGTGTGGCCATCACCGAGTTGGTGTTGATATCGGGTCCGCAGGCAAAATAGAGCAGATCTTTCTCTTCAAAGGGCACTCCAAAACGCTCCTGGTAGTATTTGCCCATGGAGGGAGTGTAATACCGAACTGCAAGCTGACCATTGTCGTGGTGACCGAAGTAGACCCAGTCCTGTTGCAGGTGCAACTCATCAGAATAAAAGTGCTGAAGATTAATGCCTTTATCTTTATACTTCTTCAGAAGTTTTTCCAGGAAGGGTTTGGCTTCCGGACTGAAATACTCCATCTCCGGGACATCGTATTCCAGCTGGACCATCACATGGTCATATCCTTCAAGTTCATCCGAACCGTTTGAATAGACTTCAATCCGCCTGGCACGATCCACATTTTGTCCGGATCCGGATGTGGCACTCCAGAGATCGGTATCCATATCGGAATCATCACCCGGAACGGGGATTTCCCATTGGGTATAACTTACATCCTGAAGTTCAATGATATCATCCCTGTCCACTGCCTTAAACATGGTATTGGGAAGGTGGTTCTCCTTGAAAGCATAAGCTTTTACCCCTTTGAGTTTGATGGAAAATTTTCCTTTGTTATTGGTCCAGTAAAGCTGCTGCCACAATTTCACATGAAATTTTCCCGATTGGGGATCACGATTCCCCACTTTATAATGGACCCATTGACCCGATTCGCCCGTCTGCTTTTTAAATGCGGGGCCCAATTCCAGTGGACTTAACAGGCTAAGACCCATACCCATGCCATATTTGGCAGCAAAATCGGCAATGATCTTAATTTTATCCACATATTCATCGCTGTCTGGAGTCAACAGCCTTTCGGTGCCCGACTGTTCCCTGTACTGTCTGAAAAACTCATCAAAGGCAATGGTAAGGGTATGGTCACCCCGCTTCTGAGCGGACTCGCAAATCTCCCTCAGACTGCCATACCGCTTGTTAAACCCGGTTGAGAGATCAATCTTTTTATCGGGATCAAGCAGGTCGTTAAACTGCTGATCGCTGGTGAGAATGATGGTGGCAGAGTATCCTGTAGAACTAAATAGCACCAGAAAGGCCATCCATAATGATTTCCTGAGTACTGAAAAATATTGGGTCATGTTCGCAAAGTTTAAGAGTTAGTCCTGAAAGTCAAATTGAAAGACTAACATAGTTCTCTGATCACAACCAGTCAATGCACAAAACAGGACTTTTGTTGTACTATTTGGCAGCGATTTGAAGCACCACAATGGATTTGGACGGGATGGTGGTCTTCAGGATCCCTTTCTTAAACGATCCTGCATTAAACTCTACCGGCTTCACCTCTTCCAGGTTTTCAAATGAATTGTGGCTGTTGATCTTCTCGGCGGAGAGGATTCGGCCAGTAACCGCACCAGATTCAGCACCTCTGAGATCAATGGTCAACTCATTGGATTGATTGGGATCTATGTTGATAATGGAGATGGAGATGGTGCCATTTTCGTTTTTCGAAGCAGATACGCTAAGCATAGGTAGTGACCTCTCTTCGAAGGAATACTCGGGTGTCTGCAGAGCGACCGGTAACAGTTTTGCATCGTGGTGCACCTGAAACATCTCAAAGACATGATAGGTGGGTGTGAGCAGCATCTTTGCCTCATCGGTAAGGATCAGCGCCTGTAGTACATTTACTGTTTGTGCGATGTTGGCCATTTTAATTCTGTCGCATCTTTCATTAAAGTAATTCAGCGACAGTGCTGCTACCATGGCATCTCTAAGGGTATTTTGCTGATAAAGAAATCCCGGATTGGTTCCTGGTTCCACATCATGCCAGGTACCCCATTCATCCACAATCAATGCCACCTTCTGCTCAGGGTCATACACATCCATGATATTGATATGACGGTCTATTACATCCTCTACATGCAGGCACATGTCCAGGGTTTTTGCATATTCGGCCTCCCCAAATTCGGTGGCTGATCCTTTGCCACTCCAGTCGGTGGTATAGTAGTGAAGGGAGATGCCATACATCATATGGTGAGGGATCTCCTTCATCAGGGTCTCTGTCCAGTGGTAATCGCTTGAATTTGCACCCCCTGCAATCTTTAACAATTTCGATTTTCCATAATTCCTGCAATAGACTGCATAACGTCGGTACTGGTCTGCATAGAATTCAGCGGTCATTGCACCACCACATCCCCAGTTTTCATTTCCTACTCCCCAATATCTGACATCCCAGGGTTCGTCACGACCATTCACACGCCTCAGGTCGGCCATGGGGCTGACCCCCTCGAGATTGATATACTCCACCCATTTGGACATCTCTTCCACACTGCCCGAACCCACATTCCCACATATGTAGGGTTCTGTACCCAGCTGCTCGCAAAGATCCAGGAATTCATGGGTGCCAAAACGATTGTTTTCTGTCACTCCTCCCCAGTGGGTATTAATCATGGTGGGTCGCTGATCAGCGGGACCAATTCCATCCATCCAGTGGTACTCGTCGGCAAAGCAACCTCCAGGCCATCGCAGGTTGGGGATATTTGTAGCCTTCAATGCACTTACCACATCATTCCGGATTCCTCTGGTATTGACAATTTCGGAGTCCTCTCCCACCCAGTATCCGCCATATATGCATCTCCCCAGATGTTCAGAAAAATGACCATAAATATGCCTGCTGATGGTATTTTCTCCCAGATCGGCATTGATTACAAGCTTTCCCTGGGTTGATTGCCCGTAGGTTGAGGTCAGCCCAAAAGCCAGAGCTGCAATGATCAGTACAATTGATTTTTTCATGCGATGTAGAATATAGTTTTATTAAAACAACGATTCAATTTCTTCCAATGACTTCCCTTTTGTCTCGGGAAGTTTTGCTTTCACAAAGAAAAATCCAAAGATGCAGATAGCAGCATAAATCCAGAAAGCACCATAAATATAAATTTTAGACTTTATAATTGGAAACAAAAGCACCAGCAGGGTACTGGCAATCCACAGGGTGGTACTGGCCACTGCCATGGCCGCTCCACGGATCCGGTTGGGGAAAATCTCAGAGAGGATTACCCAGGTCACCGGAGCCAGAGTGAGTGCGTAGAGACCAATGCCCACCAGGATCACCATCAAAACCACGGTACCATTTAATTCCATGTAATAGGCCGCTCCCAACAAGGTGTAGGTAATGGCCAGTCCTGACGCTCCCAATAACATCAGCTTTTTCCTACCCCAACGGTCCACCATACGCAGAGCCACCAGGGTAAAGGCCAGGTTCACAACTCCGGTGGCCACAATATTCAGCAAGGATGCATTGATCCCAAAACCTGCCGAAGTAAATACCTCCTCGGCATAGTTAAATACAATATTGATCCCACACCACTGCTGGAAAAATGCCAGCACCAGTCCCACAACGAGGACTGGTCTTACTCCTTTGCTAAGCAAAGACTTATAATCTATCTTCTTACTGGCTTCTTTCAGGCTGGCCTTGATCTCTGCCAGAATGGTGAGACCGTAACCCTCATTTCCAATATTATTTAGTGTCCTCAAGGCGGGCTCGAAATGGCCGTACTTCACAAGCCACCTGGGAGATTCAGGAATAAAAAACGAAAGCACAAAAAAGATCCCTGCCGGGATGGTTTCTGCCCAGAACATCCATCTCCAGGCCATTTGCCCATTCCACGATTGGAGGATAAACTCATTGGTGGCACCGTCAGGCACATCCTGGGCAATCAGGTAATTGGCAATTTGCGCAGCGAGTATTCCCAGTACAATATTCAGCTGGTTCAGGGCCACCAGCCTCCCCCTCATTTGACTGGGCGCTATTTCAGCAATATAGATGGGAGAAACCACTGAAGCCATCCCCACACCTAGTCCACCCAGGATGCGGTAGAGCATAAAGAGGGTGAAATTTTCCGAAAATCCGGTTCCAAGCGCAGAAAGAACGAATATAACAGCTGCCAGACTCAGGGACCTTCTTCGTCCAAAACGATCGCTGAAATAACCTGCAAAGAGTGCCCCCGGGATACAACCCAGAAGTGCACTCGACATGGCGATTCCCTGGAGATGTGGAATTTGAGCTATTTCAAAATAACGCTCATAGAAGAATTTGGCCCCACCGATCACCACCCAGTCGTATCCAAAAAGAAATCCGCCCAATGCAGAAATCAACGAAATAATTAAGATGTACCGATGGTTGAAGCTTGTACTCATAGGACAGCCAGGATAAGTGATGCCTCATAGATAATGCTATAATTCTTTGATGGTAATATTCTTGAACTGTACTGCCATATGCACCCCCTGATGAAGCTGCAAACCTATGGGACCCTTATCATTGATGGTAATTCCTTCATAGTCTACAAAAGGCTCCCCATTTAATATGGTCTGAATCCTTTTTCCTGTAACGATGATCTTCAGGTGGTTCCACTCCCCTAGCTTATGGAATTCTGCCACCTTATCGGTCTGTCCCGGATAGGAGCCCCGGTCATCCTTTGGAGCGTAGATACAGGCCGTCATATCCTTTTGCAAGGAGCGAGAGATCCCTATCTGCACCTGGTGGCCCTCACCTCTTGGAAATACCCCCGTATCATAGTCATCGGTCAGGGTCTGGTAATCCAGCTCCAGCTCATAATCAATATACTCATCGGTGGTCCATAGCATGGATCCCTTCTTATCACTGTTCTCGCCATGGAGAATCTTACCCTTCTTTACCTGCCAGTGGGATGCCACCTCCTCCGGATCACATTCCCAACCATTTAAGGTTTTACCATCAAACAATTTATTACAACCAGTCCCGAATGCACTGGCCAGGAATACCACCGTCAGCAGCATACCAATCCTCATTAGATCTTTCATAATTTTTTGATTTTAATTCGACAGACTTTCTACTTT
>JAOZUK010000609.1 GCA_029938715.1 Bacteroidales bacterium | reverse complement strand
CCATATGGATGCTCAACTATAGCCTGACGTTGTTTGTAAAGAGCCTTATTCTGTTCAACCCGTTCTTTGTTACCTTCTATGTATTCATGGTATTCGCTTCGCTGTATTCCCTTTCCATAGGTAGCCTTCGAACACTGATCCTTCACGCTGCATGACTTACATGCCTTTGTGACATATCGTTTGAAGTAATAGGCTGGTGCCTTGTGCCATTTACCATTTGTGGTTAGGTGCTTGTTTTGTGGGCATATGTAATAATCTCCCTCCGGGAAATAAGTGAAGTTTTTCACATCGTATGCCGGGTCTGGTGCGTGTACAGTCTGGTTAGGTATAGTGACTAGGGTATTAACATTCAGGTCATGGGCTATCTTAAACTCAGATCCGGTATGATAGCCTTTGTCGTAAAGGGCTGTAAACTCATTGGTGCGCAATATACTCTTGGCTCTTTGGAGCATATTGCCCATGGCTTTGCTGTCGTTACTGTTGGTAACGTTGTAGTCGATCAACAGATTGTTCTTTGCATCGACGGTGGTTTGTACGTTGTATGCTACTTCAGTAATGTTATTGCGGATGATCATCTGGCGGCTGTCTGGATCTGATGTCGATACCTGCGACTCGCCGCTTTCCTTCAGCTGGTTTTCTATCTCACGATATCCTTCAGCCCTTTTTTTTTGCTGTTCAATTTGATCTTCAATATGCTCTTTATTATCCCCATCGCTCTGAGCCAGTGCTTCATTATACTCCTGAAGCTTGTTCTCGATGTATTCTAAATGCCTGGATATTTTCTTCTGGTTGAAGTTATTCTTCTTGCTGTTCTGGGCCCTGAATTTTGTACTATCCCCTGCTATCAGCGTTCCTCCGATGAGATTGAAATAGTTGGCAATTTTCACCGTCTCCATAAAGACTTTCTTGATCGCCCTGGGATTATCTCGCCGGAAGTTCGAAATGGTGTTGTGATCAGGATGAAGGCTGCCCAAGAGCCACATCACTTCAATGTTTCGCTTGCTCTCTTTCTCAAGTCGGCGTGATGAACGAACTTTGTTCATGTAGCCATATATGAAGAGCTTGAGAAGGTCTCCTGGATGGTAGGCTGGCCTGCCGTTTTCGCCTTGATCTATCTGAAAACCGTAACTCTCTAATGCCAGGCTATCCACAAAAACATCAATCAACCGAACTTCATTGTCCTCACTAATGGCATCATCTAAAGTAACCGGGAAAAGATAGGTCTGTGACCTGTTTTGTCCTTGTATGTACTTCATGCTATAACTTACAACTAACCAGAACCATAGTGAAAATCAGTCAACCTGCGTTATAAACAAGTTATGAGGTTTTTAGACAGTCTGACGGTTGCGCTATGGTACGTATCCCGTAGGGTATGCACTATAACGCATGTTGGCATTTCATTGCTTATTCTTCAAGTTTATCGTTATTCTTACCTAATTTTTTGGCATTCAGAGGACTTATTACGCTTTCACCTAACTTTTTCTCTAAATCCTTTCTCGCATTGCCTGCGACTCCCCCTCCCTTCCTTGCTACTTTCTTGTTTTCACCTAAAGTCTTTGGTTTTTGTTTTTTTGATAATTCAGTCGTTGAAGTTTCTGCAAGCATGTTTAAGACTAATTCCAAATTAGTCATATTGTCGCGAAGATTTTCCTTTTTTAAATCCTTTAAAGCTTTGTATTCTTTTGTTGTAAATCCGGCCCATGCATTAGTAATCTCATCAGTTAATATGGCATATTCCAATCCTTTTTTCATTCCGCGAGAGTCCCATTCATCAGTCAGCTCTTTCCTAACTTCAATACTTTTCAGTCTTTGGTTTATCCAATTTG
>JAOZUK010000608.1 GCA_029938715.1 Bacteroidales bacterium | reverse complement strand
TGATTTCGGAAGTAAGCTCCAGGGCATCTTTATACACTGCACTTACCCCGCAATACCTGTCTTCTGACAGGGAGACAGCCTTTTTGACTTTATCCATGGGCAAATCATCTCCTTCGATCTCGTAGGTAACATGCATCTTATAAAACCGCCTCGGATATTCCTCGGTCAGTTCGCCTTCTACCTTTACATTCAGGTTTTTAACTTCCACCCGCATTTTCTTTAAGATGGAAATCACATCCATAGCTGTACAACCGCCCAGTGCGGCAAGCATAAAGGGCTTGGGTCTGGGTCCAAGATCCTCCCCGCCCACATCAGGTTCAGCATCAATGAGTATTTTGTGACCGTTGATCTCTGTTTCAAAGGCCATATTGTCAATCCACCGGGTATTTACTTCTTCTCTGGTTTTCATTTTTCAAAAGTGATTTAAAACAGTGTAAACTTCAGGTTAATGAAACGCATCATATCTTCCACCTCCAGAGAGACTTCTTCAATAATACGTTCAATTTCACCTCCAAATAATTTACCCATTACAGCTCCGTTCATGGTGGATACATATACCTGTCCATCCGATTTCTCATACACTGCAAAGGTCTTGGGCATCATATTCCCTATCTTTTTTCTATCATCGGCACTCAGCATATCTGCTGAATATTTACCGGAACAATACTTTATGATCTTGAAGTTCCCTATGGGATACCCGCCATTCATCGTGACTTCTTCATTCTGATCGATAACCCCGGTCACATGCCACCCCTCTTTGCCATTGATCCGATCGGTCATGACCGATACGGTTTTTTCAAAATCATAAGGGCTCCTCATCTCTTTTACCATCATCTCTCCCGATGAAATATTAATAACCACTCCAGAGAAAATGATCCCGGCGATAAATCCGAAAATGAGATATACTATTGTGCGTACTTTTGTTTTCATCGGTTTATATTTTTATTGTTAATCTTCATTTACACATATTTCGCCCTGCCTGATCTTACGGATAGTCATCCATGACACATAAGCCACTGTCGCAAGAGTTAGAGCGAATAATGTGAATGCCAGGTATTTATATATGGGCTGAGCTGTAATCTGATAAGCAACTACAGATGCTATGGTAATGGCATCCAGGGGAAAGGTAAATGCCCACCAGGAGATAAAGAATTTGATCTTTCTGAAGCTTTTATAGAGAAATAGAATCAGGACCACAAAGAAATAGGCCAGGAACAAGAGCATGATGGCAAATGCATCCCAACTCTGGGCAATACGCATATAGGCAATGAATCCTACAGCAGGAGGCGCGATTAGTATAAAAAGTGTGGGCATAAATTTTTGTGGAAGCTGATGATGGAATATGACCCTGTTTAAGAAGATCGTGAATAATACGATCCAGAAGAAAAAACCCACTGCAAAATAGAAGAAAGAAAGCCCCTTGGGCATAAACTCCACTCCTACCACCGGGATCAGCATATTTCCGACCACGGGAATAAACCATGCAGGATTCATAAACTGGATCTCAAAATTATGTCGGATCCAGAAGCTAATGGTGTAAAACATTAACACGGTGTGAAGCAGTAAACCTACCCACCAGAAAATCATGGATAAAAATGGCCAGAATCCCAGAAATGCAATAGAAAGCAATAAGAATGAAATTGAGATTGCCGAAAAAAAGTTAATCCGTATTCTGTGTTTAAAATCAGCTACTACCTCTTCATAGTATCGAATGGCTTTTCGCCCATATAGAAAGGTGATCAGTAAGAAAAGCCCCAGTGTGAAAAAAAGAGACACATCATAGAACACCTTGGGCATCCATTGCATGTGGTAAAACTTATTGAATAC
>JAOZUK010000607.1 GCA_029938715.1 Bacteroidales bacterium | reverse complement strand
TATGGTGGACCCCATTGTCAAGACAAATTTAAGGTAAAGTTAAGCAATAAATTGCTGTTGAATTTTGATGTTTTTTCTGCTTATTTCCTTGTAGTTTCCTTTGCAAATGTATCCACTTCTACTATAGTAAAAAAGCTCACTCGGAGGATAGGGCAACGCTGAGGAGCGACCCGAGCGCCGTAGTGAGTGACTCGAAAATGGGAGGTTGGGTATTATTATATATGCCCAGCCTTTCGTCTCCCCTCCCATTCTCGGGTCTGTAATGCGTTAAACCTATTGACGGCAAGCGGAGCGAGCCGGAAGATTCGGATGGTCGTCATTGGCACCATCAACTCGATGTGCCCACCCTGTTAACAATACGTCAAAAGATGCATGTTTGGTATCCTATTTAAATTTCCTGGTAAGTTTGATTTTTAAAAATAAATACTGTGCGATATCAGTATGTTGCATTTTTGAGTTCGTAGCACCTCCTCAATCCCTTATATAGCACATATCCATCCGAATATGCCTTGGGTGTGGAGAACCCCCATCGACGTGTGCTTTAGCACATCACGTTCAGTACGCCCACACTTCAATTGTATAGCATATTGTTACAGTTTGCATACACTTCCCCAGGTGTTCTGATACCAAGACTGGCATGAGGTCGTTTCGTGTTGTAAAAGTCAAAATATACCTTTAGTGCTTGAATCAGATCGTTTACCGAGCTGTACTCTTTGATATAGATTTCTTCATATTTGACACTTCTCCATAGCCGTTCAATAAAAATATTATCCAGAGCCCGTCCCCGCCCATCCATACTGATCGACACCTCTGCATCCTTTAAAACATCAGTAAATCGTTTACTTGTAAACTGCGCTCCCTGGTCAGTATTAAAAATTTCTGGTCTTCCATAAACCCTCAGGGCTCTTTCCAAGGTAGAAATACAAAAAGAAGCCTCCATATCCATAGAGATCTCCCAGGAAAGGACATACCGGCTAAACCAGTCAATTACAGCAACCAAGTACACAAATCCCGTAGCAAAAGGGATGTACGTGATATCCGTCGACCATACCTGATCTGGACACACGATATCCAGGTTTCTCAACAGGTACGGGTAAACCTTATGCTCAGGATGCGGCTTGCTCGTATTAGGTTGCGGGGCTATCGACTTGATCCCCATTTTACGCATAAGTCGTTGTATTCGTTTACGGTTTACCGGATGACCTTTGCGTCGTAAAGAATCTCTGATTTTCCTAGAACCATAAAAAGGGTACTTGGTGTACTCTTTGTCAATAATTAGCATCAGGTTAAGGTTTTCTATGGTTTCATCCTGTGAGCAGGGCTGCTGATAGTAGCTGGAGCGGGGCAACCCAACAAGTTCACATTGGCGCAAAATGCTGATCGACTCATGGTTAGAGTCGATACATGCGCGTTGTTCCGAAATACTTACATCAGGTGACCGGTATTTTTTTTTAACCATTCCAGTTCAACCTGCAATTTGCCGATTTGCTGAAAAAGGAGATCCCGTTCTTTTTCCATAGTTTGTATGGTTTTGCTTTGATTATTCCCAAAAATACCTGGTAAACCGTCGATTGCCTGTTTTTTCCAGCGGCTCACCATCCCTGTGTGTACTCCAAATTCTGAGGCTATTGCGCCATTAGTGTTTTGTGCCTTGATGGCAGATAAAGCCACCTTGGATTTTAACTTATTACTGTGATTTTTTCGCTTCATGAACTCCTCCTTGACAGTGTGATTTTATACCTTAGCATACTGTCTCAAATATGGGGTCCACTATACCCTTCAGTACCAGGTTGCTGACCTCGTGGGTTTGTTTCTCTAGGTTCATCATTT
>JAOZUK010000606.1 GCA_029938715.1 Bacteroidales bacterium | reverse complement strand
TTGATTTTACTCACCTGGTCGCTTTCCAATCTGTACTGTTCCTTGCTTTCGGGACAGGTAGCGACTCCTTGATCATCAAAGGAAAGCCGATGACCAAATTCGCTCATCCAGCCCACCTGTCGGGATGGATTTCCTACCACCAGTGCATAGGGTTTTACTTCTTTGGTCACCACCGCTCCTGCACCAATAAAGGCGAATTTCCCAATGTCATTTCCACACACCACCGTTGCGTTTGCACCGATGGTAGCACCTTTCCCCACCACAGTCTTCATATACTCCTCCTTGCGAATAACTGCACTTCTGGGATTGATTACATTGGTAAATACCATGGAGGGACCAAGGAATACATCGTCTTCACATATAACACCGGTATAGATAGATACATTGTTCTGCACCTTTACATTTTGACCCAGTACCACATCGGGTGATACCACCACATTCTGTCCCAGGTTGCAATTCTTACCGATGATGCTTCCGGTCATGATGTGACTGAAATGCCAGATTTTAGTGCCAGACCCAATCTCAACTCCCTTATCAATCACTGCTGTTTCATGTGCAAAGTAGTCCATTTTGTTCTATGATTTAAAAAATGATTGAACCTGTGTTGTAATGTATTTGAGCTGCTCTTCTTCCATCTCCGTATGGATGGGAAGGGAGAGCACTCTGCGTGATAGCTCCTCTGACACAGGAAGATCACCCTTCTTATACCCCAGGTCCATATAAGCATCCTGGAGATGAAGAGGGACCGGGTAGTAGATCATGGAGGGCACTTTTCTCTCCGCCAGCCAATCCTTTAGGAGATCTCTTTTTGAAGGATCCAGTTGAAGGGTATACTGGTGGAAAATATGAGTAGTAAATGGGGATCGCGTGGGGACCTGTAATCCGGATATTCCGGATAAAGCCTGGTCGTACCAGGCAGCAGCTTTCTGTCGTGCCAGGTGATAAGAGTCAAGATGCTTTAGCTTAACCCTCAGGATGGCTGCTTGCAGGGTATCCAGCCGGGAGTTTACCCCCACGTAACTATAGTAATAGCGTTGTTTCATCCCGTGATTTACAAGGGATGCAAGCCGCTGACCAAAACTTTCGTCGTTGGTAAAAAGGGCCCCGCCATCTCCAAATGCTCCCAGGTTTTTGGAGGGAAAAAATGAGGTGGTCCCCATATGTCCGATGGTCCCGGCTCTCTGAACCGATCCGTCTGCAAAAGTATATTCTGCACCCAGAGCCTGGGCGTTGTCCTCAATCACATAGATTCCATGCTTTCCGGCAAAAGCCATAATGGCTTCCATGTTGGCGCACTGTCCAAACAGATGCACCGGGACAATGGCCCGGGTACGCTCTGTCACTGCCTCCTCAAGCAAGTCAGGATCCAGATTAAAGGTATTGGGTTCCACATCCACAAATACCGGCTTTAAACCAAGCAGTTTAATGACTTCCACAGTGGCAATAAATGTAAACGGGGTGGTAATCACCTCATCGCCAGGTTGCAACTCCAGTGCCATCATAGCCACCTGTAGGGCATCTGTTCCATTACCGCAGGCCACGGTATGTGATACTCCCATATAGGATGAAAGCTCATCCTGAAAGTCGCGTACATCACTTCCTTTTATAAATGCGGTAGAATCGATTACCCCCTGGATGGCCTCATCCACTTCATGCTTAATTTTCAGGTATTGACCATGCAGGTCCACCATCTTTATTCCTTCCATATACTCAGACCTCTTCTATTTGATTTGACACCCTAAATTAGCAAAAACAATTTTGTAACCCATCACCCCAACACGGCGAAGCCGTACGTCACCCTTTATACCAACCAGCATACTCCAGATAGTT
>JAOZUK010000605.1 GCA_029938715.1 Bacteroidales bacterium | reverse complement strand
ATGCAGCCCTGTCCATTGATTTGGATGGGGTATTTTTATGCGCATTGTGTAAAGTTTCAGAAACGCACCACATCTTTTTGTAATTTTCAGGCGATAATTGTTTCGCTAAACACATAAATAATAAACATGAGAAAAGCGGTTTTGAGTTTGAGCCTGATGGCTTATATGATTTTTGGATTTGCACAGGACAGAATTACTGGTGAACCCTTCGCAACCCGTTCGGAAGTGATTGCCCGGCATGGGATGGCCTGCACCAGTCAGCCTCTGGCTACCCAAGTGGCCCTTGACATGTTAAAAGCAGGAGGAAATGCCATTGATGCAGCCATTGCTGCCAATGCAGTACTTGGGCTCGTGGAACCTACCGGAAATGGCATGGGTGGAGATTTATTTGCAATTGTATGGGATGCAAAAACAGAACAGCTTTATGGACTGAATGCCAGTGGGCGCTCACCCAAGTCTCTAACGCGAGAGTACTTTATTGAGAATGGGCATAAAAAAATACCTGCATATGGACCTCTACCTGTTTCTGTTCCAGGTTGTGTGGATGGATGGTTTGAATTACACGGAAGGTTTGGCTCCAAAGAGATGAAGGAAATTCTCCAACCAGCCATTGGATATGCCAGAGAGGGGTTTCCGGTTACAGAGTTAATTGCCTATTACTGGGCAGGTGGAGCAAGGGCATTAAGCCGTTTCCCCAATGTGGCAGATGTTTATATGCCAGGAGGAAATGCACCAGCCAAGGGAGAGATATTTAAAAATCCATACCTGGCAAATACCCTGGAAAAGATTGCAGAAGGGGGACGGGATATATTTTATAAAGGGGAGATAGCCAGGACTATTGATCGATTTATGAAGGAACAGGGTGGATTTCTCTCTTATGAGGATCTGGCCAGTCACAAATCCGAATGGGTGGAGCCAGTGAGTACCAATTACAGGGGTTATGATGTATGGGAACTCCCTCCCAATGGCCAGGGTATTGCTGCACTTCAGATATTGAACATCCTGGAAGGGTATGATATTGCCGGGATGGGTTTTGGCTCTGATGAGTACTTACACCACTTTATCGAGGCCAAGAAACTTGCTTTTGAGGACAGGGCTAAGTACTATGCCGATCCGGCCTTCAATGAATTGCCGGTAGATGAATTAATTTCAAAAGATTATGCTTCAGAACGAAGAGCCCTTATCAATCCCCGCAGGGCTTCAACCTCCCTGGATGCAGGTAAGATAGAGCATGGGAATACCATTTATATGACCGTAGCTGACCGCGAGGGAAATATGATTTCACTGATCCAGAGTAATTACAGGGGCCTGGGTTCAGGCATGTGTCCCGATGGACTTGGTTTTATTTTACAGGACAGGGGGGAACTGTTTACCCTTGAAGAAGGGCATAACAATGTATACGAACCCGGAAAGCGTCCCTTCCACACCATCATTCCAGCATTTATTACAAAAGATGACAAACCCTGGATGAGCTTTGGGGTAATGGGTGGTTCCATGCAACCTCAGGGTCACGCGCAGATCGTTATAAATATGATCGATTTCGGTATGAATCTGCAGGAAGCCGGTGATGCTCCACGCATCCGTCATGGGGGATCGTCACAACCTACTGGAGAGATGATGACCGATGGGGGGATTGTGAACCTCGAGTCGGGTATCGATTATAAAAGCATCAGGGGACTGGTGAAGCGCGGCCACACAGTTCAGTATACCGTAGGTGGATATGGAGGATACCAGGCCATTATGTGGGATGAGGAGAAGGGTGTATACTTTGGGGCTTCGGAGTCCAGGAAGGATGGACAGGCTGCGGGGTATTAGAGTGGAAAGTATAAAGT
>JAOZUK010000604.1 GCA_029938715.1 Bacteroidales bacterium | reverse complement strand
TACATCATTTTTGGTGACGATTCAAAACGTGGCCGTTTTTTGTACCACATGAAAGAGGAACAGATATTGGTTGGAAATGATTGCGGAAGTGAACTGGCTGATTTTTTGCCCAATGTGCTCACCCTACTTTCAAAATCAGATAAGCCGGATTTGGCAGAAGAGCTATCGGTTAGTATCCTCTTGCCGGCACTTTCGAAAATGATTCAGAAGTTGGAGAGCGAAAACAACATCTATAGGATTCCTGTGGAAATTCTGATATCCTTATTGGAGCAGGATTTTGAGAATTCTGAATACGAAGCGGTTAAGATCGGGACAAAAGATAAGCCCGGGTTTCTAAATCACTATGTGTCAGGAATTGATCAATCGCTATTTGTAAAGAAACCGTTTAAAATTAGACGTGATGTTTAATAATTTCATTTTTATAGGATTGCCATATATGGCTTTGTTGATGTTTTTGGTTGGCTCAATTATTCGATACAAGACCCGGCCATTTGGGGTGTCATCCCTTTCATCGCAATTTCTGGAAAACCGGATGTTGTATTGGGGAAGTCATGCTTTTCACATCGGAATTGTCGTCCTGTTTTTTGGTCATTTAATCGGCTTCCTCTTTCCCGGAGGGGTAATATCCTTTACCGGTCAGCCCACACGGCTCCTAATTATTGAAATCTCAGCATTTGCCTTTGGTCTACTTTCCTTGTTCGGGATTGTGACTCTTATCATCCGCAGAATTTTCAATCTAAAATTGCATGCAGTTACTTCAAAAATGGATGTGGCTGTTTATGTACTGATTCTTCTCCAGGTATTGTCGGGATTGTGGATTGCGTATTTTAACCGTTGGGGTTCGGCCTGGTTTGCCATTTCACTGGCTCCCTATTTAAAATCTCTTTTCTTGCTAAATCCAAATTTTGAAGCACTTGCAGTCATGCCCTTAAGTATTAAACTTCATGTCGCTTCCGCTTTTGTTTTTATTGGCATGGTGCCATTTACACGCTTAATGCACTTCCTGGTATTTCCATTTACCTACATCACCCGCGCTTATCAATATGTAATCTGGAATTGGGACAGAAAAACACGACGGAGTTCAAGCAACTTTAATCGTGGGGTGAAGGCTAAGAATAATTAATCGCGCTTACCAGATCGTTAGGGAATCCCCGGATGGAACCCTGCAACTGGCCTTGTTTCCACCAACATGGGGGTGAGATCGTTTTGAAAAATAGAAGATAAATTCCCTGTTTACAGGGATTCGGAAATTGTTCAAAACGTGTTAATCATTTTGACTGTCAAAACTTTACATTGGCAACAGACTGTCTTACCTTTATATAAAATTGGGAATCATGGCTGAGGTAAATGAACTGCATCTGAAGATGGTTCTTCCTCCCGATGGAAGGCAAACCAGGATGGAATTTCTCAAGGAGAAATCAGAAAAAAAGGAGCCCACAGAGTGGTGGCACGCCATATCATCGTGGTTCAGACAGGGTAATCAGATTGAGGGGCCAGATTACGATTTTTACATTCAACAGCTGGAAAAAGAAGGCTATTCAGAGAAATCCAGGAAGAGCTATCTCTTTATGATGAGACGCTTCTTTGAATATTTTGAGAATAAGGAACCCCGGGAAATTACCATGGGTGAGATCGAGGATTACAATTTTGAATTTTTCGTTTCAGGCCGCTATTCCCGCTCCTACCAGCTGCAATTTATCAATGCCGCCAGGCTCTATTATCATCTGATCGAGGGAATTGAGCTTAAGCTTAAGCAGCTCAGGAAAACCGGGATATCCCGGAAGTCAGGCTAGTGCCAAGCAGAAACTCACCGGTGCTCATTCTTCTTTTACC
>JAOZUK010000226.1:5175-6550 GCA_029938715.1 Bacteroidales bacterium | reverse complement strand
TTATATAATTGGTGAGAAAAATTCTGTTAGTTCTGTTTGCTCTGATAAACGGTTTTACCTCACATGGTCAAGTGGTAAATTGGCGTGGGGAGAATCGAGATGGTCATTTCAATGAAGAGAATCTCTTAAAGGTTTGGCCAGAGGAAGGACCTGAACTAATCCTGACTGTTGAAGGTATTGGAAAAGGATGGTCTTCTGCAATTGTGGCAAATAACACCATATTTATAACCGGCAAGAAAGATAGTATGGATTATTTATCTGCTATCGCAACGAATGGAGATATCAAATGGCAAACTCCTTACGGTTTATCCTGGGATAAATCTTATCCCCAAACAAGAGGTTCAGCAACGGTAGATGGTAATAGGGTTTACGTTATTAGTGGTCGGGGTGTTCTCACATGCCTTAATGTAGATTCGGGACGAGAGCAATGGAGCATTGATGTGGATGGAGAATTTGAAGCCAGGTTATCCCCATTTGGCACTTCAGAAACGCCCTTGATTGTCGATGACAAGGTCATTTGTACACCAAGTGGGGTAAAGGCTTCAGTAGTGGCTTTTGATAAAATGAACGGGCAGTTAATCTGGCAAAGCGAAAGTGTTGAAGGTGGTAAGGTTTTTTCCTCTCCCGTAATATATAGCTATAAGAATTTCAGATACATCCTGGCTGCAACCACTTCACATCTTATTGCCCTGGTTCCTGAAACCGGCGAGATTGCGTGGTCATACAGGCATTATCAGCCAGGACGCGACAGAGGTCAGCCCGGAGATGGTACATGTTTAGTAAATAATCCCATTTTCAAGGATGATGAGATATATATTTCCAAAGGCTACAACTACCCATCAATGATGATAAAAATGGATTCAACCGGTCGTTCGGTTAGTGAAAAGTGGATTAATCAAACACTGGACAACGATCATGGTGGAGTTGTACGCATTGATGATCATATCTATGGGGCCAACTACAACAAACCCCAAATGGGAAAATGGGTCTGCCTGGAGTGGAATTCAGGAGAAGTAACCTACCTACAAGAATGGTTCAATAAAGGATCCATAATATCAGCTGATGGAATGCTTTACATCTATGAAGAACGCAAAGGAAATATTGCCCTGGTTAAGCCTGATCCGGAGAAGTTTGACCTAATCAGTTCATTCAAAATAAAAAAAGGTGCTGGTCCTCACTGGGCACATCTCTCTATCTTTCGTGGGATAATGTACGTTCGTCGCGGGGATGTATTGATGTGTTATTTAATAAGGGAGTCGGATTAGAATCTATTGTCCGTCAAAACTAAGTACCTATAATCTTTTTTTTGTCTCTGTTTACTTGTTCTTTAAACATAGAAGAGCCAGACTTACATTGATATATTCCATATTTTATG
>JAOZUK010000226.1:0-5075 GCA_029938715.1 Bacteroidales bacterium | reverse complement strand
TTTCGGCTCCATGGTAATATGGAGATCGTGATGGGGCTTCGCATTTGACTCGTATATTAAAAGGACTTATCTTGCTTCATAACTAACCCACTTAAACTTAATCCTTCCTTGTAACATATGTTACAACTCAAGAAGATTATAATCAGTAACATTAATCCATTCAACTTACTATTGACCAATATCAATGTATCTGATAGCATGAAAAAGAGTTATAAAGTAAGCCTGTTATTATTCTTCCTTTTATTCATCACAGCACAATTTTCAATGGCTCAGCTTGGATTTTCCGGGGAGTTAAGAGTCAGACCAGAATACAGGAGAGGTTATAAATCACTGGCATTACCAGATCAAGATCCAGCCTTTTTTATTTCACAGAGGACCCGGCTAAAACTTCACTACGAAGAAGAAAGATTCAGTTTTCACATTGCTTTACAAGATGTCAGGACCTGGGGCAATACCTCCCAGTTAAATATTTCAGATGCATATTTTTCCCTTCATGAAGCCTGGGGTGGAGTTCAGATTTCCAAGCAATTCAACCTGAAAGTTGGACGCCAGGAACTGGTCTATGATGATCATCGAATTCTTGGGAGTGTGAATTGGGCACAACAGGGAAGAAGCCACGATCTGGTTCTATTAAAGTTCGAGAAAAACAGTTTCAAATGGCATACCGGCCTGGCATATAACCAGGATAAACAACAGCTTTCAACCAACTATTATTCAGTTGAGAAAAACTATAAGACCATGCAGTTTATCTGGTTGCATTCTGAATTCGAAAAAACCAGAGGAAGTATACTCTTCCTGAACAATGGCATGCAAAATGCTGATACAACCATGAGCTTTTCACAAACTCTGGGGACCTATTTGAATTTTGATCTGGGGAATCTGAAATTGAATCTGGCAGGATATTACCAGATGGGAAAAGACGCTCTTAAGAAGGATCTTTCTGCTGGCTATGTCAATGTCGATGTATCCTGGCCATTGAGTTTTGGATTGATACCAACCATTGGAGTTGAGTATCTTTCAGGGACAGATCAGAGCAATGATCTCACAAATAATTCATTTGCTCCTTTATATGGTACCAACCATAAGTTCAATGGTCATATGGATTATTTCTACGTAGGTAACCACATAAATAATGTTGGACTTACGAATCCCTACCTCAGGTTGGTTTACAAGCTTGACAAATGGATCCTCGCCGGTACCATTCATTATTTTTCATCCTCCGGAGAGATACTGGATCCATCCGATCCGGCTCTTACATTGAAAAACTATCTTGGGACCGAAGTGGACCTGTCTATTTCCAGGAAGATCTTTGAATATCTTTCGGTGAGCGCAGGTTATTCACAAATGTTTGCAACGAATTCAATGGAAGCTATTAAGGGTGGGGATTCCTCCACAACCAATAACTGGGCATGGCTTATGCTTGCTTTTACCCCTGACTTTTTGAAATCAAACAAAAAACAATAATATGGACCGGAGAAAGGTATTAAAATCAGTTGCTACATTTCTACCTATTAGTGCGGCATTCGCTGGTCTTGCTGCTATGGGAGTCCGCTTCATAACTCCCATCAAAAGAGAAATCGACAGGAAGATCTTCACAGTAGGCCTTGAAGAACTCCCCCTGAACGCAACAAAAAGATTTAAAGACCTTCGGGGCCGTGATCTAATGCTAGTACGGACCGGTGAACGGGAGGTCAAAGCCATTTCTACTGTTTGTACCCATCTGGGCTGTACCGTTTTTTGGCAAAAGGATAGGCAAGAATTTTTCTGTCCTTGTCACAATGGCCGTTTTGATAAGAATGGAACTGTTTTGGAAGGCCCCCCTCCGGCACCTCTTGATCTCTACCCTGTAGAGATTGAAGGAGATAATGTATTTGTAATTTTTAAAGACATAAAAGAGGTCTGATCATGGGATTAAAAAGCTGGTTTACGGAATCATTTCCTGTTGATACAGATACCTTGATAACACTATCGTCCGAACCCATTCCAAACCATCTTAAGAGATGGTGGTGGGGACTGGGTGGTACACCTCTGTTTATGTTTATGATACAGGTCATCACTGGCCTGATGCTGATTTTCTATTATATACCCGATCCTGACAAGGCATATCAAAGTGTAGAATACATCACCTACACATCCAAGTTTGGATGGCTCATCCGTAGTATCCACAGGTGGGCTTCAAACATCATGATTGCCGCCTTGCTTCTGCATATGCTCAGGGTTTTCTTCACAAGAACATATCGACGCCCGAGAGAATTGAACTGGATGTTCGGAGTTACTCTTTTAATATTGACACTTCTGTTTGGATTTACAGGATATTCTCTTGTTTATGAACAGATGTCCTACTGGGCCATGAAGGTTGGTACCGGCATTGCCGGAGCCACTCCTTTCATCGGTCCCTGGTTGGCAGATTTTATCAGGGGAGGTAGTGAAATTGGACAAAATACCTTAACCCGTTTCTTTCTGTTCCATATTGCCCTGCTTCCTTTTATAACCCTGACATTTGTTGGGCTACATTTATACTTGATTCGGACACACGGCGTAAGTGAATTGAAATTTCCGGGTGATGAAAAATCTTCTAAGAAGACCTATCCGCTTTTTCCAGACCACGTGTATACGGAACTTATTATTGTCACCTTTATTTTGATTCTTCTGGTTTGTCTGTCGCTTTTGTTCCCCGCAGGACTTGGCGAACCCGCCAATCCAAATGTTACCCCCTTGCATATTAAGCCGGAATGGTATTTCTACCCCGTATTCAGGTGGCTAAAAATAACCAACTTAAGAGTGGGAGTTCTTGGTCCCATCATATTTATTATCCTGTTGTACCTATGGCCCTTCATAGACCGTTTCTTTGAGAAAAGATTCCCTGATAGGGAAATCACTTTTTGGATTGGCTTAGCAGGATTTCTGACCATTATGGTTTTTCTGGTCTGGGAAATATTTGGACATTGATAAACATTAACAACATATTCAAATCATTCATAAACAATCTGTCATGGCAACAAGCTTAACAACAAAAAGAATGATCATAGGGATTGCAAGTATCGTATTGCTTGCTGTCCTGACTATCGCTCTCTGGAAGGAAACGCAAAGACAAATGCCAAATTTTAAACCTGAACCTATCATGGATGCAGGCACTAAACATTGTATTAGCTGTCACAGTGAAAAAGGCGTGGGTAAAGTAATCGCTGAACAATGGAAAGAAAGCAAACATGCTGAAGTGGGTGTTGGTTGTCTTGAATGTCATAAGGCAGAAGAAGGTGATGTGGATGCATATGAACACGAAGGGGACCTTATTGCAACCATTGTCACACCAAAGGACTGTGGACGATGTCATATGGATGAGGTTAAACAATTTACAAGTAGCCACCATGCAGATGCAGGAATGATCATGGGTTCTCTGGATAATGTGCTGGCGGAGGTAGTAGAAGGCCATACCGCTTTCAACAATGGAGCCAATCCGGCAGCAGCCAGCGGATGTTGGCAATGCCATGGATCGAAAGTTGCTTTGCTTATGGATAGCGATGGCAATCCTGTTAAAGATGATAAGGGTATTTTAAAATTCGATCCCAAGACCTGGCCCAACACCGGAATCGGAAGGATTAATCTGGACGGCTCAAAAGGATCGTGTGCAGCATGCCATAACAGACATCATTTTTCAGTGGCACAGGTTCGTCAACCGGAAAACTGCGGAAAATGCCATATGGGTCCGGATCATCCCCAAATCGAGATTTATAATGAATCAAAACATGGGATTAATTATCACGCCCATCGGGAGGAGATGAACCTGGACAGTAAACCATGGATCGTGGGTGAAGATTATATTGCTGCACCCACATGCGCCACATGCCACATGAGTGCAACACCGGATCAGGCCGTAACCCATGATGTGGGAGACCGGATCAGCTGGACCTTAAGGCCGGCAGTATCACAAAAAATCGATGCAGCAGTCCTTGCAAAATTGGAAGCTTCAGGTGATCCTGTTCCTGAGGATTTTCTCACCTGGGAAGAACGCCGGGAAAACATGAAAAATGTTTGTAAGCAATGTCACACAAAGGCTTACCTGGAGAACTTCTATGTTCAATATGACAATGAAGTAAATCTGTATAATGAAAAGTATGGAATTCCGACCTCTGAGATTATGAATGCCATGAAGGGAAATGGCATGCTTACTGCAATGAATTTTGATGAGAAAATCGAATGGACCTATTTTCTGCTATGGCATCATGAAGGACGCAGGGCCCGCATGGGGGCTGCCATGATGGGACCCGATTATACCCAATGGCATGGTAATTTTGAAGTGGCTGAAAGAATGTACACTGAATTCATTCCTGAGGTAAAAGAAATGATTATGGAAGCAAAAGCTCATGGTCATGCATCTGAAGCACGAGAGGTAGAGGCCCTGCTAACGACACTGCTAAATAGTGAAATGCACCAATGGTATGTTGGAAAAATGGATCCCGAGGAGGTAAAAAGAAGAAAGGAAGAGTCCGCTAAATTCAGAGAAAGATATTCTACTGATTAACACTTAATTGTAACTGCAAGCACTATCCCTTTTCGTCGATAACACACTAAACTCGCTGTATATCAGCGGGTTTAGTGTGTTAAAAGAGGTCGTAGTTGAGTGTAACCTATTGCCTTTTTTAGGCATTCGTTTACACTTTGAAATTGTATCAGGCTGATATTTTGATCTTTACAGATAATGCGCTTGGGGAAAACAGGCATTTTGTTTGCCCTAAAAAGTATCCTTGTACTTTTTTCAACCTACATGTGGATGTATACTTGCTTTAAATATTTCTTTTGCGAACAGTGCCGGAATTCGGTACCGATTGCATAAAAAATATTGCAATAGATTTAGAGTATTGTATTCACTTTTTTATCTTTTTTTAATATATTTGTGTATATTTTACTCGCATGGGTGGTGGCAAAACTAACAACTATCTGTTTGCCTGGATAGAACAATTACAATCCAGAGGAATAATCTCTTTCAGTCACGATGATCTTATCACCAACTTTCCTGAAAGATCTGAGCATGCTATAATTCAATCTTTATCAAGACTGTCCCAAAGAGGACGGGT
>JAOZUK010000225.1 GCA_029938715.1 Bacteroidales bacterium | reverse complement strand
CGCATCAGTTCGGGAATCTTTCTTCCACCAAAAAGTAACAGTACCAGCATGACAACAACAACAATTTGCCATACACCGATCGCGAGGGTTATAAATGCTTCCATTTTTTCTATTATAAAGTTTGTTTTACAAAAATAGGTAAATAATTGTTTTATTTATTAAATAATCCAATGATGTCGTTCAAATTGGCATAGAGCAGAAGGCTAAGTAACAGAACCATTCCAACTATCTGGGCATATTCCATGAACTTATCACCCGGTTTTCTCCCGGTAACTATCTCAAACAACAGGAACATCACATGCCCTCCATCCAGAGCAGGAATAGGCAATACATTCATAATGGCCAGGATGATGGAGAGGAATGCAGTCATATTCCAGAAACTCTCCCAATTCCATTTGGATGGAAAAATACTACCAATCTTAATAAAGCCCCCCAGCTCCTCGTAGGCCTTAGTCTCTGGCTTAAAGAGCATCTTAAGCTGTTTGAGGTAACTTTTGGTGATGTCAACTCCCCGGTTGATCCCCGCAGGTATGGATTGGAAGAATGAATACTTCACCACGACAGTCTCGTAAAAGTCAAGGTAATAAGCATTTGCAAACCCAAACATTCCCTCTTCATTGGTCTGAACACTCACATTCAACGTATCGGTTCCACGTAACAGGCTAATGTCAAAATTTGTATTTATAGCTCCTTTGGTTTGCTCCTTAAACTCATCATAAAAGTTAACCGGTTGCCCGTTTACACCAATAATCCGGTCTCCCACTTCAGCGCCAACCTTCACAAGTCCCCCATCCTCAACAAGCAGTGCAACTTCACAAGGTATCCTTGGCTCGATGCCTCCTTCAACTTTTAATAACTTGGAGGTCATCCCCTCAGGCACACTGATATCAAGCATCTTTCCATCCCTCTTCACCTGGATGACACTCGTCTCGTTCACTACAATATCGTGATGTATGGAGGTCCATCTATCCACAGGCACTCTATCAAGTGAAACTATCTGGTCTCCGTTTCGGAGGCCCATTTCAACGAATTCGCTCTTAAACATATAGCCATCCAAAATGCGCTCCGGTGGGACGTACTCTTCACCCCAGCGAAAGAAAACAATGATATAGATAAAGAGAGCCAATATGAAGTTTACGATCACCCCGCCCAGCATAATCAGCAAACGTTGCCATGCCTTCTTAGATCTGAATTCGTAAGGTTGTGGAGGCTTTTTCATGGCCTCCCGGTCCATGGACTCATCGATCATTCCGCTGATCTTCACATATCCCCCCAGGGGCAACCAGCCTATTCCATATTCTGTATCGCCGATCTTTTTCTTAAAAAGAGAAAACCCTGCATCAAAAAACAGGTAAAACTTCTCCACCCTGACCTTAAAGAGTCTGGCCAGTGTATAGTGTCCCAGCTCATGCAATACAATGAGTATAGACAGACTCACTAACAACTGGGCAATTTTTACAAATACTTCCATTCTTGCTTAAATTTGTTCTTTGGCAACCCGCCTGGCCTGCAGGTCTGTATTAAAATAATCCTCAAGTGCAGGAGCCTTAATAAACGCGAGTTTATCCAGGGTCTTTTCAATTACATCCGGGATCTCAAGGAAACCGAGTCTCTTCTTCAGGAAAGCTTCCACAGCCACCTCATTAGCAGCATTCAAAATACAGGGCCAGTTTCCTCCTTTTCTCAGCGCTTCGTAAGAGATTGCAAGATTACGAAAAATTTTTGTATCCGCTTGTTCGAAAGTTAATTCAGGATAATCTGCAAAATTAAACCTTTCAAAATCAGATTTGATCCGCTCCGGAAAGGAGAATGCAAACTGAATGGGAAGCCTCATATCGGGCAGCCCCATCTGCGCTTTAATGGATCCGTCGGAAAATTGCACCATGGAATGTATGATCGACTGGGGGTGTACAACCACCTCGATTAGCTCGGGCTTTACTCCGAATAGCCAATGGGCTTCGATCACCTCCAGGCCTTTATTCATAAGTGTTGCAGAATCAATGGATATCTTCGGTCCCATGCTCCAGTTGGGATGACAGAGGGCTTCTTCCGGAGTTACTTTCTCAAGAAACTTGAGATCTTTTCCCCTGAATGGTCCGCCCGATGCAGTGAGAATCAATTTCTCTATCTGGTTGAGCCCTTCTCCGACGAGGCACTGAAAAATCGCGGAGTGTTCCGAGTCGACCGGAATAATATTCACCCGCTTCTCCTGGGCCTCTTTCATGATCAGTTCACCGGCAACCACCATGGTCTCCTTATTGGCAAGGGCAATGATTTTACCCGATCTGATGGCCTCAATAGTGGGCTTCAGCCCGCTGAATCCAACCATGGCAGTAAGAACCAGATCCACCGAATCAAATCCAACCACCTGGGAGATAGCCTCTTCTCCTGCATAGACTTTTATGGGATAGTGCTCCAGTGCATCTCTCACTTTTGCATAATGCTCCTCATTGCCGATGACCACCACATTGGGTGCATAGCGCATGCTTTGCTCGATCAACAGCTCTGCATTGTTAAGGGCTGTGAGGATTTCAACTTCAAATTTGTCGGGGTGATTTGATATGACTTCAAGAGCCTGGGTCCCTATTGATCCTGTCGAACCAAGTATTGCAATTCGTTTCTGCATGGATTAAAAGACAATAAATTCAGAGGGATTCAGAGGGATGCGGTCGTGCCATAACTCGAAATGAAGATGTGGTCCAGTGGTGAGTTCACCTGAATTACCCACAATAGCTATGGCATCTCCTGCGACCACTTTCTGACCAACCGTTTTGAAGAGAGCAGCATTGTGTTTATAGACCGAAATCAATTCATAATCGTGCTGGATCTGTATCACATGACCCGTCTCCAGAGTCCAGGCTGACATGATTACGGTTCCGTCTAATATAGCCTTAACTACCTCGTTGGGCCCGGCAACCAGGTCAATCCCGAAATGTCCGTCAAGTGGATTGAATGACCGGGTAACAATTCCAATCACTGGAGTGAAAAAATGCATGTCATATAAATTCCGGCTTACAGGCTCGGTATCTAAAACACTTAGCCTGAACTGCTCTTCAGCCTCCACCTTTTGCCTGAGCAGGGAATCATTGGTAGATCGCAACAGGGTTATTTCACCCCCCTGAACACTTCCGGATGTATCGTTCATATGACTCTCGGGTATCTCTCCTGAGATGATCCGGTTCAGGTTATTAAAATACTGGTCTCTTATGGCCTGCTCATATTCAAGAGAATCCAGTTTCATGGCATTCTGCCGAATGTTTTGTCGCATGGCAGCGTCGGGATAACCGGGTATCCACTCCCTGATGTTAGTGTAGGCGATTATTGAATAGGTGATTGCCACCAGCAGAATCAGAATGACTCCTACCAGAGCAATCATATTCAAACGGGTAAGCCTTATATTTCCAACCTCTTCGAATGTATCCTCATTCAGAAGGACCATCCTGTATTTATGAGTAAGTTTCTGTAAAAACTTCCCATGTTTTTTCTCTGACTTTTTATTCATTGGGACGTGCTACCGTAAGGTCACAAAGATAGCACCTTTACTGAAAATCAAACATGGGTAGAATTTCCCGTCGAATATAGTCCTGACCTATCTCCTGCTGCAGGAATCCACTCCTTACCATCGCTTCATCTTCGGTGACAAAAAGCTCCATATGGATCAGGGTCCAGGGCCTGAATTCAAACAGCGGATTCTCAGTTTCCATCACATTCATGGTAATCATATAATCAGTCAGGCTGGTGGTGTAACCCACGTATAGTTTGTCATGCGGGTATGAATAGAGTACAAATACTTTATAACTCATGCGATCACATCATTAGGTCATAGATTACCGGTTTAGGTCCATGGGCTATTACAAAATACGTGAAATATCAGAAATGGTTACTTCCAATTAAGTTTTGTGATTTAATACTTGATGCGGATGCGCTGCATGGACCGGATGTGTGCAACGAGGTCCTGGCGCTCCTTTCCGGTAAGCTCCGGATAATCGTCCTGACCATAACCCCATGAGGGCATGGCGGTTCCATCTCTTCCCAGGGTGATGGTGGCCATAAGAAAACCATTTGAAGCAGCACTTAAGAACTCCTGGTTATTCAGGGCCGGCCCTTTTACCCCCTCTCCGGTATCACCGTGACACTCAGCACAGCGCTTCTTGAAGAGGTCTGCTCCTGCACTACTTTGTCCTGGATTGCTTCCCGGATAAACATAGGTAAGAGATTCCCTGGAAGACTCCCGCATGTATTCAATGATATTGGCAATGTCCTGAGCCTCCAGTTTCTCCTGGTTATAGACGTCGGTCGACCATCCAAACATGGCTGTATGTTCCCGTCCCCGGGCGATGGTCTCATAAAGATACCTGTTGCCGGCAACCTCCAGGAAGTCTCTGTTGATGATGGCAGGGCCAGTCTCGCCTTCTCCAAACTCACCATGGCAGCGTGAACAGAGAAAATGGTATTTCAGGGCACCCTCTTCTAAATCTGCCAATTCCAGTTTCAAATCATTTGAGGGAGGTATTGTATTGCTTAAGGAACGAAGGAATTCCACCAGGTCAGCCACCTCTCCGGCCTCCAGATGCGACCAGCCAGGCATGGCTGTATTGCTCCTTCCCTGCATCACTGTTCTGATGATAAACGCATTGTCTGCCCTCTTTAGAAATCCATCCTGGTTTAGAGCGACTGCCACTCCCCCCTTAGCATCGGCACCATGACAGGCCTTGCAAAAACTGTTGTAAAGCGTCTCACCCCTGTGTTGATCTCCATCCCCCATATTTGGAACGAGCTCATTCCTTCCAGCGGTTTTCCGCTTCAGATGTTTGGTCAGGCTATCCAGTTCTACCTCTGTAAGACCCGAGATCCGGCCAGACCAGCTTCCCATCTGGCGCAGGCTCCTGCCCTTTTCCAGTGTGAACCTGATATACTCCCAGGACGCAACACGGAGAAAATCAATGTTCCCGATGGAAGGAATCCCTGTATGGTAATCTTCGTAGCTTTTCCCCTCTCCCTGCTTTCCATGACACCCTGAACAAAGATATGGATAGCTTACATTGCCCATCATGGGCTCCCTGACTCCCTTGAACTCGTTGAGTGTGGCCATGGAGAAATAGTCAAAGGGGATATCAGGTTTTGCCAGTCCCATTACAAAGATGGCAAGGGCCTCCAGTTCCTGCTCCTCCAGGTTTATTCTGAGCATCTGGGATCCAGGTGAAACCATCTCCGGATCTTTAAAGTGTTCTGTGAGCCAGTTAGATACGGTTTGCTCACCCCGGATATTCTGAAAGCTATATTCATGTTTGGTCTTCTCTCCCTGTTCGGTGAGATCGGGACCCACAATCCCTCCTACTCCCCTGGCCTGGTGGCAACCCAGGCAACCTTCACCGGCAAATATCTCTTTCCCTCTCAGAAATACATCCATACCCTCCATGGTCGGGGTTAATACCTCTCCAGGGCTGTCAAATATGGCCAGGTGACACTTTCCACAGGAAGCCTGTATGTAGGGCTGCTCAAGGAGTGGGTAGGGCCAGTGAGTTTCAGGCAGTCGTCCGAAAGCCTCCTCCCTGGACAGCGCCCTTCCCTGTCCACCGTGACAGATGGTACAACCATACTGCCGAACCGGATGGTCGGTTAGAAATTTTCCGGGATGGCTGGAGTGTGGCTGCGAGACATCTGTCATACGGGGATCCTCGAGTCCATGGTGACAAGAGATACAGCGATCGACCCGTTTAAAATGTGGCAGGTCTACTTGAAAAATACCTCTTTCAAACTCATCGGTCTCCCCTTTCCCTTCAGCTTGAGCCTTCTCTTTAAGAACCTCTTCATATTCCCTTTGAATTTTTCTCCACTCTTTGTTAAGGCCTTCACTGATCCAGGCTCCAAACAGAAGCAGCAACAGAAGTCCGGCTCCAATAAGAACCAGCCACTGTGCCCTGTATGTATACTTCTGTTCGTTCATTTCCATTTCATTAAATCACTGGCCATTGATTTACCGACCAGAAAAACTCCCAGTTGGGTCCCCTGAACCAGATCCCCACCACGGTAAAGATCACCAGTGCCACAAATGAACAGGTAAACAGTGTAAGTGCCGCCATACGGGAGGATCCACTGCGCCAACGTACAACCTCTGTAACAATAATAAAGAGCATGGCAGTGATGGTAGCTGGATTAAACAGCATTACAAACCACTGTGAAATACCGGGAAACCAATTACGCAATCCCCCAAATTTAACCGCGATAAAGAGCTGGAGAACCACCAGAAAAAATGCGAAACCTGCTGACCTGAGAACCAATTTTATCCCCTTCGCTCCTGAGAACCAAACACCGATGTACTCATCCTCCCGATCACGGTATGGAATGGAGAAGAGAAAAACCAGGTAGAGGACTGGTACAAGCATTCCGCCCGAAAAGGCAGAATAGGAGACCAGCTCCTGGATACCCAGAAAGTACCAGGGGGATTTTGCGGGATTTTCAGGAAATGCCGGATTGGCCTGCTCCAGCAAGGGAGCATCAGCCAAGAGAGCAATAAAAAGCACCACTAGAACCACCCCGATCAGGATCCCCAGCTCGGTCC
>JAOZUK010000603.1 GCA_029938715.1 Bacteroidales bacterium | reverse complement strand
TGGTAAAGGCCAATATTGCCGTACTTAACGAAGGATACAATTACGCGGAGACCATTGAAGCGCTCTCCACTACCTTTCATGTGGATGCGGTAGAGGGGAAAACGGGTACTTTCAGGAATATTACAGGTAACCAGGCCACTGCCTGGGGTTTGCTGGCTGCTGCCGAAAAAGCAGGGTTGGAAATTTTTCTTGGTTCCTATCCCATTACTCCTGCCACCGAGATTCTTCAGGAGATCACTAAGCGCAAACACCTTGGAGCCATAGCGTTCCAGGCAGAGGATGAAATCGCAGGGATCTGTTCTGCCATTGGTGCATCCTTTGCAGGTAAACTGGCATGTACCAGTACATCCGGACCAGGGCTTGCGCTGAAAGGGGAAGCCATCGGACTTGCAGTTATTACAGAACTGCCCCTGGTGATTGTGAATGTTCAGCGGGGAGGTCCATCCACGGGTCTACCCACAAAAACAGAGCAATCAGATTTGATGCAGGCCCTATACGGTCGCAATGGTGAGTCACCTTGCATTGTTATAGCGGCTTCTACTCCGGCCAACTGCTTTAATTATGCCTTTGAAGCCGCAAAGCTGGCTTTGCAGCATATGACGCCGGTCATCTTGCTTACCGATTCATACCTGGCCAATGGATCTGAACTCTGGAGTATTCCTTCCATGAAGGACATGCCTGAAATAAAACCACCCCTGGTGGAAGATAATGCAGATAATTTCTATCCTTACCACCGTGATCCTGAGCGGTTAAACCGGTACTGGGCCATTCCTGGTCAGCCTGGATTACGCCACCGGGTGGGTGGATTGGAAAAGGCAGATGTGACCGGAGAGGTATCGCACGATGCCATGAACCACCAGGTGATGGTTGAACTACGGGAGGCGAAGGTGCAGAAGGTTGCTGAATTTATTCCTGAGCTGGAGGTAATTGGACCCAGCGAGGGTGACCTGCTGGTAGTAGGCTGGGGAGGAACCTACGGGGCCCTGGTTACTGCAGTTAATGATTTGGTCGACCAAGGAAAGAGTGTGGCTCTTGCACAGTTCACCTACATCAACCCTTTGCCGTCTAATACAGCTGAGGTATTCTCCAGGTATAAAAAGATCCTGGTTTGTGAATTGAACCTGGGCCAGCTTGCCAATTACCTCAGGTCAAAGCATCCCAGGTTTGATTACCTTCAATATAACAAGGTACAGGGACTGCCACTATTTATATCGGAGCTGAAGATAAAGTATAATGAAGTATTGGAATCAATCAATCAATAGACATGGCACATACATTTGAACCTGTAGCGATAAGTACCAAGGAAGATTTTAAACTGGGAGGACCGGTAAAATGGTGTGCCGGTTGCGGAGGCCATTCGGTACTCTCCACCGTAATGAATGTGTTACCCGAGACAGGCGTACCAAAAGAGAAGGTGGTATTTGTATCGGGGATTGGGTGTTCCTCTCGATTTCCATATTACATCAATACCTATGGATTTCACAGTTTGCACGGAAGGGCCAATGCCATTGCCTCAGGTATCAAAGCTGCCAATCCCAATCTGAGTGTTTGGGTGGTGACGGGTGACGGCGACTCCATGGCCATTGGAGGGAACCATTTTATTCACCTCATTCGGCGCAATATCAATGTGAATGTACTGCTCTTTAACAATAAGATTTACGGTCTTACCAAGGGACAGTATTCACCTACCACGCCCAAAGGAAGCGTGACCAAAACCTCTCCTGAAGGGACCATTGAGAATGCGTTCAAACCGGGAGAGCTATGCATGGGGGCGCAGGGCACTTTCTTTGCCCGTACGGTGGACACCGATCCCAAAATGATGCGGGAAGTATTTAAAG
>JAOZUK010000066.1 GCA_029938715.1 Bacteroidales bacterium | reverse complement strand
GTGGTGGCCAGCAGATCGGTCAGGCAGATGATCTGGGCACTGGATGAACCGGGTTTCACTTTCCCGGGCCATCTGACCACAAAGGGTACACGATGACCTCCTTCAAAAATATCTGCTTTATGTCCCCTGAAGAGGTAGCTGGGATCATGACCAAAGGTGGCCAGCTCGTCAAAGTCCGCCTGGTTGGAGCAACCGTTGTCGCTGGTGAATATCACCAGGGTCTCATTGGTGATTCCCTGTCTGTCGATTGCCTTCAGAATCTCACCCACCGTATGGTCCACTTGCAACATAAAGTCTCCATAAAGATTGGTCTTACTTTTCCCCACGAATTCTTCAATGGGAAGAATGGGCGTATGCGGTGCTGGCAGTGGAAAATAGAGGAAAAAGGGTTTCCCATCCGGATTCTCTGATTGCTCTTCAATAAACGAAACGGCCTTTTCTGTCAATAGAGGCAGAACCTGTTCATGTTCAAAATCGCTCCCGGTGAGTCCCCGGCGCCACCACCCCATTTTAGAATTATTTTCACTGTATTCTGTAGGGACCACGGTGGGCAGGTCATTTTCAATATAGACATAGGGAGGAATATCCAGGGAAGCGGTGATCCCAAAAAAGTAATCGAATCCCAGGGCGATGGGTCCCCCCGTTATAGGTCTGGAAAAATCAGCACTGTCCGGATCTGATGGGTGGTATTGCCATTCAAGGCCCAGGTGCCATTTGCCGATACAACCAGTCACATACCCATGTTTCTGCAGAAGTTTTCCTACTGTGGACTCATTGGATTCAATCAAAGGCTTGTCCCAACTCCAGAGCACCCCGCTCTTTAACCTGGTTCGCCAGGCATACCTGCCGGTCAATACCCCATAACGGGTGGGTGTACAGACTGCCGAACCGGTGTGGGCATCGGTAAAGATCATTCCCTCTTCTGCCAGTCGGTCAATATGGGTGGTGCTCCATGCGGCATCGGGATTGTATGAGGAGACATCCCCATAACCCAGGTCATCGGCCAGAATATAGATGATATTCGGATGCTGTGATTGGTCAGAGGGTTTACAGGAAACCACCACAAGGGTGGTAAGAAGAGCCCCTAATACAAGTAGGGATGATTGTCGCAATAGGGTTGAGATCATTGGTAGATTGTTTTCCTTAAAAGTAATTCATTTAAAAACAGTTTTCAAAATAGGCTATAGAACATTGATTTTGTTCCTTATTCTCCGTAATTTTCATAAGCAACTCTCTAATAACATAATACCGATAATTTGTAATTTTTTCAATCATAAAAGCTATGTGTCAAAATAGGAAATGTTTTATTTGGTTCTTTATTGCTTCCATTTGTTTTACTCCTTCCTTCTCCCAGGTCGATGGGTGGGACTCTCAGAATTGTGGGAACGATCTATTCCTGCAAGATGTTTTTTTCCTTAATGCTGACACCGGTTGGGTAGTGGGTTATGAGGGGTTTGGGGAATATGGTCTGATTATGAATACCACAGATGGGGGAGCAAATTGGACTACCCAGGACAGCAGTGATACTCAATTTATGGCAGTCGAGTTTACAGATAGAGATCATGGATGGGCTGTGGGATATCGTAATTCTGATTATTATGGGGCCATTTTTCAAACAAGCGATGGCGGACAATCCTGGTTTTTCAAAGATAGTTGTGAAAAAGAGCTAAATGATATTTTCTTTGTAAATGCAGACACGGGTTACGCAGTGGGAGGAGGACGGAGCCGGACTGCGATTTTAAGAACAACTGATGCAGGAGAGAACTGGAACTCACTTGATGCCTATGGGGGACATATGTACACAGTTTGTTTCATCAATAGCCTTATGGGTTGGGCAGCCGGAGAGCGTGGAGCTGTGTTAAAAACTGTGGATGGAGGTGATAGCTGGAATACTACATACTTAGATGTTGGATTCGCGAACATCACTTCAATTCACTTTATCGATCAGGATAACGGCTGGTTGGTCGGATTGGATCAGATATTCAAAACAACGGATGGAGGAGAATCCTGGGAAACTCAGGAAGGGCTTACCAACCATTACTACAATTCCTGCTATTTTATTAATTCAAATTCGGGCTGGGTATGTGGTCATAAAAGTTCTGAGGCAAATATAATGTTTACTTCTGATGGAGGGGAGAGCTGGCAGGTCCAAAGCTCAGTGAGCAATATCAATTACTTAAATTCTCTTTTTTTTATAAATGACACAACAGGCTGGTGTGCAGGTTCTAATGGGAATATTCTGAAAACTATCACAGGGGGAATTGTTTCTGTTAATGACATGGAATTTGCTCAATATGGAAAACCAGAACAATTCCGGCTTGAGCAAAATTTTCCAAATCCATTTAACTTCGTAACAACCATTACATACAACCTTCCGGCATCGGGCCAGGTAAGATTAGTGGTCTGTAACATGCAGGGAGAAGAGGTAAGGATACTTGTCAATGGAAAGCAGTTGGCCGGCAAGTATAGCCTGACATTTGATGGTTCAGGATTAACAAGTGGGATTTATTATTATAAATTGACCGATACATGGAGAATCTCTGTTAAGGAGATGTTACTTATCAGGTAGCAGTCTAATGTATTTCATCTGGTTCAACTGGTGAATTTACTGACACTCCATTAGCGATACCACTTCACCATTAAGGATCTGAACGAAGCGGATGTTTCCGGTCCGGTTCCCCATGTCATCAAATCTGAATGGTCCTGTTTTTCCATTCGGATGGTCCCCCCCGGCCAGAAAATCGCTGATGGATTCCCTGTCCAGACCCACTTTCAGGATGGCATTCAGAATAAGGGTTACCCCGTCGAAAGTGTAGGAGGAGGCCAGTTTCCCCGGGTGTATGGGGGATTGATCGTCAGCTCCTTTGAAGGCCTGCAGGAGGATCATTCCTTCCAGGTTTTTCAGATCGCTCCGGGAATTTATACCCATTGAAAATGCCAGTGTTCCATATACTTTCAAATGGGGCAATTTCTCTCTTAAGTCAGCCACCAATCTAAGGGCTGTATCCGAATAGTAGGGAATGATCAGGTGGTCTGATCCGGCTTTTTTCAACTGATCAACTGCTGATTTTGTGCTGGATTCATTCGGATTTACTGCAATGATTAATGGGCTGATTCCATTGGTTTGAGCACTGTATTTGGTAAGCGCCTTTGCAGCATATTTTGCATCATAGTCTTCCGAGAGAAGAAGAGCTGTTTTTCCGCGGCCTTTTTCCCCGATCAGATCCAGAATTGCCTGAGCCTGCTGGTTATCATTTGGAACAATTCGAAGGAACCAGGGGACATAAGCCTGCGAGAGGGTGGGTTCGGAGGTCCGGGTTTCCAGGTACGCCAGGTGGGATTTGGCAGCTACCTGTTCGGCCAGGTGCCCATTGCGGCCATCCAGCGAACCCACAAAGGCGCGAACATCATCCTCATAGACCAGGCTGACCGATTCCTTGGAGCCTGCTCCCCATGGTCCTTCAGTGGAGCGAACTACCAGTTTAAAGGGATGCCCGTTAAATCCACCCTTCAGATTCTTTGTCTCAATGGCAAGCTCAGCCGCATGGATGATTTCATTTTGCGATTTGTGGGATACCAGCAGGCCTATGGTAACAGTCTTATCCTGAATCGGATTTAAATCTGTTTCTGAAAGGGGTGACAACCAGGCAAGAAAAGTGAAATATAGGATAAAAAGGGACAATGCCTGACTTATTCGGGTAGGTGAATGCTCCTGCCCACTGCCTCAGCAACTTTCCGCAGGTCGTCCATCATTTTAATGAAGTCTTCGGGAAAGAGGGATTGGGGACCATCGCATAAAGCGTGCTCGGGATGGTAATGTACTTCCAGTAACAATCCGTCGGCTCCGGCAGCCACAGCTGCTTTTGACATGGTGGGGACCAGATCGCGGTATCCGGTGCCATGACTTGGATCTACAATTACCGGTAGATGGGTTCTTTGTTTTAGTACAGGGATGGCATTAAGGTCCAGTGTATACCTGGTGGACGGTTCAAAGGTTCTGATGCCCCTCTCACATAATATGACAGACGAATTTCCACGGGCCAGTATATATTCTGCTGCATGAAGGTATTCATCCAGTGTGGCCATCATCCCCCGCTTCAGCAGGATGGGTACGTTGCAATTCCCGGCTTCCTCAAGCAGTGGGAAATTCTGCATGTTTCTTGATCCGATCTGTAAGATATCTGCATAACCAGCCACAGCTTCCACTTGTCGGGTATCCATCACTTCAGTGACCACCGGCAGACCTGTTATGGACTTTACCTTGTCCAGCAAGTCAAGTCCCTCTTCTTTCAACCCTTGAAAGCTATAGGGTGAAGTGCGCGGTTTATAGGCTCCTCCTCTCAATATGGTGGCTCCACCCGATTTAACAATTCGTGCTGTTTCTGAAAGTTGTTCCAGGCTTTCAATGGCACAGGGACCGGCCATCACTACGATTTCATTACCTCCTATTTTGACCCCGTTGATTTCAATAACCGTCCTTCCGGGATTTGATTCCAGGCTCACCAGGCTTGGGGCCGATTGCTTTGTTATAGGTGTATGACAGGTACCTGATTCCATTCTGAAAACATTCTATAGGATCAATGAAATGGGTTGAATGGCCGAATTTAAGGAAAATATTGAAATCATTGTAAACTTCTATTCTAAAGCATATCCTTATGCAATGTCGGATGTACTCATGCAGAAGAAAGTCAATGAGGTTTGAGAATCGGTTTTTGCTATATTTGGGCAAATGTACATCTGAAAAAAAATAGAGACAAAATGAAGCATATTGTATGGATTGCCGCGTTAATTCTCTCTCTTCCTGTATTTGCACAGGAACCGGAACTGGTGAACAACAACAAACCTGACCGGGAGGAGTGGTTAAAAGATGCGGGATTTGGAATGTTTATCCACTGGAACATAGATGTTCAGCTGGGAACTGTGATCAGTCATTCACTGGCGGGCTCTTCGGAGGCTTATGCCGATAAATACATTAAAGAACTTCCGGCCACATTTAATCCGATGGACTGGAACCCGGAAAAAATTGTGATCCTGGCTAAGAACGCTGGAATGAAGTACATCGTATTTACCACTAAACATCACAACGGTTTCTGTTTCTGGAATACGGAAAGTACTGATTTCAGCATTACCCATACGCCCTACGGAAAGGACCTGCTGGCCGAATTTGTGCAAACATGCAGGAAATATGGACTGGCAGTGGGATTCTACTTCTCCACCGAAGATTTTGTCTTCAGTTACCGGAATGGAATCAAGGATATCAAGCGCGTGGATCACTGGGATCATACAGCTTCCATTCGGGATAAATATGAAAGCTATCTGCAACTACAGGTAAAGGAACTGATGACCCGGTTTGGACAGGTCGATATGTTTTTTATCGATAGTGAGGCTTACAGGGAAGAGGTGAAAAAGATGGTATGGGAGATGCAGCCAAACTGTCTGATCACCCGGGGTGCCATATTAACTCCCGAGCAGTTCATCCCTGGAGAAACCATCAATGCAGCATGGGAGAGCTGCATGACCATAGGTACCCAGTGGAACTATAAGCCTACCAATGAAAACTATAAATCAGGCACCTACCTGATCAATGCCCTTATTGAAGCACGCGCCAAGGGAGGCTCATTTCTGTTGAATGTGGGACCCGATGCCTGGGGAAACCTGAATGAAGCGCAACAGGGCATATTGATAGAACTGGCAGCCTGGAACTTTGTGAACGGGGAGGCCATCAGGGATGTAAGGCCCTGGATTGTAAGCAATGAAGGAGATATCTGGTTTGCAAGGCATAAAAAGGAAAATAGAGTATATGCCTACATTACTGGAATTGAGGACTGGAAACGAGGAGACCGAAAGTCCTTTTTGCTTCGAAGCATTAAATCCACCGGCAATACCAGGATCAGTGTACTGGGTCAGTCCGGAAATGTAGTAGAGTATATGCCAGAGGTGGATGGACATGCAACTTTTGATCAGTCGTCCGAAGGGCTCACCATCTCAGTGGTCAGGGCTCAACGCATATACAATAACCATCAGTGGCCCAATCCCATCGTGGTTAAGCTTGAACATGTGGAACCGGCATTGTAAATGCTTCATCGGCACCTTTAGAGATCTTATTGCCAGCTCCAGGAGGCCGGAGTGAAGTGGAAATCCCCATCCTTGATCTCAGCCAACCAGATCCGGCCAATGTCATTCCAGGAGGGATCCAGGACAATTTTGCCGGTAATCCCCTCATAGCCCTGAAAGGTTTTCAGATCGGTAAGTTTATCCCGGATCAGAGCTTTGTTCAGTCCAACCATATGAATTGACTTCATAATCATATTCATCCCGTCATAGGCATGGGCTGCAAATACATCCGGTTCGATTCCAAATTGTTTTTTATAGTTTTCCTGGAACGCTTTAAGTTTGGGAGAATCTCCTTTTGGATTGTACTGGCACGTGGTGATGATACCGTTGGTGTTTTCGCCTGCAATCTCGATGAACTTCGGATTTACTGAACGGTCCGATGCATAGATGGGGTAGTCTATCCCCATCTCTTTCATCTGGTTGACAATCAGTCCCATCTCAAGAGCATTTCCCCAGAGCAGTACTGCATCAGGATTGGAATTTTGAACCCTTTCGAGCTGGGAAGTATAGCTGGTCTCTCCTTCATCGTATCGTACTTCAAGTACCAGCGGATATCCGATCCGCAGGGCGGCATCCCTGAACTCCATGATCCCAACGCGCCCGTAACGGTTGTTGGCACGTAGTACGGCCACGCGTTTGTGTTCCATCTTGCGATGGATGTATTCCACCAGTGCATAAGAGCTCTGTCGGTCGTCGCCGATAACCCGGATTACCCAGGGAATGCCGGTTTCGGTAAAGGTGGGATCGGGATCGCCGCAATTGACCACCGGAATTTCCAGTTTCAGGGCCACCCTGATGGCCACATGGGAGTTCACATCGTCGATGGTGCCAAGTATGGCCCAGGCCCCTTCGTCGCTCATTTTCACCACTTCGTTGGCGGCTGCACCCCAGAGACCCACATCATTGTGAGGCATGATCTTAAAGGGCATTCCTTTGTATCCTCCCCGGACATTGGCCTCTTTGACTGCCAGCATGGCTCCCTGAAGCAACTGGTTACCCTGTGGGGCCATTACATTTCCGGCAAGCGGGGCCAGCACTCCTATGCGGACCTCAGTGAGTCCGGTCGGCTCTTTTTTCTCCCGTCCTGCCCCAAGAAAAAGCTGGGGCTCGTGGAAATGATAGATATAGGCATCCTGGTAGTTGCCATAGGGAAGCATCTCAGTGGGAGTATTGCTATAGTTCTCATCCTTCTCCTTGTACTGTGCGGATGCATCCTGAAGCTGCAGGAACAACATCAACGCTACAATGGTAAGGATCGCTGCCAGATCTATATGTTTCAGATTTCTCATCTCGGTATGTTTTTTATTCACTAAGTACTGAGTACTAATTTATTCTGGTTCCACGGCTCAGTCCGTAGGAAGTAGCCACCCAGATGTGGTCTCCCTGGAAATCGACCCCGATGGTGAAATCATGGGCGATACCGGTGGCATCGGCTTTGGAGTAGCTGTTTCCATCCTTCCAGTAGACACGCTCTCCACCTGTTTCTGTTTTTTTGTAAGTGATCCACTCTTCGCTGTTGAAACTGCTTAGCCCTTCGTCGGTACAAATAAAGGCCACATCGCCGCTGGCCTTTATGAAATTTATAAAATTGCTGGCCAGTCCGCTGTCGTGGTCAAAGTAACCTTTCCAGTGAGTACCGTCGTACCGGCTCATGCCAAAATAGGTGGCCACCCAGAGTATCCCGTTGGCATGTGAGACTGCAGTGGTGATGTCATGTACCACCCCGTCGTCCGGGAAGAGGTCGATCTCCATCTCTCCGTCTGGATCAATATAATCCCTGAAAGTCCCGGTCTCGTTCTGGTATTCGATGACCCCGCCACCCCAGGCAGCAATAAAAATCTTGTTGTCGCCGGCACAAACACTGTAGGTCCAGGGTTCGTGCATGGGGGCGTTGCGTTCGGTATAAATGGCCCACTCTTCGTTGTAGGTGTCATAATGGCCTGCACCACCGCCGGTAGCAACCCATACATCTTTGCCATCACACACCACCGAGTAGATCACATCGTTGGCCAGTCCGCTGTTGAACTGGGTGAAGGTGGTGAATTGTCCTCCTGAAAATCGGTTCAAGCCGCCCAGGGTGCCGATCCAGAGATCACCGGTCAGTTCGCTCACATCGAGGGCAAGTACACCCGGGTGCGCCAGTCCGTCCTCCACAGTAAAGGTTTTAAACTCCTCATTTTCAAACAGCACCAGTCCGTGGCTGGTCCCGATCCAAACCCTGTCACCGTCGGCTCTGACACAGTAGACTTTATTAGCCGGTAGTCCGTTTTCGGTGGTAAAAGTTTCCCAGTTCCCGTATTCGGGCATGCTGCTTGTTTTCTTTCCATCCGGCTCAGCAGCCAGCAGCAGCGGTAAAACCATGCTGAGGCCCGCAATAATCAAAGTTTTTCTCATTTCTTGTTCTTATTTTTTTTTCCTGAAACAGAGGCTTCATAAACCTTAGCTTCGTCCATGTAATTTTTTGCATCCCCGATGGATTTAAGATACTCCACCAGGTCGTTTAATTCGTCTTTCAACATGTCATTGGCCACCCCGTGTTCGTCATTGTCATTGAATTTGGTCCAAATCTCTTCCAGGGTGGGTGCTTTTCCGTCGTGCAGGTAGGGTGCCGATTCGTAGACATTGTTCAGCTGAGGTACATCGAACATCATTGGATCATCACTATCGGCCAGGGTACCCACATCGGTCATCTCCAAGTTGGTGAAATAGGGGGGTGGGTGACAGGTATAGCAGCGATTTTCCACCGGGATCTCGTTTCCAAAATTGTCAAAATCGCGGTAGAAAACCTCCTTGCCCCTTTTTTGTGCGGCGGTCAGTTCGCCAATGGGATTGAACCTCAGGTTGGGCGGATTCGGATTTCCCGTGATGATATAGGCCACCAGTACATCCAGTTCCTTGTACGTAAAGGCTTCGTTCCGTGTGAGTATGGTGGAAAAACGCATCCCGTCCTGTTTATAAATGGTCTGGTTTTTTCCGTTCCACTTGTAGGGCGGAATGTCTCCGATATCCCTCAAAGTCTGCACATTGGCCAGGTTGCGTCCCATATCTGTCCCGGCCATGTTGTAGACCAGTCCGTCTTCATGTACATCGGGGTGGCAGGTATAGCAGGCGTACTGGTTCTGGAAAGTGCCCTTGGCATTGTTCAGTACCTGGCGGCCATGGCGGCCAACAGTTCTTCGTCTGGGGCCCTCCAGCCCAATGGTCTTCTCGGTTTCCAGGGTTTGAGTATTAATTACTGCAATCCGGTCGTTGAGCCTTTCGGCCACATAGAGTTTGCTTCCGTCGGGCGAAACAACCATTCCCTTGGGATTGGCCCCGGTGGGGATCCTTCCAATCACGTAACGACTACTGATTCCCAGGTGATTGGCATAGGTGGCCAGCTGTTCATCAGTTGACTCATTTAGCAGGATACGGATTTCATCCAGATCAATGGCGGTGATCATGTCATTTCCACCATGGGAGACGAAGGCTCGTTTGCCATCTGGTGTGATGGCCAGGCCAAAGGGATCTGGATAGTAGGCATTTGGTTCATCCAGTAGCAGCTGGATCATCCTTCCATTTTCCTTACGTTCGATGATTCCGATGCCGTGAGTCATCATCCATCCCCTTTCGATCTGAACCGCAGGGATCAGGTTCTTGGGCCGGATCAGGGTAGAGAGGGCCAGGTCGCCCGAGGGAGTTATCCTGACATTCTCCATGATGTAAGCATCCTTCCACATTTTACGGTCAGTCACCCTCTGGTATTTGGTGCCGATTACGGTCATTTCGGTAATGGGAGAGGTCATATGGGGGACCGGGACACTTCGCCGGCTTGATACGTAAACCTCGCTTCCATCGGGAGACATGGCAGCTGAAACCGGATTGTTTCCTGCTTTCAGTCTTCGCTGCTCTTTATGTGTATTCAGATCGAACACCGAGATATCGGATGAATAGGAGTTTACACACCAGAGGTAATCTTCTTCAGGACTGAGGACCACGCCTGCAGGACCGGCACCCCCGGTCAGTGTGTCAAAAATCTGCTTGTTTTCCAGGTCGATCAGGTAGATGTTATCGGCCCACTGGTTGCTCACATAGGCTGTTTGTCCATCTTTACTGAGTACAATGGTATGTGGTCGTTCACCCACCTGGATCTTATCAATGACCCTCTCCCTGACAGGGTCGACCATCACTATTTCATTGGACTCCTGGCCCACCACATAAAGGGTGTTCCCATCCTCCGAAATGGTCAGGTTGTATGGAGAGACATAAGTCTCATTCATCACTTTGGCGATGAAATTATCCTTCTGGGTATAAATGTGGCAGGTCCAGCAGGTGCGGGGGTGGTCTTCCACCGCGGTCATGTAATTCACATGGCCTCTGGCCCAGCGGCCACCAAAGATCAGAACAGCGGAGACCACCAGCACGATGGATCCGACTATTATTATGAGTTTGCTACGTATCATATTACTACCTCCTCTTATTGACTTATTTCCTTCTTCTCAGCAGATAATACTACAGGGTCTTCCTTGACTGCCAGTGGTTGAATGTTCCGGGGTGCCAGTTCCGGGTCGGCATGGCAACCGGTACAGGCCCTTCGCTCGTTGGGCCTCAGGTAGATCCAGTCGGAGGGACCCCTGACAATCTCTCCCTGGCTGTTTAGTGTTTCAATGCGAACGGGCAGATTTGCATCTAATTTCAGGTAAAAGGAACCGTCATCTTTGACCTCCACCACTGCCAGTTCGCCATCCATGGTGGATATCCTGATCCGGTTGGCCAGTGTATCCCCGGTGAGCCCCTGGTTTACCGGCAACATAGAGTGGTTGATGTCCTGAGACATGAGCAGGGCGGTGGGTTTTTCAGGATCGATCGGACTTGGCAGGATCCTGGGACGTATCTCCATGGCAGCGATAGCAACCGGATCGGTGAGATGACCTGAGGCCTCAAAGAGTAGGGAAGGGGCTTTGCCTGAACCTGGTTCAAAATGGTAAAGTCCAAAAGGTTTCGTGTCGGAAGGCCGGTAGGATACCAGGCAGGTTACATCCTCATAGGGGATTACCGAAGCAAAACTGCCAGGGAGCCCATCAGACAGATTTTCAAAAGTATGAAGTGGACGTTTGTGTAAGACCCGGGACAGTTTGCCCTTGCCACTAATGAAATAGATATAGCCATCTGTGGATTCGGTGCCCCCGCTTGCCGGGTGCAAATCGCCATACCCGGAGGAGTAAATCTCTGATTTGGTTCCATCGGGCCGCATCACCATCAGCACAGCTTCTTGCACTACCGGGTATTGCTCACTGCTGGAGTAGAGCACCCTTCCCTCGTTCAGTATGCTGGCATACAGGTTTTTTGCCGGATTGTAAGTAATTCGGGTCAGGCAACAGCCATCCATATGGATGCGCCAGAGATCATTGACCAGGGTCCCTTTTATTTTGCTTTCCCTGCTGAAAACCACGGTGCCATCCGGCAGTGAAGCCGGTTCTGTGCAGTTTTCAGGAAGATCTGTAATCTGCTTAATGGCATTCTTTTTCAGGTCCAGCATCCAGATTTGCCAGGGATTTCCCTTCTCTTCTTTTCCCTGGAAGAAGAGGTAACGTCCCTCGTGTGATAGGTAAGGTGCCACAGCACTTTCAAACCCTTTAAGAACCTCACTGGCCTTTTTCTCCGGCTTTTCCGGATCCAGGAGGACCAGTTTAGCACCTTCTTGATTTTCACCGGCAAGCTCAACCGCCACGATCTTTCCTTCAAAGGAGTTGCTGTTGCAGGAGAGGCAGATTACACTGGCAACCCCAGCGTAAACAGCTAACCTGAGAACTCCGGGCCATTTACCGTTTTGCTTCATTCTTTTTCTCATTCTTCTTTAATGGTAAGGATCTGGTTGGCATCCAGGTTTTCCATGTGCTGGATCTTCCCCGATGGCCATTTGATCTCAACAAAATCTACCTTCTCAGCACTTGCAATTCCAAAATGCATCCTGTGATCGTTCTGGGACAGGTAGCCCGTGGTGCTTCGTCTTACACCCACCTGTTCGAGTCCGCCGGCTGAAATCTTCACCAGGGCACCAATGGCATCCCTGTTACTTTCTGTTCCAACCAGGTTGAAGGTGATCCAGTTATTCTCGTTACCCCGGTTGTTGCGGAGGAATACCCCGTAATCGTCGAGGTTCACTATGTAAGCATCCAGATCCCCGTCGTTATCATAATCTCCGAAACAGGCTCCCCTTCCCACATTTTCCTCCTGAAAATAGGCTCCCAGGTTCACAGAAACATCCTCGAACTTTTGCCCATCAATATTTTCAAATATCTGATCTTCCTGACCATAGAGGTGTTTCAGTTCACCGTTCACTTTGAACAGATCCACTTTGCCGTCATTGTTGTAATCGATGAATGAAGATGACCAGCCCACATGCTGAGCTGCCGCCATGGAGATTCCTGATGGGTAGGCCATGTCCTTGAATACCCCGCCTCCCTGGTTCTGATAGAGAGAGCAGTAAGTGTCGTCTGACATAAATACATCAATCAGTCCATCTCCGTTATAATCGGCAAAATCAACCGACATGCTGATGGTGGCCTCGCCGGCCTGGTTGAATGCCATCCCGGTTTTGGTTCCATGATCCACGAATCCCTTTCCTTCCATGTTATGGTATATGTTGTTGACCATGTGGTCGTTAGCCACGAATATATCGACCCAGCCATCGCCGTCGAAGTCAGCTGCACCTACGCCCATGGCACGACCGTCGGGGTTGGAAACTCCCATGGCCTCGGTTACATCTTCAAATTCCCCATTGCCCAGGTTGTGATAGAGCCTGTCCAGTTGTCCGTCGTAAGCCATGGGACCCGGAAATCCGTCAGGCGCATAAAAGTAGCCATATTCCGGATCAAATTTGATGTAGTTACCCACATATAGATCCAGCAAACCATCGTTGTCGTAATCGAACCATACAGCACCCACGCTACACTCGTCACCAGCTACACCGGCTTTCTTACTGATGTCGTTGAAGGTTCCGTCCCCATTGTTCAGGTAGAGTACGTTGGGACCATAGTTGGTAATATAGATCTCGGGATACCCATCATTATTGATATCACCTACGGTCATGCCCATTCCATAGCCTTCATCACCCACTCCTGCTTTCTCGGTAGCGTCTTCAAAGGTTCCATTCTGAAGGTTTCTGTAAAGGTGATTGGTTTGTGATCCTTCAGGGTGATCCCCATCACTCAGATTTTCTGTGTAGGCTCCATTACTCATATAGAGATCGATGTAACCATCCTGGTCATAATCCAGAAAAACAGCACCTCCACCTACGGTCTCCACCAGGTTGTCCATATGATGGTCACCAATGGAATGTTTGAATGTTATTCCCAGGTCCGGCGAAATTTTCTGGAAGAAATCTCCATTATTTGGAGGAGCTGTGGCAGTAGACTCCCGGGCTGATGAAGACCCTTTCTTCTGGGGGGACTGACATCCCCATATGAACAGCGTAATGGCAACTACAAGTATATATGGTTTGAGTTTCATAGTGGTAATAGAAATTTAAAGGGTTAAATATAATAAAGAAGTCATTTCATTATTCTCCAAATGTTGGAAAATATGGAAAAATAGCAACTGTTTGATTACCATGTCCCTGTTTAAGGACCAGATATTGATTCAAATTCGGACCTGGGAAGCTTTCCCTGGTACCGTCGGACCAGTATATCTCAATTGAATTGATTTTTTCAATATCTCCCAATCCCACATGGAGCCTTGGATCACTGTTGGTAAGATAGGTAGTGGTCCACTGATTGATATGGACAAAAGTCCGGTTTTGTGTGTGAATAATCACACGGGCTCCAATGGCAGCGGAAGGTCCGTTCTCTCCTTCAAGGGTAAGGCCCAGCCAGTGGTTGTCGTTTTCAAGGTTATTTCTGAGCAGTACCGCATTGGCTTCCAGGTCCACATGGGAGATTATAATGTCCAGGTCTCCGTCATTATCATAATCCCAGGTGGCTGCTGCTCTTCCAGATCGCTTCTTTTCAAAATAGTTACCTGATCGTTTACCCACATCCGTAAAATTACCTTCGCCATCATTTTCGAGTAACAGGGGGGGCTGCAATACCAGTTCTTCGGCAGTACCGTTTGCTGAAAAGATATCCAGATCTCCATCGTTATCATAGTCAAACAGGGCTGAGGCCCATTGCCCCTTTCCAGAAAATACCCCGGCTATTCCACTTCTGTGGGTGATGTCTTCAAAAGTTCCGTTTCCTTTGTTTCTATAGAGGGCTCCATACCTGAGATCGGGGACCAGCAGATCGATGTGACCATCTCCATCCACATCTCCAATGGCTCCGTGCATGGATCCGGTGGTTTGTCCATGGCTGTTCACGGCCACTCCAATTTCCACGCCCACTTCACTAAACACCCCCCTCTCATTTCTAAACATAAAATTGGCCTGGTGGTCATTTCCTTGAAAGATATCCAGGTCCCCGTCCACATCATAATCATAAACTGTAAGCCCCATGCACTTAGAATCGGGAAAGAGCAGATCAAGTCCTGCAGTAACTTCTTTGAATGTGCCGTCTTTTTGTTGTTGATACATCATGGAGGCTTGACCCCGGTATTCTGATGGATGGGGCATCATCTCCGGTGTGGAAGGAGAGACGTATGAAGGATCGAAGGCAAGAAAATTGCCTACAAATGCGTCGAGGAGTCCGTCTCGGTCATAATCCATAAAGGAAACACCGACGCTCCATTTTACAAAACCATTCAATGTATCGGGCCCCTGTAGTCCCACCCGGTTTGTGATATCGGTAAAGCTGCCGTCCCCGTTGTTTTCATAGAAGAGATTTGGACCATAATTCAGCAGATAAAGATCCAAATCCCCGTCCCTGTCATAATCAGTGGCCCCGGCAGCCATACTCCAGTGACGATCATCCACTCCGGCCGCTTCAGCCATCTCTTCAAAGGTTCCATTCCCCAGATTCCGGTAAAGCTTGTTGGAGGTATTTTGGAAGACCTTGCCTTCTTCATCAGAGATTCCCTCAAGCCAGGTACCGTTCATCATATACAGGTCCAGGTTCTGATCCCCGTCATAATCAAATATGGTAATTCCTGAACCACTGCTTTCCAGGATATTTTCATACGTATAGTCCCCAAAATTGTATATAAAATCGATGCCGGATTCCTCCGTAACATCCTCAAAAAGAGGGACTGTCTTTCGACAGCTGCAAAACAACATCCCACTCACCCACATGGTTAAGATTAATACCAACCTGATTCTCATTTTTATTTGACTTTTGATCGAGGCAAATATAGGATTTTCAATAGTCCTGTTGGGACTTTTTTGTTATATTAGCCGCAATCAATCTATTTTCTTATGCCCTCAAAAGGATCTGCCAGGAAAGTTGAGCTTCAGAATACCGAAATGGAGGAAATGCTTGGAAGGGTTCCCGGATGGATCACCCGAAACGGGATCATACTTTTTTCAGTTCTTATCCTGTTGCTGATCTTTGGTAGTTGGGTATTTAAATATCCCGATGTAAAGAGGGCAAGGATCGTTGTGACTTCAATAAATCCGGCTGCCGATCTGAAAGCCCGCACCAGCGGTAAGATAGTTAAGTTACTGGTAAATGATAACCAGCTGGTTGAAGATGGTCAAATTCTGGCAATGATTGAAAATCCGGCCTCTTTCGATGATGTTTTGCAACTGAAATCAATCCTGGCATTTATGGACTCTATCCCCATTGATGAGGTTACCGCGGATATGTCCGGGTTAAGAAATGCAAAGCTTGGAACCATACAGGGTGATTACTCCATATTCTTAAAGGTATACCGCGACTTTACGGAGTTTAAACGAATCAATTACCACCAGAGGAAAATCCGTACAACCCAAACAGAACTGGAGAAACAGAAAGAGTATACAAGGAGTCTGTCGGAACGAGCTACCATACAGGAAGAGGCTTACAATCTGTCACTTCGCCAGTTCAACCGGGATGCAACTCTCTTTGAGGAGGGAGTTATCTCACCTTCTAACCTGGAAGAGTCCCGTGCCGAAATGTTGGTTGAGCGTAACAAGAGACAGGAGATCATCAGCCAGATGGCAGAGAATAACATCAGCATTGCCAAGACTGAGGATCAGATTGTGGATCTGGAATTAAAACAACAGGAGGGGATGTCCGGAAACATCACATCCCTTGAGGAGTCTTTTAATAACCTGAAGGCCTCCATCACTTCATGGGAACAGAACTTCCTGCTGGTGGCCAATGTAAGCGGCACAGTGACATTCACCAGATTCTGGAGCGAAAATCAGAATGTGAATGCAGGTGAAAAAGTATTGACCATTATACCCACCGAATCGGGATCCATATTGGGAAAAATCAGTCTTCCTCTGGAAGGTTCAGGAAAGGTGAGGCCGGGGATGCAGGTGAATATCCAGTTTGATAACTTTCCACACCTTGAATATGGCATGGTGAAAGGCAAAGTGAGTAATATATCTGAAGTTGCTGATAATGGCTTCTATACCGTTGAGGTGGAGTTGCCGGCAGGTTTGCATACATACTATAACATTGAGATTCCATTCAGTCAGAACATGCAGGGCCAGGCTGAAATACTTACCGATAAAAAGCGGATGCTTGAGCGGGTATTAAATCCTGTTAAATCAGCCATAACCAAACAGGTTGAAATGTGATAACAAGGAATTCACTTATAACATTCTTTATTCTGATTGTCGGCCTTGCTGCCGGCTATTTTATTTCCAGGAGTGCCATCGATTTCCTGGCGATTACCCATAAGGAGAAAGACCTTTCCGAACTGAGTAAGATCCGGACAGCTACCGATTCTGGTGCGATCGGGTTTCCCGTTAGGTTGGTTGACCTGGGGGGAGTGGGAATTCTGCCCGATAGTGCAGAGTGGGGTGAAAATTATGAACATAATCAGCACTTCTTTGAAGATGTCATGCTGGTTAATCCTCCCTTTGTGGATAAAACAGCCCTTGCAAGAGAGCGTAAGAAACTGGGGACCTATTGTGGCAAAATGGCAGGATTTGGTTACAACTCCATAGCCATACCCTGGTTTCTGGAGTATATTAACTTCGATATGTTTGAAGATGGTCGAAGAATATATGGGGATAAGAGCATCTACCGACTGCGACACAATGCCTTCACGCAGGAGTTCGGAACGTTGATGCAGGTGGCTGCCGACAGCGGGTTAAGCACCTATCTGTGGACCGATATGGTATCGCTTACTCCACCCCTTAAATACTATTTTGAGGACCGGTTTGGATCGGTGAATACCCATGATCCTGAGCTATGGGAGGTATACGAAAAAGCTGCAGAAGAGGCGTTTGAGAAATTCCCTCATGTAGATGGGATCATCATCCGCATTGGTGAGGCCGGGTCCATATACAATAAACCGGGATGGGACTATACCAGTGAACTCTATGTAAGAACAGAGGAGGCCGTGAAACTGATGCTTGAAGCATTTCTGGAGGCTGCAGAGAAGTATGACAAAAGAATTATATTCAGGACCTGGTCGGTGGGGATGGGCAGTATCGGGGATATGCATACCAATCCTGAGACCTATGAGGAGGTCCTGGGTGAAATTGAGTCGGATCATCTGATTGTCTCTACGAAATATTGTTCTGGTGATTTTTATAGCTGGCTCCCCTTCAATCCAACCCTTTACCAGGGCAGTCACAGGCGCATCGTTGAATTTCAGGCAAAACGGGAGTTTGAAGGATTCGGATCTTTTCCTAATTTTATTGCTCCACTTTACCAGTCTGCACTTCAGTCATTTATAGAGAAGAACCAGAAACTGGAAGGGGTCTGGGTATGGACCCAGTATGGAGGTCCACAGAGAGCCGGTCCCATGATTACCTATCCTTTCTATGGTTTTAATGTGATCAATGATGTGAATGTGTACGCCATCAGTAAGCTCATGGAGAATCCCTATGTGAACCTGGATCAGGTTACCTCCCGGTGGATTGGAAACTACTTTGGTACCGATTCCCTGTTGGTGGCAAACCTGACGAAGGTCCTCAATGACTCCTATGAGGTGATGAAAAAGGGATTGTATATTAGTGAATTTGCCAGGTACGATGTTCGTACCCTGGGTCTCGAACCACCCCCCATGTTGTGGATCTTTGAATGGGATATCCTGGGTGCTTCAAGTGCTGTATTTAGCAATATCTACCATATAACCAGGGATAATTTCCAGTCGGTAATCGAGGAGGGCTTTGAAGCCGTAAAGGGAGCCATTGCTTTAAAAGACCTGTTGCTGGAAGTACATGATCATGTGGAATTTAACCAGGATAAATACGACCTGTTGCTGGCCTCGGTGGATTACGAAATCGAACTATTCAGACTCCTTGATTATTACAGACAGTTTTTTATGCACTATTACAGCTGGATCGACACCGGTGACCCACATTCGAATGTTTCTTATAAGCTGGCCATGGGACAGTTCAAGGCGATGATGGATTTTCATGAGAAGAAGTACGGGAAGAACCTTCAAGCCCTGGTTATGGATTTTGATGAGACAAAAACCGGAGTTTCCATTGCTGAAGAGACACCTTCATCTGTAAGATGGGCCAAGGTGGTGGTGGTACTTTTCCTTTTTCTCCTGGTCATGGGAATTCCTGGGGCTGTCAGGGACCGTGCCAACCGGAGGTTTGCCGGAACCCTTCTTTTCGATTCCATTTTTCGCCCCAACCTGGTCAGTGGTCTGAGTATCTACCATGGCACCAGAAGGCTGGCATTTTTCCTGGTGGCGATCTATATTCTCTCCCTTGTGATTTTCTCGGCATTCACCTCCATGTTATTTCCGTTATGTGTGGGGGGACTGGGACTGTTTTTTGTGGTGATGCTAACTCTTATAATCAACCGGGGAAAAGAGATTGCAAAGGTCCTGGTCTCATTGATGGCTTCGAAAGTACTGATCATGTGTGCCATCCTGGTGGTTGTGGCCATTCGGGGACCTCTCTATTTCTGGTACCTGATGTGGACTTCAGATCTTTTTAAAATTCTCTTTTTCTCTCTATTCGCTATGTTGTTGATAAGGAAATTTCAGGTTTATACGATCCTGAGCAGGAAATGGAGTGGAAAAAGAGGTTCCGCTTCCGGGGTCCTGGTAGTTGTTTTGCTGGGTGTTCAGACATTAATAGCGGGAGCTGCTTTATGGATATTCGGACTGGAGAGAAGCCTCACAGCTCTGAACAACGAATTGCTGGTGATTCCTACCGGGCTCTCTAAGATAATGGGAATCACCACACACCTTGGGATTCCTCTCCAATTACCGCTTTGGATGGTCAGTTTTGCAACCGGATTGATTGTGGTCTCTCTCATGTGGTATTTTGTGGCCAGAAGAAGATCTTTTTAGTCTTATTTCGGTACAATTATATATATTTCATAACTTGCGTCGTTATTTCATAAACGCTCATTTTCTTTAAGAATGTCTCGCATACGAAACGGAATTTATATTGGAATACCTCTTCTTTTAATGGCTGCCATTGTGATTGTCGTATTTGTACCATTTACGTCCGATTCATCTCAAAGTCAGGATATTCAGATCTCTGAAGTGGATATTGGAAAGGTGATCATATTCTTTCAGGGTGAAGGAGTAGTGGAACCTCAGAGTGAAGTGATTATTCTGAGCCCGGCATCAAGCATCATCAGGGAGATACTTAAGGAGGTAGGGAGTCACGTGGATGCAAATGAGCCTATCATTATCCTCGAACCCACACCCATTCAGATGGAGATAGATAACATTCAGGATCAGTTGGAAATGAAGGAAAACTCCTTACGAAAGAATCATTTAAGTGCACGCAGTACGAAAGTGGATCTGGATTATAATGTACAGGTGAAGAACCTGCGCATAGCCTCATTGAAAGCTGAGCTGACAGACCAGGAGCAGTTACTGGAAGTGGGAGGAATTTCACCTGCTAAATTTGAGAAAACCAAACAGGAATTGGAGCTGGCCGAAAAGGACCTGATCATGCTCAAGGAGAAGAATGCCATTAAGCTGGAACAACTGGAAGCAGACGAAGAGGGACTCAGGCTGCAGATCAATATGCAGGAAAAGGTTCTGCAAGTCAAAGAAGATGCACTGAGTAAGATGATTATCAGGGCCCCTTCTGCTGGAATTATCCTTTCAATCAGGGGCAAAGTAGGTGAAAAGGTGAATACAGACCGTTTGCTTATTGAAATGTCGGACCTGACTAATTTTAAGATCCAGGGGAAGGTGGATGATGATTATTCCGAACTGGTGAAGACCGGAACCAAAGTCTATGTGGGTTTGGATAACGAAAATCTCACAGGAGTGATAGGATCTGTTAACCCGGTTATTCGCGACCGGATGATTGAGTTTGATGTGAATCTTCAGGAAAGTAACCATTTCAAGTTAAGACCCAATCTGACCGTGGATCTGAATATTGTCAGGGCTGAACGTGACAGCGTTTTGAGGATCAGCAATGGGCCGGCCATTGGTCGTGGCAGGGAGCACCAGGTGTATGTTATCAATAAAGGTGGTGCTGCACTCCTGGATATCCGGACTGGTCTCAAGAGTGCTGATTATGTTGAGGTTCTGGAAGGGCTTTCAGAGGGTGACCGGGTGGTGATCTCCGAGATCTCCTCTGCGGACCAATTAGATGCACTGGAACTGCAATGATGTTTGAACGAGTTATAACAAGAATTCTTGTAATTTTTACTTTTCTGCTCATTCCTGTAATAGTGATGAGTCAGGATTCCTTATTGAGAGTTTCGCTGAGTCTGCGCAATGTGGTTGATCTGTCCATTTCACAATCTTCATCGATTAAATACGTACAGAATCAGGACGTAAACTACTACTGGAGGTGGAAAAATCATCAGACCCGTTTTCGTCCCCAGTTAACATTATCCGGTAACCTGCCCGATTTTGAAAACCAGACCAAACCTATTACTCAGCCCGACGGGAGTATTTTGTTTAACCAGGTAACGCAGCTGGAGACATCGGCACAGCTGGCCATCAGTCAGCCCATTCCCCAATTGGGAGCCTACGTTTATGCTGCCTCCGGGATTGTCCGCATCCAGGACTTTAATAACAACTCGGTTGGGTTCTCGGGTTATCCGGTGAGTGTGGGGATCACCCAGCCCTTATTTGCCTATAACTGGATGAAGTGGTCCAGGATGACCGAACCTCTGGTGTATGAGGAGTCTCAGAAACGTTTTATCGAATCTATTGAAGAGATCTCCTACAATGCCACTGCCCGGTTTTTTAATTACCTGAAGATTCAGACCAACTATTCGCTGGCTGAAAGTAATCTGAAAAACAGCACGGATAACCTGAAGATTGCTAAAGTGAAAAAGGAGCTGGGTAACATCTCAGAAAACGATTTCTCCAGGATTCAGCTCTCTGTATTCAACGCACAAAAAGCTCTGAATAATGCGAGAATAGATCTGAAGAATGCAGATTATGAATTGAAAAAATATATCGGGCTCGATCAGAATCAGATCATCGATTTGATTATACCCCTGGATATGTTTCTCTGGGAGGTGGATCCCGATAAGGCACTTGAAGAGTCACTGGAAAACCGCAAGGAGACTCCGCAGTTTGAAAGGAGGTTGATCTCAGCAGATCGGGACCTTACTGCTGCCAAAAGAAATGCAGGTGTTAATGCCACACTTCAGATGAGTTATGGGGTGTCAAACAGTTCAAACTACCTGGGAGGAGTATATCAAAATACGGAGCAGCAGCAAAATGTGAAGCTGGCCCTAAGTGTCCCTATCCTGGACTGGGGGCGTTCTGAGTCGCAGGTTAAGCTGGCTGAATCGAGACGAGAATTGGTGGTCTACGATGTGGAACAGGACCGCCAGGACTTTGAAAGGAGGGTGGTGGTTCAGGTGGAGCAGTTCAACCTGATTAAGTCTCAGATTGCCACTGCAGAAGCGGCCGATAGAGTGGCTGAGGAGGGTTATATCATAGCCTTGAGAAAGTTTCAGAATGGAGAGGTAAGTATCACCGATTTAAATATCTCCCTGCAGGAGCGGGAGAGTGCCAAAAGGGATTATATCCGCTCCATTGAGAACTACTGGGAATCCTACTTTCTGCTAAGGGAGGTGACCCTCTATGACTTTGAATTTCAGCAAAAAATATATTACACCAACCCGATGCTTACGTCGGAATA
>JAOZUK010000224.1 GCA_029938715.1 Bacteroidales bacterium | reverse complement strand
ATGATATGTGTCGACGATTTACGTCCTGATTTAGGTTGTTATGGGAACGATATAATTGTTTCTCCGAATATTGACAAGCTTGCTTCAGAAGGATGCCTTTTTCGGAGGCATTATGTCCAGTCTGCAATCTGTGGTCCGTCCAGGTCCACATTATTGACCGGGAAATTTCAACAGGGATGGGACTTGTGGGGAGATTTAAGGAAAGGAGGAGTTGAACCCGAAAATGCAATTGCCCTGCCACATCTTTTTAAAAGGAATGGGTATAAAACCGTCTGTATCGGGAAAATTACGCATGAGCCCGGTGGTGTTATGGATGAAGAGCAACAGGTCCATCAAATCCCATTTAGCTGGGATACCAGTTATACTGCAGTTGGGAAGTGGGAAACACCCTGGAGGGCATTTTTTGCCTATGCCAATGGAGATGCCCATAATACAGCTATGAGAATTGGTGTTGAGACTCCACGATTACCTTATGAAACTGAAGATGTCGAAGATGATGGGTATCCCGATGGCCTGAATGCGCTTGAAGCAATCAAACAGTTAAACTCATTAAAAAAGGAAAAGCAACCGTTTTTTCTTGCAGTAGGATTTTATAAACCACATTTGCCATTTAATGCCCCGAAAAAATATTGGGATTTATATGACAGGGAAAAGATTCATTTGGCTGCCAATAATCATCCCCCTCAAAATAGCAATATAGATTATTGCTTAAACGAAAGCCCTGAACTTACTACCCATTATCCGTGGCCTGATGGACCGGGAATTGTAAACCCGGAACATGCCAAAGACCTGAAACATGCGTACTATGCATGTGTCAGTTATATCGATGCTCAAGTCGGGAAGATACTGGATGAATTAAAACAGCAAAGTCTTGATAAAAACACAATTGTATTGTTATGGTCTGATCATGGCTGGCATTTGGGGGAGCATGGTATTTTCGGGAAAATGACTAATTTCGACATAGCTACAAATAGCCCGTTAATAGTAAAGGCTCCGGGACATACTAAGAGTGGCAAAATTGCCAATGCCCTGGTTGAAACCGTTGATATTTATCCTACACTTGCTGAATTATGCGGAATTGAATTTGAGGATGATCTGGATGGAGAGAGTTTAGTCCCTATTCTTGAGAATACAGAAATGAAAGGGAAACCCTATGCACGCAGCTTTTACTACCGGAATATGGCACTTGGAAAAACATTGAAAACCGATGATTATCGGATTGTACGATGGGCAACTGAAAGTGATAGCACCGTGGCTATTGAATTGTATGACCATAGGAATGACCCGGGGGAGAATATCAATATTGCATCAGAAAATAAAGCTCTAACCGATTCATTATTGTTTCAGCTTAATGGTGCAAAATTCTTAAGTGCAGATAAGCCATTTCAGGATGGATGGGAATAAGTAAGGTACTTTAAGAAATCAATTTCTATCAAATAACTCACCAGGCAAAGAAGCAAATATGGAAAGACGGAAATTCATTCAACTGCTAGGAAGCTGTGCTACAATCATGACCAGCACCGGTATACTGTTTTCATGCAAAAACTCAATGGACAGCGATATTGAAGACAAACTGAAAACATGGGCGATTGCTGCATTCAAGCGCTTCGAGGAGATCTGGAATTTTAATGATTTCTGGAAAAGAGGCAATACTTTTGATGCTTGTCTAACCTTTGTAGACGCAGTGCAGCAACGATGGCCAAATGATCCGGCGGTTAAGGAAATGCAAATAACAGTAAATGATATGCTGGAAGAAAACCTTGTCTTCTTTAACAGTGTTGATCCCGGCGGTCTTTGGGCTGATGATTTTGGCTGGTGGGGGCTCATGGCTCTTAACGCTCGTAAACATTTGCTTAAAACAGGTGAGACAATAATGGCGGATAAATACCTGAGGCTTTCAACAGATCTGTGCTGGGAATATAAAAAGAAAACAGCCTATGACCATACTACAACAGCTATTCCAGTTCCACACGGATGCCGAAACGGAGATGCCAACGGGATCAGCAAAGGGGTTAAGAATACCGTTACCAATGTTTTGTTATTTCTGCTTTCCTCCCGTATATACCGATTAACCCTGGCTGAAGATATCAAGGATAATGATAAATACCTGGATATGGCTTATCGGCAATGGTTGTGGTTCGAACATTGGTTTAAACTTGATAAATATGAATACCTGAAAAAGATATCGCCTTCCGGGGCTTTGGTACAAGAGCGGCCCATGGCCTTTTTTGAAGGTTCTGGCTACCAGGAGAAAATACATCCTCCCTGGGCTGAAGGCTGGATATGGACTGGTGATCAGGGCATGCTGGTTGGCGCTCTTACCGATATGTTTTCGGTGCGGAATGAGCTGGCAGGGTGGATTGCCAGGAAAAAAATCGATCCCGGCTTTGATCCTGTTGCATTTGAGAAAAAAATTCGCGCTCTTATTATGCTTATTGGCAATGGTGTTAAAATGGCATTAATCAGCGATAAAGATGGCATTATTCGTGAAGCGCCCTGCGTATCGAGTTTCGGTCCAGTCCACGGCAATGATTATCTGGCTGGTCGTGGTATCATGATGCGCTATCTTGGAGCCAGCGAAGAGAAAGCTCTTCTTGGAGTTGACCTGAGTGAAAATATTATGGCTACGGCAGATGCGATCTGGCAAACTCGTGATACAGCGAAAAACCAGTTTCAACCTGAATTTACCACCCTTGAAAATGACAAGCTTTATATTGAGCAGTTCAGGAAGCTTTGGGGGCTGGCAGATGATGTTCACAAGTGGGACATTAAAAAGATGAAAGAGCAGAACAGACATGGTGTTTGTCAGTCTATTGGATTTGACGTTCTGGGTGCTGCGATTAAATCACTTTAACGATGAAAAAATCACTTATTCTTTATGCATTAGTTGCCGCCCTCGGTGGATTCCTGTTTGGTTTCGATACAGCAGTTATTAACGGGGCTTTACCTTTTTTCAGAGACTATTTCCAGCTTGATAAAGTGATGGAAGGCTGGGCTATGAGTTCAGCAATTTTAGGTTGTATTGCAGGGGCAATTGGCATTGGTAAACCCGCCGATGTTTATGGCAGAAGAAACATGTTGAAAGTGATGGCTGCACTATTCCTGATTTCAGCAATTGGGACTGGGACGTCAACCAATATTACTTCCTTCATGATTTTTCGGATTATCGGGGGTATAGCCGTAGGCGGTTCTTCGGTTTTATCACCCATGTATATTTCTGAAATAGCTCCTGCGAAATTCAGGGGGCGTCTGGCTATCACTTTTCAACTGGCATTGGTAATAGGTATTTTAATCGCTTTTGCAACCGACCTGGCATTAATTAATACAGGAGTAAATAACTGGCGTTGGATGTTCATTTCAGAAGCAGGTCCTGCAATTCTTTTTTTTATTTTATTATTCCTTGTGAGTCAGAGCCCTCGCTGGCTGGTGAAAACCGGAAATTATGAAAAAGCCAGGCTTGTAATTGAGAAAGTAAATCCCACAACCAATAGTAATAAGTTGCTTCAGGAAATAAAAGATTCCATCGACAGTGAAGTGGTGGAACACTTTAAATATCTGTTTAAAAAGCCCTATCTAAGATTAGTAATTATTGGTATTCTAATTGGAATGTTTAACCAAACAACCGGTATTGCTATTGTAATGATCTATTCCAGCGATATTTTCAGGGCAGCCGGTTTCGGAACCGAGTCAGCGATTTTGCAAACTGTAATCGTAGGTTTTACCAATCTTACCTTCACCATCATTGCAATGACACTGATTGACAAAATTGGAAGGAAATTATTATTGCTGCTTGGTTCTGTTGGAATGACCATTTTCCTGGGCCTGTTTTCTTATGTATTTTTCTTCGATATTGGTGGATTTATGCCTCTCATCTTTATGATTAGTTTTGTTGCCTGCTTTGCATTCTCGCAGGGGGCAGTTGTATGGGTGTTGTTTTCCGAAATGTTTCCCAATAATATCAGATCAAGGGGAGTTTCCATCGGATCGTTCTCGCACTGGGTGTTTTATGCCATTTTGCTATTCTTTTTCCCGGTCATAAAAAAATCATTCTCCGATAATAGTGGGATAGGATATATTTTTGCCTTTTTCGCTTTTGCTACATTAATAAGCTATTTCTTTTATAAAAAGTTCATTGTGGAGACAAAAGGTAAAACGCTGGAGGAAATAGAGAAAGATTGGAGTACCAGCAAAATGAAACCTGTAGATAAGAAATAATTACCTTACAAATAACTATACTTTATGAATCCATCAGGCAACGAATTGCAGTTATATAAAGACAAATTCCGTCTTGAACTGAATAATATTCTCAACTGGTGGAAGGATCATGCTGTGGAGAAAAACGGAGATGGATTCTACGGTGCAGCCGACCTGGATGGAAACCCTGTTCCGGAGGCCAATAAATCATGCGTGCTCAATGCCCGCATATTATGGACCTTCTCTGCTGCTGCAAAAATGCATGGCAATACGGCTTACCGGGATATAGCAACAAGGGCATTCAAAGTTATCTCAGAGAAGTTTACGGATCATGAGTTTGGAGGGTTCTTTATGGAATTAACCCCTGAAAACAAGATTGCCAGTGACATCAAACACACCTATGCACAGGCTTTCGTTGTATATGCACTGAGTAAATACTATGAATTGGAGCCATCACCTGAACTCATGGATGCGATTCAAACCAACTTTCACCTGCTGGAGGAAAAAACCAGGGATAAACAACACCCTGGATATATTGAAGCTTTTACAAGGGAGTGGAAGCCTATTGAGGAAAACCGCATGGCCGACAACAACGAGCCCAGGTCCATGAATACCCATTTGCATGTCCTGGAAGCTTACGCTGCACTTTATAACGTCTGGAAGGATGAACGGGTAAGGAATCGGCTTACCGGGCTGTTGAATATTTTTATCCATAAGATCATACGTGATAGCGGGCATCTCGGGATATTCTTTGATAAAGATTTCAATGAGACTGAATCCTCAAAAGGGATCTGTTCTTTCGGTCACGACATCGAAGCCTCGTGGTTGCTACTGGAAGCAGCAGAAATATTGGGTGATGAGGAAATCATTTTAAGGATGAAGAATATATCGGTCATAATGGCCAGCGTGGTGGAGAGGGAAGGCGTTGACAAAGATGGTGGATTATTCCTTGAATCGGTCAGGTTCGGGAGCCATATCCGCACTAACAAGCACTGGTGGCTACAGGCCGAAAACCTGGTGGGCTTTATGAATGCCTTTGAACTTACCGGGGATGAAAAATATTGGGAAACCGTTAAACTTTCGTGGGGTTTTATTGACAGGCATGTCATTGACCATAAAAGAGGTGAATGGTATACAAAGGTGAACAGGATGGGGGTTCCGTTTCTAGAGGAGCCCGAAGATGATCCTTCACCCTATTATCGCAACGACTGGAAGATCGATCCGTGGAAATGCCCATACCACAATGGGCGGGCCATGATGGAACTGGTCAGGAGAATAGATCGAATTATTTTATGAAACAACAATTCAAAAACAGATGAACGGACATGAACGAATCCGGGCTGCCCTAGAGGGAGAAGCAACGGACACCACACCCATAATGCTCCATAATTTCATGATGGCGGCAAAAGAATCCGGGGTAAGCATGGAACAATACAGAAATGATCCTCAAATAATCAGCAAAGCTTTCATTGCATCTGTTGAGAAGTATAAATACGATGGTATTCTCGTGGATATTGATACGGTCACACTGGCCGGAGCCGTTGGTGTCCCGGTTGACTTCCCCGTGGAGGACCCTGCCCGGACACATCTGGGAAACCTCATCAATCTGGAGGATGCGAGGTCGTTAAAACCTGTCAGAATAGAAGATTATAAATACATTCAGATCTGGCTCGAAGCAGTGCGATTGCTGAAAGAGTATTTTAAGGATGAGGTCTATATCCGGGGAAACTGTGATCAGGCGCCTTTCTCGCTGGCAAGCATGATGAGGAGGCCCCAGAACTGGATGACGGATCTGATGATGATGGAAGAAAACCTGATCAATGAACTGCTGTATTTCTGTACGGATGCAACTTCACAATTCATTAAATTAATGGCTCAAACCGGCTGCGATATGGTTTCGAATGGCGATAGTCCGGCTGGGCCGGAGATGATCTCTCCTGATATGTATGAGCAATATGCACTTCCTTTCGAAAAGAAAATTGTGGATACTGCGCACGAAGCCGGATTGCATTATACGCTCCACATTTGTGGAAATACAGATATCATTCTTGACAAAATGCTGGAAACAGGTGCGGATGCATTTGAATTGGATTATAAAACTGATGTACAAAAAGTATTCGATATGTATCATGATAAGGCAACCCTGATTGGGAATATCGATCCAAGTGCTGTACTGGCACTGGGTACAGAAGATATGGTCAGACAAAAGACCAGGGAATTGCTGGAAACGTATAAAACTTCAAATCGCTTTATTCTGAATGCCGGCTGCGCAATCCCGCCCAATACGCCAGATGGAAATTTATTTGCAATGATAGATGAAGCAAGAGAGTTTTTAAGATAGTTTTACTGTGAAGTTAAATAGCATCAGATTCCAACATTGAAATCATT
>JAOZUK010000602.1 GCA_029938715.1 Bacteroidales bacterium | reverse complement strand
ATAAAGTTATAAACAATTGACTGTTAATTATATACATAGGTTTTTACACTGCTTTTTGTTAACTTACTGTCGTTATCAAAACCAAAGGTAAGATGTTCAGAAAAACCGACAAAGAATCACAGGTTGACCTCTTTTCAGGGACCTCTTCGGTACTGGCCAAGGGTTCACTTAAGCAGTACACCGATAGTAAGCACTGGCATAATCAGTTCCGTGATCAGATTGTGTCCCGCATTGATGAAACCATCTTCAAGGTGCTTTTCAATGAGACTACCGGTGCACCCAATGCTTCTGTATCCATGCTTGTGGGCATGATGGTCATTAAAGAAGCCTTTGGGTGGAGTGACTCACAGCTGTTTGAGCAATGCAAATTTAATTTACTGGTTCGCAGTGCTCTGGGTCTGTATAACCTGAACGATGCGCTACCAGCGGAGTCCACCTATTACTTATTGCGCAAGCGGATGTATGAACACCACAGTCAAACCGGCGAAGACCTGATGGAGCTAACTTTTAAGCAGATCACCCGTGGTCAGGTCCAGGAGTTTGATATAAATGGTCATAATATCCGCATGGATAGTAAGCTTCTGAGCAGCAACATTGCTTTTTACTCCCGGTATGAGATTATCCTTCATACCCTTCTCCGGTTCTACAAGGTACTTGATGACAGGGGTAAAAAAAGGCTCACAGCCAAGGTCAGGGCACAGATCAAGGAACTAACCGAGGAAGAACCAAAGAAAACCGTTTACCGCAGCAACAAAACCGAGATAGAATCACGGTTAGAATATATTGGTACCTTGATGTATAAGCTGGTACGTGGTTTTAAGAACAATCAAACCGAACAATATCAACTGCTTTGCCGCGTCTTCAATGAACAATATATACTCACAGAAGACAAGCAAATAGAGCTGCGTCAGCGTGCAGAGATAAACTCCGACAGCACCCAGTCCCCACATGATCCGGATAGTACCTTCCGTAAAAAAGGTGACCAGAAAGTAAAGGGCTATAGTGTTAATGTTACTGAGACTATCTCAGATGATCCCCTTAACCTGATAACAGATGTCATCGTTGGAAAATCTAATACTCCTGATACTGAATTTGTTCAGTCTGCCATCGAATCCACAACCCAGGTTACGGGTCAGGAAGTAAATACCGTCTACGCTGACGGGGCATATCAAAGCCCTAACAATGATGAGTATTGCAACGACATCGATATGGTATTTACAGGAATCCAAGGTTCTCCGCCCAGATACGATCTGGAAATGACACCGACCGGGCTAATAGCCACAGACACTCAAACAGGCGAATGTATCCAGGCTGTTTTAGCTAAAAAGCAGAAAAACAGCAAGGAGGAGCGATGGCGAATTAAAATAGACAGTGGTTATAAGTACTTTAACCAGCTGGCAATAAGAGCCTCTGAGGTACGCCGCACAATGAAGGAGCGCCCCTTAGAAGAACTCCATAAACGAAACAATGTGGAAGCAACTATCTTCCAACTCAGTTTCTTCCTGCGAAACAATAAATCAAGATACCGAGGCCAGTTTAAACACCAAACATGGGCCTACGCCAGGTGTCTGTGGATAAACCTGGTCAGGATTAACAACTTTATGAAACAAACATGTCAAAGAACTTGTGAATCAATAGAAAATGTGGCTCAATCTCTGTCTTCAAGCCAAATAATAGCATCATTTTGGCCCCATAGACTGAAATACAACCTGAAATTTTCTATTGAAGCTTATCATATTGATAAATACTATTTTTTTAATTTATAAAATAACCCTTTTCAGAGGGGACTCAACTTTTCAATCCTGAACAATGGGCAAGTGCCGCTAAGTTGGCAGGTATGAAAT
>JAOZUK010000601.1 GCA_029938715.1 Bacteroidales bacterium | reverse complement strand
CCCATTCTAATGGCCGAATTTGCTTTACTCCCAAATGCAATACTTGGGCTTACAATAGTAAATGCACCTATTGCGGCACTGTTTTTTACGAATTTGCGACGATTCATTTTGTATAGATTTAAGAGTTAAACAGTGATTTCCAAAGGCCTGAACAAAAGCTTGCCAAATAGTATAACAAAAGGATAGTTTTGTGCATTGATTTTCCGCTGAGTACTGCTTAATTTGATTGCCTGAATAATGACTTTCCAATTAATAAATGAAGAAACTAAATCTAATCCTCTTTGCGCTTATCTTATGTAATGCAGTGACCGCTACAGAATATCATGTTTCCAAGGCGGGCAATGATAAAAATAAAGGAACTTTAGAGGCTCCCTTTTTAAGCATTCAGGCAGCAGCCACCATCGCCCTGCCAGGTGATATAATCACTATTCATAAAGGCGTTTACCTCGAACGCATTACACCTCCCCGGGGAGGTGAATCAGATAGCAAACGAATAGTCTACCAGGCTGCTGACGGGGAGAAAGTGGAAATTAAAGGTTCTGAAATTATAGACCATTGGGAGAGGCTTTCCGGGAACGTCTGGAAAGCTACCCTCTCAAATGAGCTGTTTGGTGACTATAATCCCTACAAAGATCTGATTCGCGGGGACTGGTTTGTGGACAATGGACGGATTCACCATACGGGAGAGGTCTATTTGAATGGGAAATCGCTTTGGGAGATGGAGTTATTGGAAAAGGTACTTCACCCGGAACCTGTAGTTGACAGCTGGGATCCCATGGGATCTACCTACACCTGGTTTTGTGAAAGCGATCCCGAAAACACCTATATCTATGCCAATTTCCAGGGGACTGATCCCAATCAGGAACTGGTGGAAATCAATGTGCGTCCCACCTGTTTCTATCCCGAATCCACGGGTATCAATTTTATTACAGTGCGGGGATTTCATATGAGCCAGGCTGCTACTCAGTGGGCACCGCCCACTGCGGAACAGATCGGACTGATTGGTACGAATTGGAGCAAAGGGTGGATCATTGAAAATAATGTGATCCGGAACTCTAAATGCTCAGGAATTACGCTTGGAAAATATGGGGATGAATTTGACAATACCTCGGCGAATTCGGCTGAAGGATATATCGAAACTGTAAAACGTGCATTAACACAGGGTTGGAGTAAAGAAAAGATAGGATCGCACAGGATCCGGAACAACACCATCTCCGACTGCGGGCAGGTGGGCATTTGTGGAAGCCTGGGTGGTGTGTATAGCATCATTGAGAACAACAATATCTATGATATCTGGACCAAAAGGCAATTTACCGGACCGGAGACTGCAGGAATAAAAATCCATGCCTCCATCGACATGCTGATCAAAAGCAACCGGGTGGTGAATACCGGCAGAGGAATCTGGCTCGATTGGATGGCCCAGGGTGCAAGGGTAACGGCCAACCTATGCTATCATAACGATTTGCAGGACTTATATGCAGAAGTCAACCACGGGCCCTATCTGGTGGATAACAACCTGTTTTTATCCCTTTGCTCGGTGTGGGATATGTCCCAGGGTGGGGCCTATGTCCATAACCTGATGGCCGGTAAACTCAATATGAGTCCCCACAGTCGTGTGACCCCTTTCCAGGAGCCACACTCCACAGAGATTGCAGGTTATCATGAATTGCTGGCAGGGGATTACCGCTTTATCAATAATCTATTTGTCCGGGGATGCATAGTGAACGAGGATCAGTCGGATCCGGAGCATAAGACCCGTTTGCAATATGGTTTTGAAGATTTTGGTCTCAGTGCTTTCAACGGGGCTGCATTGCAGGTGAGGGCAGAGGGAAACGCCTACCTGAATGG
>JAOZUK010000600.1 GCA_029938715.1 Bacteroidales bacterium | reverse complement strand
TCCCAATTTAAAAGGGATGTAGGGGGTACAAATAAAAAACTCCCCATCAAATCTGATGAGGAGTCCTCTTTAGTAGCGGGGGCAGGACTATCCAATTGGGCTAAGTGGCTGATAATCAAGCGCAGATTTGTCAGCACTTTTGATGTATTTCATCATTTTGTCAGCAGGTATTAGTGCTACATTCCTTTATCTATCAAGGATGCATGAAGTCACTTAAAGTATTACTTTTTTGTCAGCACTTCGAACAATCATTACATCCATATTCACCGGTTTTAATTTGATTGTAAGGACAAGATTTCATCAAGATTATTACTAATTTGCAGTAAATCAAAGTAGTCTTTATTTGACGCTTATTTGATGTCATTTTTTTCGTGATCACACATGTCAGAAACAAATAGGATAGAATATAAGCGAGAACTCTCGAAGGATCTTGATATTGAAAAGGAGGTCATAGCTTTCCTTAATTATCATGAAGGTGGTATTATTTATTTCGGGATCGATAGAGACGGATCAGTTATAGGAGTTGAGGATGTGGATTCGGACATGTTAAGAATCAAAGACAGGTTGAAGAACAATATTCAACCTTCTTGTCTCGGATTGTTTGATGTCAGGTCAGAGAAAAGTGGTGAGGAATACCTGATCAAGGTTACTATTGCTAGTGGACCAGAGAAACCATATTTCAAGAGAAAATATGGCATGACGGAGAAAGGTAGTTTCATCAGGGTTGGCACTGCTTCTGAACCAATGCCACAGAAAATGATCGAGGAACTGTTTGCAAAGCGGATTCGAAATTCACTAGGGAAAATTGTCAGCCGTAAACAGGATCTGCGATTTGAACAACTGAGAATTTTCTATGAAGAAGCGGGTTTCGCTTTAAATGAAAACTTTGCATCCAATCTGGAATTGTTGGCAGAACCAGACAAGTACAACTATATTGCTTACCTACTTTCTGATATCAATTCTACTTCAATTAAAGTAGCAAAGTACAGCTCTCTGTCCAGGACTGATCTTAGTGAAAACAATGAATATGGTTATGCATGTTTAATCAGGGCAGCGAAGCGGGTACTCGACAAAATTGAGTTAGAGAACCCGACATCGACCAGGATAACTTCTAAAGAAAGAGTGGACACAAGGCTTTGGGATATGGTTGCCCTCCGTGAAGCCATCATTAATGCCTTCGTATATAATGATTTTACCGGTGAGGTCCCCCCCAAGTTTGAGATCTTTCCTGACAGGATTGAAATCACTTCAGCCGGTGGCTTACCCGAAGGCCTTAGTAAGGAAGAGTTTTTTCGGGGATTCTCAGTGCCAAGGAATAAAGAACTCATGAGGATATTTAAAGACCTTGGAATGGTCGAACAGCTTGGGTCTGGGGTGCCAAGAATTTTGGAGAGTTATGGAAAAGAGTGCTTTACATTCTCGGAAAACTTTCTCCGGATGGTTTTCCCAACTCAAAGTGGTCAGGTTGGTGGTCAGGTTGGTGGTCAAGCTGACCATTTGACAGAAAGGCAACAAGAAGTTCTTGAGCTAATAAAATCCAATCCAGCTATTTCAAGAAAACAATTATCTGAGAGACTTGAAATCAATCCTTCGGCCATTCAAAAACACATCGATTCCCTAAAGAAGAAAGGCTTTATCTCAAGAGATAGTGAAACTACTGGATATTGGAAAATTCACATCTAAGAAGTTCCTTATGAGTGTGATATTTCGAGCATAAACACTGGATATTGCATATTCTTGCCCAATCCGGACAGAGATTCTTGTTTAATCCGGACAGTGATTCCTGCGCAATCCGGACACTGATTCTTGCTGAAAGCGGACAGCATTCCTGGAAGCAATAATCGGCTCATTTTTC
>JAOZUK010000599.1 GCA_029938715.1 Bacteroidales bacterium | reverse complement strand
TGTAAGATTGACACCAAACAGCTCACCCAGTTCCCGGTAAAAATCACCTAAATTGGATTGAGGTCTTTCCATCACTCCCACAGTAACGTTGTCCAACCTCTCCAGGCGATGGGCCAGGAGCTGCAGACTTTTTGATTTTCCAAGTCCCGGTTCACCACATATCAAAGCGAATCCTCCATCCATCACTAGATTTTCAATCCGAAACAGGAAAATATCCATCTCAGGAGCAGGCCAAAGTGACTCAACCGGAATATTTGGTAAAAAAGGGTTCCATTTAAGGCCAAAGATAGCCTGAAGTTGTTTATTGTTCATTTCTCACCTCTTCAGTGTACTGATTGTCGTCTTTTGGGATATAGGCTGGAGGCAATCCGGTGGCGGCATATTCTGCCAAAAGTTTACGTAATAGTGGTGGATGCGGATCAACATCAATATCAGTTTGAATCGTATCGTCAGGCAACGGAGCCAGAGAACGTCTGAGGCCACTACTATTTTTTATTTTGTCCTGGGGATAAATGTCTGCCAGTAACTCGTTGGTTCGCCCGTCAACCAGCCATGCGCGGGAAAGATCCCAACTACGATAACGTATATTGAGTCGCTTGAAATGGCGAAAACGGGAAGGTACTTCAAACCGGACTCCCTTGATTTGAAGAGTGCCATCACTTTTACGTTGAGTTCGGATTTCCTGAAGAGTGAAGGCAAAAGTTATCTTTTCACTGGCTGGTGAAGGGCGTGAGGCATCAGGGCCTTCTAATAAACGGCTGACAGGTGTGCAATTGATCTCCTCATGGCGGCCGTGGTTATATTCTATTTCTATCCAGGCCTGAGTAGCACGATTGAGGAAATCAAGGGTCAGGAGATCGACCCTGGAAAGCATGGATACCAGACGTCCTTCCAGCTGCCCCCAAAAGGCCTCCTGCTTCCCATTTTGATATGGCGAGTATGGCAATGTTCTGTCATGTTCCACACTTAGACCCATTAATCCATTTCTTGTTTCATGGGCTAACATGGCCGCACCATTATCCGTCATCAAGCTGCGCGGCAATCCTCGTTTGGCAAAGGCCTGGGCCAGACCATGCTGCAACACTTCAGCTGTTTCGTTAAGATACCATTGGATATGGCAACAGAGTCGGGAACGATCATCGAGCACACAAAAAGCAACCGGGGTATGCCATTCTCCCTGATTATCGGCCACCCGCAATCTCCCTTTATGGAAATCCAGATGCCAGAGTCCATGAACATGGGAAGAATCGTAACTGCGCACCTCCCGCTGCTCAAGCCGTTCCTCTGCCTGTTTTTGTCCCTTGGTCTTCCTTTTGGGGGAGCTTTTTCTGTACCATCCACGCTCCTTCATTCGTCTCTGCACAGTAGAGTAGGATGGCGGATCTCCTAATTCAGGCCGCTCTTCTGCCAAGGCAGTAAGATTATCGGCGTGAAGCCTATAGCTCCAATTGGAAAACATTTTGTATTGCCGACCAAGTTCTGATAAAAGTGCAAAAGACATTGCTTTGTTTTCACCTATGTCAGAACGAGGTTTACGTCCCAGGGCTTCAATGGGATCGTAACTTTTCAACGCTTTGTAATACCAACGTTCAATGGTCGAAGTTCCGAATGTCACCAGGCTATCTTTGGTGGGATGCTGGTAGTTCCGGCTGGCAAGGATTTCTAATCTTTTGCGCAACTCCCCTGTCTTAGGTGGCCTTGCCAGCAAACCTCCTACAATAGAGAAGCGAAGTTGGGCCCAGGAACTCAATCGGATCCTTGTATTTTTTCTCATTTTACGGCTCCTGTCTTAATTTTAAGGCCTCCACCATGGAAACCTGCTCATTCAGCTTTGGAACCGATCTATACAGCACTCTG
>JAOZUK010000223.1 GCA_029938715.1 Bacteroidales bacterium | reverse complement strand
CAATCACCGCCACATCCACCTTTTGACTGGCAAAATAGTCAAAGGCCATGGCCACGGTCATTTCAAAAAATGAGGGTTGGATCTCCCTGATCAGGGCCTGGTAATTCTCCACAAATCCGGTGACCTCTTCCTTGGGAACAGGCGTGCCGTTGATGCGGATCCGTTCCCTGAAATCGAGTAGATGGGGCGAAGTGTAGAGTCCGGTTTTGAGTCCCGACTGTTGCAGAACGGAGGCCAGCATGTGACTCACAGAACCCTTCCCGTTGGTTCCGGCCACATGGATGGTTGAAAAGGATCTGTGGGGGTGTCCCAGGGCGGTATCGAACCTGAGGGTATTGTCCAGGTTGGCCTTATAGGCTGCCTTTCCCTGACGCTGGAACATGGGAAGGCTGTTGAAGAGAAACTGAAGGGTCTCGGGATAGGTCATCGCAGAGGCATTTCTAATTGTGTGTAAAACTTCAGTTAATGTGAATAATTCCCTCACTTACAGAGGGTAAAAAGTCCTAATTTTGAAGCCATACTATCGAATGACTTTATGCATTTTTTAACAGTGCTAAAGTTAACTTAAAGGGAGGGGATTTATGGCAACTGCTGTGAAAAAAAATCGAAAGATCTTTGTGCTGGATACCAATGTTTTACTTCACGATTACAAGAGCATTCACAATTTTGACGAACACGATATCAGCATACCGATTACAGTGCTGGAGGAGCTGGACAGGTTTAAGAAGGGGAACGACATCATCAATTTTCACGCCCGGGAGTTTACCCGGGAGCTGGATAAGTTAAGTGGCGATAAACTTTTTAACGGGGGGTTGTCTCTGGGACGTGGAAAGGGCAAACTAAGTATCTGTACCGGTAGGATCCCTTCAGAAAAACTTTCTACCTCTTTTCCTGAAAATACAGCCGACCACCGGATCCTTGCCATTGCTGAGTATCTGCACAGTCAGAATGGCACCGTACGACCTGTTATCCTGATTACCAAAGATATCAACCTGAGGATGAAGGCCAAATCCCTTGGGATCATGGCCCAGGATTACCACAACGACATGGTGCAGAACATCGAGGATATTTACGAAAGTGTAAAATCCAACGATGTGCATGACGAGACGGTGATCTCAGATATGTACGAATCCATGGAAGGGGTGCCGGTGGAACGTTTCGATTTAAAGAAGCCTGCTGTGGCGCACCAGTACTTTATATTCAGAAAGGATTCCAAGAGCGGTCTGGGGCATTATGATCCCTTTAACAAGGTGGTAAACCGGGTGGAAAAGACCCGTACTTACGGAATTGATCCCCGCAATGCGGAACAGACCTTTGCACTGGATGCACTGGCCAGGCCTGAAGTGCAGCTAGTGGCCCTCACCGGGAAAGCGGGTACGGGCAAGACCTTGTTAGCACTTGCGGCGGCCATTCACCAGCGGAAAATGTATACCCAGATCTTCCTGGCACGTCCCATTGTGCCCCTGGGAAACCGCGATCTGGGATATCTGCCCGGTGATGTGGACGAGAAGATTGGTCCCTATATGCAGCCCCTGTTTGATAACCTCTCGGTGATCAAGCAGAAGTTTAAGCAACAGAGCAAGGAGTTCTCCCGGATCGAAGAGATGCAGCAGACCGAAAAGCTGGTCATTACACCCCTGGCTTACATCAGGGGACGAAGCCTCTCCAGGGTCTTTTTCATCGTGGATGAGGCTCAGAACCTGACTCCGCACGAAGTGAAAACAATTATCACCAGGGCCGGAGAGGGAACCAAAATGATATTTACCGGAGATATTCAGCAGATCGACTCTCCCTATCTGGACACCAAATCCAACGGGCTCACCTACCTGGCAGACCGCATGAAGGGTCAGGATATTTTTGCACATGTACACCTGGTTAAAGGGGAGCGCAGCTACCTGGCCGATCTGGCCAGTAACCTACTTTGAGAGATCATGGAGCGAAAACTTTTTATCATACGACACGGCAAATCGAGCTGGGACCATCAGGGACTGGATGACATAGATCGTCCCCTGGCAGAACGGGGCATTCAGAATGCAGAGGAGATGTCAAAAAGGCTGGCCAATGAGGGTCTGATCCCCGAACTCTTGCTTTCCAGCCCTGCCAGCAGGGCATTGAATACCGCACTGATCATGGCCAGGTTCTGGAGGCTGAAACCAATGGCGCTGCAGATTCACGAATCCCTTTATGATGCCTATATATCAGATATAGAAAAGGTGGTATCGGGAGTCTCTTCTAATGTTCATAGCCTGGCTATCTTCGGTCATAATCCATCCTGGACGGCCTATGCCAATCAGTTCCTGAGCGACCCGCTGGATAACTTGCCTACGGCGGGTGTGGTGGTGGTGACCCTCAAATCGGAAAGTTGGAATGGGATTGGCCGGGGTCATGTGAAAGAGATCCATGTGGACTATCCCAAACGGAGAAGATACTGATGAAGCGTCATACAAGCCCGGTTCGGGTAACCTGTGCCCTGATCATTGAAGAGGGCGGTGTGCTGGTCACCCAGCGCAGCAGGCAGATGCCCCATCCCATGAAGTGGGAGTTCCCCGGTGGAAAAGTGAAAGAGGAAGAGAAACCTGAAGTGGGGATCAGGCGCGAGATCAGGGAGGAACTGGGGATTGAGGTGTCGGTTGGAAAGCAGTTGCCGACCGTGAGACACAACTACGGATCGGAAGCGCTTGAGTTGATTCCCTTTATCTGTCAGCACCTGGAGGGTGTCATTGAACTAACTGAACATCATTCATTCAGATGGGTGCCTTTTGAGGAGCTGGATGAGTTGGACTGGCTAGAGGCAGATGTGGAGGTAGCACAGATGTTAAAGTTACATATGGACGGGGCCACCTGAACAGGAGATATCCCGGCCAGGTTAACGGAGGCGCTCACCAATCCAGTTGGCCACACCCTTCAAAAATTCACCGATGGGCTGACCAATCCCCTGCAGATTTTCATCAACCTGGGTTCCCACAAACAGCAGGAACAGGAGGTAGATACTCAGCAACAGGATTGCTTTGAAGCGGTTGAATACTTTACCTACAAGCATGATGGCCAGAGCCAGGAAGGTAGCTATCAGCAGGAATACCCACACTTCCTTGGTAAAGGCAAGCACTTCGGGATTGAGGATCATGGTCTCCTTATAGAAGAGGTTAAAGAGCAATACCGGGAGCCCCAGAGCAAAGGCAATATCGAAAATATTACTTCCCAGGGCATTGCTTACCGCATCGTCGTAATTGCCTTTTCGGGCATCTTTAATAGAGATAATGGTATCGGGAACCGAGGTGGCAACTGCCGAAAGTACCACAGCCACAAAAATCAGAGGAATCCCGGTCACCTCCCCAATATGGTCGGTGGCATAGACCAGCAGCCAGGTACCAAAGGTCATCACCAGGGTACTCACGGCCAGCAGGGACCATGCACGTCCCCGGGTGATCTCTTTCCCATTCAGCACCAGATGGGTAATGTCGAGAATGAGGATTTTTTCAGGTATGGAGCGCCTGGTTCGTTGCTCAGGGGTTTTAAACCCGGGATCGGCCATCTTCTTTCTCCGGGTAATGCTGTAGAGCAATCCCAGGTAGAGTAAATAGATCAACACCAGTATCAATCCATGGATGGCCAGTAGCTCCCCACTGAACAGGATATTCACAAATATGATCTGTGAGATTAGCAAAACCGCTCCCTCCCTCATCAGCACTCTCTTATTCAAAACAATGGACTTTCCTTTTCCAGTGGAGAAGATGACCAGAACCGCCAGGGCAGGTATAATTAGCAGGTTAAAGAGTGCACTGCCCGAAGTGACTCCCAATCCCCCCGAAAAACCTTCTGCATCTCGCAGATAGAACAGGAAGAAGATGGTGGTCAGGAATTCGGGCATGGAGCTGGCAATGGCATTCAATGTAGCTCCCTTGATCCCCGCCGGGAGCCTTCGCCCCAAATAATCGGAAGCAATCTCAAAGCCATGGGAAGAGCGCCAGATGATCAGGCAACTGATGGTAATATAGATCAACGCCGGTCCCATTCCCGCTTACCTTTTCATATGGTGTACAATATGCATGACCTGGTCGTCCAGGAAGTTGTTTTCATACTCACTGAGAAACCTTTGAAAAAAGCGGTTGATTCGATTTTCTGAAAGCAGGGCCATATATCCCAACCAGTGGCCGCCAAACCAGATGGGGAGTATATAGAGGTGATAGCGGCCCTGCGGTGTGGATATCTCTCCAGCCCGCATGACCTCCTCCAATTGTTTGCTTTTATCAAGCATTTCATACTCCTCCAGCACCTTCTCCAACTGGGGTATCTCCTCATGGGAAATCAGCTTCGAATCGCCGGTCTGGATAAAGGCATGGGCAATATCCAGAAACGAAAAATTGAAGAAATCCACTGTAAATGAGGTGATGCGTTCTCCCAGTTGATCCATATTCACGATCTGACCGGAGGCAATGTCATTCTTTATGGGATCAAATGAGGCAGCCAGGTTAAAGGGAATGAAACTGATTACATGGATCAGTGATCCCACGACTACCACCAGGATGATGTAGATAACCAGTACAATAATCAGGGGATAGAAGTGATCGGGCCAGATGGTGGTTACCAGCTTTAGCAGTGGTATGGAGAGCGCGATGGCGGTGGTGGTATAAAATATCAGCAGAATCATCCGCTGTACATTGTAGATATAGCTATAGGTACTGTGCCTGCTCATAATACAAATGTAGCAAAAATCGACATGGATTATTCGAAATAGAGGATCCGCGGACTCCGGGGCAATACCTCTCCAATGATCACCGCACCCGAATCGGGATCTGTCTGGTTGATCTCCCTGACCAGCTGCTCGGCGTGGTCGGGATTCACTGCCATCAGCAGTCCCCCCGATGTCTGGGCATCGTGGACCAGCATCTTCAGGTTGTACCCCACACTCCTGGTGAAATGAACCTCTTTACCGGTGAATTCGAGATTCCGAAAGGTGGCACCTGGAATGCTCCCTTTTTCAAATACATCGAATGATCCGGGGAGCAATGGAACCTGTCCGGTGTGGATCCTGAAACTGACCTGGCTTGCATCTGCCATTTTTAAGGCGTGACCTGCCAGTCCGAACCCCGTGATGTCTGTCATTCCCTTCACCCCGAATTTCCCGGCAGCCTGGGCAGCATTCAGGTTCAATCGCTTCATCTGATGGAGGGCCATCCGGTAGTGTTCCGGTTTTGAGAGTCCGTTTTTCTGTCCGGATACCAGGGCCCCTGTCCCAATGGATTTGGTTAGTATCAGCCGGTCGCCTGGCCTGGCCCCTGCATTGGTGATCAGCTTGTCGGGGTGAACGGTGCCAACCACCGCCAGTCCATATTTGGGCGGATGGTCGTCGATGGTATGCCCGCCTACAATCAGGGCCGAGGCCTCTCTTACCTTCTCATTTCCCCCTTTCAGAATCTCCCCGAATACATGCATGGGAATCTTCTCCTGCGAAAACATCATCAGGTTGAGAGCCAGCAACGGAGTACCGCCCATGGCATACACATCCGAGAGGGCATTGGCTGCAGCGATCTCCCCGAACTCGAAAGGATCGGAACAGATGGGAGGGAAGAAATCGGTGGTAAAGATCAGTGCGGTCTCTTCGTTTATCCTGTACACCCCTGCATCGTCGTGGGTATCCACATCCACCAGGAGGTTTGGATCGACGGCCACAGGGAGCTCCTTAAGAACTTCTGAAAGGAGTCCGGCCGGTAGTTTGGAGGAACACCCTCCATATTCGATGGTTGAGAGAAGATCAAATTTCTGGTTCATGGGCTCAGTGGATCATGGATAGATGACGTGACCCGCCACGGCCATAGTTTCAGTAATCACCACCATGTCGGATATCATCCCCACGCCAATGTCGTATTGCAGTCCATAGTGGTCAATGCAACTACCACAGAGCATCACACGGGTGCCCAGCTCTTCAAGCTCGGAAAGAGAACTGCAGACAGAAGATTGCTTCATGGCCAGCTTTACACCGCTATTGTAAAGCACCACATGGGTGGGAAGCTGCTCCTGCAGCTTTAGGTTATCCATAAAGGTCTCCATAAGCACCTTACCCAGTTCGGGATCGCCTTCACCCATCAGTTCACTCTTGATGCATACCACATAATTATTAACCACAATTCCGGTTTCACAATAAGCTGCAGGATCTGTATCAATCAGGTTTGCTTCAGGTCGCCGGGTCACAATGGCATGCACCTTTTCGTTGCTCGATACCTCCGGCTCCACCCCCTGGTCCCTGAGGTAGGTAACCAGGTTCTTCAGCGAGGTTTCATTATCGGTATAAATGGTCACGTTCTCCCCCTGCTCCATCTCCTGGAGTCCCTCCTTCAGCATGATGAGCGGCTGCGGACATTTAAATCCATTTGTATCTATTATTTTCATTGAGATTACTCACTTTACAATATTCAGTTAATGGCGTAAAAATAGGCAATTCCAGACGAACTCTGTGAGTTTTTTTTATCTTGTAATGGTTTTCACAGGTACTCCCTGCAGATTCTAATGTCGGATAAAGGAAAACATACCCTTAAGCCCCGGATGTGGGTGGAACAACATGGCAACTACCTGTTAAATTATGCCATTGTAAGGGTAAATGACCGGGAGAAAGCGGAGGACCTGGTGCAGGAAACTT
>JAOZUK010000598.1 GCA_029938715.1 Bacteroidales bacterium | reverse complement strand
AGGCGGTAATCAGCACACAAGCAACGTAATACCACTCTGGATTCAGAAATCGAATGCCAAGATGCACCAGCGTAGCAATTGTGCCGGACATCATCCACGCGCCAACCAATCCGCCGACGGCCAACAAGATAAAAATCGCGCCCATCGCCGTAGAAATGCCTTCAACGGCCGCGTGTCCCATATCTTCCCAGCGATGGCCGTTTTTCAACCCAACCAACCCTGCGATCAGCATGGAAAGCATCAACGCAACCTGCGTTGGGCCGCCTGTCGCCCCGTCGCCATACAAAACAATCGCGCCGCCCAACAACACAATGAGGGCAACGATGGGGATCAGCGCGTCCACCATGCTTGGTGGTTTGATTACTCTTACTTTTTCTGTGGGTTCACTCATGGGGATGTTGTCCTTTTTGCAAAACGGCCGTTTTCAAATTACGTTAAGGCGTTACCCTTCAAAACCAATGATTTTGACAGCCACCACGCCTTTAATTGTCATTCCTCGTATAAAGTAATCCTATAAATTAGTTTCTAACAATTGAATAACAGGTTAACAGCATAGGGGTACATCCCAGCATCAGATACAATGAATGACGATACATTGTCGGCGGTGAGGGCGTTCTATCTTTCCTTGTTGCTCGGTGATAAGCCGATGTCTTCTTTCGCAGTGTGTAACCCCCGCCCCGTCGTGTTCTTCTAACACGGATTGTGTGCACCTACCTGAGCGGCACCAGATGTAGCAGTCTGGCCGAAGCCGGAACTGGTGGTTGTCCCCCGCACTGGCAGGCAAGCTCTTATTAGCACGAGGATGTTGCCGACGGGTGATGTTGGGGTGTACCCCTATGCTGCCGACCTGATAACCCATCTTTATACGGAGGTTTTTATGACAACACCTATCCCAGAAATTGTCTTGGCGGTAGATTTTAGCCTCGACACGTTAGATACATCTCTACGAGACGATAGCAAAGAGTGGCTGTGGGCGCATCACGCTCACAAAAACAATTGGCCTGGCTTTCAGGAACTCAAACGAGACCTGTTGGTTGAACTTAATCAACACGACCATGTAAAACTCATCATCGCAGGTGAGTCTACCGGCCCCTATTGGCATCACGCCTTTTACCAGTTTAGTCATGATGAAGAGTTACAGCCGTTTTCGCCCGAACTCGCTTTGCACAATCCTGCACACATCAAGGGGTATCGAAGGTCTTTGCCAGAGCGTGACAAGGCCGATCCCGAAGATGCCCGTCTCATTGACCAGTATCACCGCGCCTATGGTATCAAACATCCGTACCAGTTTTGCGACCGTTATGCACGTCTGCGGACGTATTCTCGCGCTTATTCCCGTGTTATCCATTCACTTGCATCGGAAAAAGCGTACTTGCTCTCTGTTCTTTACCTCTGGGCGAGCGAATATGTACGAGAAAAGAAAAGGGATGAAATGCCATTTTCTGACCGCTTCGGCGCGACCAGCATGTATATCCTTGATGAATTCACCGATATTCACGCTGTTGCCGACATACCATTACCAGAATTGACAGAATTATTGAAGCAACGCTCTCGCAATTCGTTCCGCGAACCAGAGAGCAATGCACGTAAACTGCATCAGGTAGCTCGTCACTCATATCCTATCCCAGAACCAGCGGCTGACGCTGTTCATCAAGTTATCCATCACACGTTGGCGCACATTCGCATGTTGTCGGACAACCAATCTGCTTATCGCCAACTGATTGAACAAGAACTGGATACATTGCCAGAGGCCAAACTTGCCCTCGGTTTCAAGGGACTCGGTCCCATCCTCGTCGCTGGCTGCCTTAGTGAGATTCAGGACACCTCCCGCTTTATCACTGGCAGCAAGTTTGACCGTC
>JAOZUK010000597.1 GCA_029938715.1 Bacteroidales bacterium | reverse complement strand
CTGTTGCTTATTGATTCAAGCCCGAGTACAAAGGAATTTTTGTGGGCTTTGAATTGTTGCAGATGATGAAGATTAAGAAGATTCTCTTGCATCTCCGAAGAGAATGTGCGCTGGTTTTCATTCACTCCGGGTAAGTCTGTAGGTGAACTACATGAGAAGGATAAAAGGAAAAGTATGGTAACAATCGAAATTGCACTGATCAATCTGTACTTAGGCTTAATTTTCATTTATTTTGGATTTCTAATTATTAATCAATGGAAAAGGTTATTGCACCTACTTTGCCTCTTTCCAATCTACTTCATGAGGCATGCGATTACCTTGTGACGCAATAGCTGCAACAGTCCCTGCAGCCTCACCCATAGCTACTGCATTTCCAGTTACACGATAACTTGCATGGGCTGTAAAATCACCACTGATACATCGACCTGCCATCATCAAACCATCCACATCTTTAGCAATTAGTGCACGTAATGGGATATCGTAAGGAAGTGTTTTGAATCCTCCATTAGAAATGGTTTCTATATCATTCTTAGCTTTCGTCTCAGCATGAATATCTACGTTAAATGTTGCGCGCGTAACAGCATCGTCATGTCTTTCTCCTATAATTAAATCATTTTTTGTTACGGTATAACGACCATGAATACGGCGTCCATCTCTCACTCCGATTTGCTCAGCCGATGCAATGACTTGAAATCCTTCCCATACTCCTCCTAATTGTCGCAACCCGCGTGCAATAGTAAATATTTCCTTACGTGCATGTACTGTGGCTGCTGTCATTGCATCAGCATCATACGGTTTGACTCCATATTCATGATTTGCCATTAAAAGGACAACATTATCTCGAATATGAAAAAGTGTTGGCATGCCATAAGAGGGATCAATACCTGCACGGTTAATCTCTGCTTTAAAATGCCTTACAGCTCCATTATGTGTCGTTAAATCACCTCCATAGAATGAGATGCAATTTTGTATTTGGGTTATATCCTTAACTGCCACAATGGCATTCATCGTCAGTGGCTGACAAACATTATCTTTCCCCTGTCCTATATCCCAGCCACATCCAGCCAGAGCACCCAGATCACCATCGCCGGTAGCATCAATAAATACTTTAGCCCTCCATGCCTCCCGACCTGATCTGGATTCCGTAATTACAGTTGTGAGTTTAGGACCATCACGATACGCTGCCACTAACCTGGTTTGTAACCGAAATTGAACTCCTGCATCTGCACACATATCTTCAAGCAAAAGTTTCATCTCATCCGGTTCGTAAACAAACTTATCCTGGTTAGCCCCTCGTCGGGCACCACGTTCATCTAATTTTTCAGTTATTTCTCTGGTCAGTCCTGGTTTATTAAAATCAAAAATCCAGGTAAGTAAACCGGCTGTCCAGACCCCTCCTAAACATCCATTCACTTCAAAAAGACGGACATGTGCTCCATTACGAGCTGCTGCAATAGCCGCAGAAACTCCAGCAGGACCTGCTCCGCATACTATAACATCAACATCATCGACAACTTTCAATTTATGACTTGGTTCAAAAAATTTTGAAGTCTTTTTCCCAGGGATTTTCCCAAAAGATAAATTAGGAAATAAGGCTGCACCCACTCCCATCGAAGCCATTCCTAAGAAATTTCTTCGATTAAGATCGTAAATTGGTTGTTTATTGGGGGCTCTCTCTTTTGAATTCATATTAATTGTTTTGATGAGATTATTTTAAATTTTGCGCTTGCTTATAACGCACATGATTTCAGGATTATGCACTCTGTCTTCAAGTACTAATATATTAGTATATTAACCTGGCATTTAGCTATCAATCAATATAATAACTCACTATAAAATCATATTCCCCTGATGACTCCCC
>JAOZUK010000222.1:2407-6658 GCA_029938715.1 Bacteroidales bacterium | reverse complement strand
TAAAGAAAAACCACCCCATCCTGCGGCTCGATCGCAAAATGGAGACCAACCGTGTGGGATTTACTTTCTTTAGCCAGATTTACTGCAATACCAGCGACTATAGCCTGATCGGTCGATTCTAAATTATGGTACTACAAGTTTCCTGGGTAGGCGGTAGCTGGCCCTGCAAAGCTTTTTAGGAACAGTATTTGCAACTATTCAGCCCTGATCATAGTATACTCTATTGCATTATCTTTGTACGTTCAGATCTTGAATTATGGCCAAAAGACTCTTTAAATGTTCTGTTGCTGCTATTTGCCTTTTATTTGGCAATGCAGCTATTGCCCAGGACACTGTAACCGTTGATGAGGGACCCGGGACTCTGGAAGCAGCCATCAAAATAGATAAAGGTCAGGTGGTTTATAAGCTCACCGCCGGATCATTATACAGTCTGGATTCAATTCTGGAAGTTAGCGACTATACCATGGGAGAAGGCAATGGTCTGGTTATTATTGGTGAAGAGACCGATGGAATGCCAGCTGTAATTCAGGTGGGAGTGGATGGAATCAATTCTGCTTTTCCTGTACTATTCCAGGTGTTTAACAACCTGACTATTAAAAATGTGTTCCTTACCTCACAGAATTCTTATGGTGCAACAGGGGATGGAATTCTCAGCTTTAACAATAAAGTTAAGGTAGAAATTGACAATTGTGTAATTGACCCTGCAGGGGAGGCTACTTATGCATTTGGTGGTGGAGATAATGCCGATGGATCCGTCTTTTACCTGACCAATTCCCTGCTTATGAACAATGGGAATATGGAAGGTCCAAATGATGGCGGAATCTTAAGTGACATGCAGTGGGATACCCTGTGGGTGGAGAACAATACATTTGTCTCCTCAGGACAGGATTTTATTGGTACTCCCTTTCACAATATCCCTAACAATAACTTCATTTGGATCAACCACAATACATTCCTGTGGCATGATGTATGGATCAAGAGGTCATACAACGATCAGAACTTCTTCTTTACAAACAACCTGATGCATGATATTAGTATTTTTGCCCATCTCTATGAATGGGGGCAGTTCTCCTCCCCCGACTACCGGCAGGGCAACACTATGCTTAGCCTGACATGTATCGATACCCTTGAAACTATTATAGATACACTTGGAAACAAGGAGTATGAATCACTGCCTTCGGAAAGACAGTTTTTTTGGGAATATAACCTGCAGTATAACTCCCCTCAACTGCTCTCTTTACCCAAACAAGCCGTCGATAGTGGCTATGCTCCAATGTATCTGATTCCAATGCTTTGGGAAGATGATGTTCCTATTGAGTACACGGGAGGGGTAGAAGTTATTTCACCAGCCGACTCGAGCAGAGAAAACAGGATATTGGCCGATGATGTAAACTGGCCCCTTATGAAGTATAATAATAACTGGTATGATAAGGATCCGCTCTATAACAATCCCCAGATCTATTCCATCAACGACAGTATGATCCAGAATATTAAGAGCTGGTATGGTTTTGTGATTTGGGCAGAAGACACCCCTTTCGATGGTACACCCAGTTACAAATACGAAGTCGACAGATGGGCTGGTACAGATATTGAAGAATTCCCTGCTGTTTGGCCACGTTTCGATGGGACCTATTCAAATGCAGAGCTGTTAACTGCATCCATTGAGGGGCTGCCTCTGGGTGACCTGAACTGGTTCCCCGCTGATATGACCAGGTGGTTGGCTGAGAAGGAGCAGATTGAAGACCACATATTGGCCTTGAAGGAAGAGAGATATGAATTGGGGCCAGATGTTGGAATTCCGGACGTATATAAGTCAGCTGCTTTCTCCATCTTTCCAAATCCTGCCAGGAGTGTACTCCATATCTCCAGTGATACTAAACTGAATTCAGCGAAAGTATATGATGTAACAGGTAAACTGGTTAATGAGATCAGGATCCACGGCGCATTAAGTTGGGTTCTGGATATTTCTAACCTGGGCATGGGGATCTATATCCTTGAAATTGAAACACTTTCAGGAGATAAAAATGTATCCAGGGTTCTCAAGAACTAAACAGGCCAGAATAAATAAGCTCAAACATTTTTTCCTAAATGGATCAAATCGTGCAAATCAAAGACCAATTGGTATATTGATCTTCTTTCCATTCTGTTCTATATTTAACCTTTTCATTTGTGAATGATGAACATTGTTATGCGATTTTACTTACCCGTGGCAGTTCTCTTTTTAGTAGTGATCTCCTCATGCTCAAAACAGAATCAAGAATCACTGTCAGGAAGCCGGCCCAATATTGTCTTTATCCTGGCCGATGATATGGGTTGGGCCGATCTCCCGGTCTATGGCAATCACTTTAACGAAGCACCCAACTTAACTCAAATGGCAGCAGATGGCATGCGATTTACAGACGCATATGCAGCCTGCCCTGTTTGCTCCCCCACCAGGGCCAGTATCATGTCAGGCCAGTACCCGGCACATGTAGGTGTGATTGATTTTATCCCCGGTCACTGGAGACCCTATGAGGAGGTGACTGTTCCCAGCAATCGCACTCAGTATCTTCCCGAAGAAATCATTACCATTGGAGAGACCATGAAGGAGGCAGGCTATTCCACCGGCTATTTTGGGAAGTGGCATCTTGGACAGGAAGACCGGCACCAACCCTGGAGCCAGGGCTTTGAAACGGTGAACGTTTACGGTGGTGGAGGGTTTTTCGAATATGCCGACAAAATGAGCACTCCCCTGGATGCTGTTCCTGGCAGGGTTCTTTCTGAAGCACTTACCGACCTGAGCCTTGATTTTATAGAATCCCATAAAGAGCAACCTTTTTTCCTATACCTCGCTCATTATGACGTACATGTGCAATTGGATGCCGATTCCGCACTGATTCAGAAATATCTGAATAAGGATAAAGTAGAAGGTTACCCATGTAATGCTGTGTATGCAGCCATGGTTGAGCATGTGGACAACAGCGTGGGCAGGATTCTAAATAAACTGGACGAGCTGGACCTGTCAGAGAATACCCTGGTTGTCTATTTTTCGGATAATGGAGGACTGGTTAGCCGGTTTGACAGGATCCCCTTACTGGCACAATCGAAACAGGATATTTACCAGGGAGATTCACTGCTGTATGTAGCTTCCTCCAATGCACCTCTCAGGGCCGAAAAAGGGACGGTCTATGAAGGTGGAATTAGAGAGCCCCTTATTGCCAGGTGGCCAGGTAAAATCGAACCCGGAAAACTAACAGATGCCATTGTCTCCAGTGTGGATTTTTACCCTACTTTCGCTGAGCTGGCTGGCATACGCCTGCCCGAATCACAGGCATTTGACGGGGAAAGCCTGGTGCCGGTGATGGAAGGCAACGAATCTGATCCGGATCGTGCGATCTACTGGCACTACCCTGTATATCATCACGATATGCCAGCATCAGTGGTCAGGAAAGGTGACTGGAAACTAATTCACTACCTGCATGATAACAGCCTCAGGTTATTTAATCTGGCTGAGGATATTGGGGAGACCTCCAACCTGGTAGAGAAGTACCCAGATAAATCTGCAGAGCTTTATGGCTTGTTGGACCAGTGGAGAATTCAGGTGGGCGCCGAACTTCCTGTTCCCAATCCGGAATTTGATTCCCGGAGACGCTATGAATGGGGCAGGCATCCCGATCGGGGCAAATGATTTAACCTGAAAGCCCATTAATATTATTTTGATGAACCTAATAATAATCTGTAGATTGAACTAAATATCATCCAACATGAAAAAGCTTTTTGTTATACCTGTTTCAATTGCATTCCTCTTTTTGTTCTCCTGCAGCAACGATGGCTGCGAATGCACCCAGAGAACCTATAACTACGATGGAGACTATCCTGTATCAGAAACAAAAGTGGTAGATTGTCCCGGAGATATGGAGGATGGTGAGGATATCATCGAATGGCGCGAAGACGGAAGAATCGATTATGTGCTTAACAAGACCTGCATTTAATGCATTTAGAGTCTTACCTGGACCGGTAGACCTTTCCATGATAAGGTAATAGATCAATACTTGGTGCACTGGAAACATGGTAAATCTCACCGGTAGCCGGGTTCCATTCTTCAAATTTCCCTTTGGCTTTAAGGGTAACTCGTGTGGAAATAGCCTTCTCAGAATCATTGATGATATAAAAGACCTCCTTACCTTCAATCTCCCTGTGTGCAATCCGCAATGGCAGTGTCTCATCCTCCAGTTGAACTGCCTTTTCCAGATGGGTAGAAAGCACCTCTTC
>JAOZUK010000222.1:0-2307 GCA_029938715.1 Bacteroidales bacterium | reverse complement strand
TACTCCCAACGATTTTGAAACATAAAACGGGAGCTGTTCCTGAAGGTTTGTTCTACCAATACTGCTTCTGCAGCTCCACCTGCCAGAGTATCCCATCCAGTTACATCGGGATCGGTAAAAAAACCGTCCCACACTTTCAGAGGTTCCGGTGTAAAACGGGTCCACAACGATTCAATGGGGTATACCACTCCTACATCGGCCCGGATATGCCCGCCCCGAAGTAGCATCACTGATCTGCCCACATACTCATTCACTGCAATCTTCTCCTGCTGATTTGCCCGGGTAAGGCGCAGGTAGTTGTTGAAATCGGTCACTCCACCTGCCATCAACATATTGAGATGACCCATTACCTTATCCACCGGAGGTTCGTCACCCAGTGTATAGCGTTCCATGATGGGACAGGGCTCACTCATTACCCTAATACCTCCTGAAAGCTCCTTCGCACTGGTGGCCAGCTTGGGAGAGTGTACAGGCATAAACTCCGGATAGCAACTGAGAATATCGATACCAGGAGCATGCATCTCCCTGAAGCACTTCATAATGTCACCGTAAAGTGGCACATGGGCCATCATGGTCTCCTCGAGAAGCAGGTGTCCGCCCGACATAAAATTATGTTCTTCGCACCACTCTTTGATGGGTTTAAAGAAGTTGTTAGACATGAGGTCGGCCACCGTATGAAAATATTCATACCTTACTTTTTGTCCCTCCGGACCCTTATCTACAAAGAGGGCAACCAGTTTCTCTTCCGGACGATATCCATAACGTTCAAAGATGGTCTCAGACAATATTTCGTGCCAGGGAATCACCGACCAGGCGTGCCACTCGAAGGGGACAGCCATCAGTGAAGGTTCATCGGTAAATGTGGAAGTAAAATATTTCCCAAGATCATTCCCCATATACTCTGCATACACCTGGTGGTTCACGCGTAAAAAAGTCTCTGTTACCTCTGGGATCATCAGTGAAGGATAATGTGGACTCGAAGATCCCCCCGGTTTTTTGGAAACCTGAAAGTCATCATATAAAATGAACTTTGTGACTGTGAATATGCTCCACTCCCCATCAGGTACCCGCCAGGTTAAGACTCCACCATCCACATAAGCTGAGATATCCGTTCCATTGTTATAATTTACTTCTCCGTTTTTCACCTCATAGGCCATTACCATTTCGGGTGTTCCCGGAGGAATGGTAAATTTCAGGTGACCCGCGCTTACAAGTGTGTCATCAAAAAAAAGTCCCATGGCCTCCCATGCCGGATTCTCACTGATCACAAGGTCTCCGGCATTCCCTGAAGGATAACCATTTTCGTCATATAGCCACAATTCCATTCCTGCATCTTTTGCCTTCTCTGCAAACCTGAGGGTAGCTTTCATTCCTTCATCGGTCAGGTAATGGTCATAAGGAACATTAATGGTAAATCCCCCATATCCGTTTTCGAGATTTTCTTTGATCATTTGAGACTGCTTATGATCCTCCAGAGGAAAACCATGGTGGTTGAGGTTCATTCTGAATTCCAATGGTGGATTTTGAAATGATTCCCGAAGACCTGTTTCAATTGGATTAGTGCACACCGCAAGAAGCATGATAATTCCTGTAAAAATCAGAAGTCCGGGGAGATATTGTCTCATTTACAAAGAAGTTAAAACATTGTTATTCTCAAAATGGTCATATTTTGATACTAATATAGTGTATCAAAGTATCAGGGGCGATGCACAGAATAATCCTTTTGATACACTATTTGGCACTCGAAATGTTCGAAAATGTATGGTTTTCAGGGCCGGATTTATTAATTTTCTCAAAAAGTGCAAATCTTTTCCCATAAAGTGCATTGCAATGAGTTGTTCATTGTCCTAGATTTAATTCGTGAAAACCAAACTCTTAATCAAAACAATTCGCGACGAATTGAAGTGGTAAGCAATAGATGAAAATTTAACTAACCATTAACAGACTTATTATTGGATAAAACTTTACACTCTACTACCTTAAGGAATTACTAATTCCTGATTTACAATCAAACCCTCTAGAGACAAAAAAAATGGCCTTAAAAAGAATTTATAAAGAGCTTGTTGCTCTTTTTATTGTTGGATTTTTAGGAATGGGAATGGCCTTTGCTGCCGGAACCATTACGGGAACAGTGACAGATAAGGATGGTAATCCACTTGCATTTGCCAATGTGGTTATTACTCATAAAATAGTCAATGGTGAAGAAGTGGCATTGCGTTCTCAGATAGGAACTGTAACCGATCTGGATGGCACTTATGTAATGACTGGTGTGTCAGATGGCACCTATAAATTTGAGGTAATTTACCT
>JAOZUK010000596.1 GCA_029938715.1 Bacteroidales bacterium | reverse complement strand
CTATGACATCAAGAGAAAGATTTTTGATTGCCATGAAGGGCGGGACTCCTGACCGGGTTCCAATCTACGAACACCTTTTTAGCCGTAAACTTTTAAAAGAACAACTTGGCTATTCGACTGAATTGTATGAGGGAGAAGTACAGGCAAAGCTGGCAGCAAAATTGGGGATCGATTGCATCTGGACTCCACTCAATGGATTTTGCGGAATAGAAGATGTTCTTCATAATGAAAATGAGATCTACCAGGATGAATGGGGCGTAACCTATAAAAAGAATGGTTGGCCGATTATTGCTCAGATTGATGCCCCAATTAAAAGCAGGGATGACTGGAGAAAATATTCACTTCCGCAAGTAGAGACACAGACCAGATTGAAAATATTTAAAGAGACAGTGAATGCAAATGAAGAAGGTTTGGCAGTGGTTGTTGGATTGCTTGGCCCATTTACAATGATGACCTGGTATTTCATGGATTTCGAGAGTTTTTCAATGGCTCTGTTCATGGATCCTGACCTGGTACACGAAATAGCTGATGCGTTTGTGAAATGGGCTTTGGCTTCAGCAAAACTGGCAGTAGATTCCGGAGGTGTGGATGTTTTCCAAATATCAGATGATTGGGGCGGATCAAATGGCTTGTTGATCTCGCCTGAACATTTTAACGAATTCTTTATGAAACCTTTTGCAAAATTGGTGCAAGGATTAAAAGCTTTTGGCAAACCGGTCCTGATGCACAATGATGGACAGATTTGGGATGTTTTGGATGATCTGGTTGCAACTGGAATTAATGGATTTCACCCTGTTGAAAAAGCTGCTGGTATGGACTTGAAAATAGTCAAAGAAAAGTATGCCGGGAAAATATGTCCTGTTGGGAATGTAAATAATAAAACCACCATGGTAACCGGTACACCGGAGGAGGTGGTCGCCGAAGTAAAAGAGTGTATTGACATTGCTGCCCCAGGTGGAGGCTATATCATTGCCACTGATCACAGTTTGCATGATGATATTCCTACTGAAAATGTATATGCCTTTATTGAGGCGGTACATAAATATGGACAATACCCATTGTAATATGAGTAAGCATAAAAACAAAGCATCCCTTTACCTGATTGCAATAAGTTTTGTGTCAACCATTGGAGGATTTCTCTTTGGATACGATACTGCCATCATTGCTGGTTGCAACTCATTTCTTCAGTCGCAATTTCAGTTAACACCCGCCATGTTGGGCTGGGTAGTATCTTCCGCTTTACTGGGGACCATAGCAGGTTGTATCATTTCAGGGACAATCACCGATCGGATTGGTAGGAAGAAAGCATTAATTGTGGCAGCTTCTTTCTTAGCTGTATCAGCTATTGCCTCCATGTTAACACCACAATTTTTGGGTAGTCCCGACAATGCAGTTTGGGTGACATCAGATACAGGTCTTGCTTTTAATATGCTGATTATAGCTCGTGTGATTGGAGGTATCGGGGTGGGTATCACCTCGGTGGTTGCCCCTGTTTATATATCGGAATTATCCTTGCCTGAAAACAGGGGAAAAATGGTCTCTATATATCAGCTCTCCATAACACTTGGAATTCTTTTGGCCTTTTTTATGGATTGGATTGTTTTAAACCATGCGGGTGATTCTGCAGGGGTCATTACAAATGAAGCCAACGGGATTTGGAGGTGGTTATTTGTTGAGGAATTATGGCGTGGTATGTTCGGAACGGAGATTCCAATAGCATTACTTTTTTTCGTTCTACTCTTTTTTATTCCTGAAAGTCCGCGTTGGCTGGTTACAAAGGGAAGGCATGCAGAGGCAATGAAAACGATGACTAGTATAAGCGGGAAAGAACGGGCAGAGATACAAATGGTTGAAATAAATGAAA
>JAOZUK010000595.1 GCA_029938715.1 Bacteroidales bacterium | reverse complement strand
GCTGGGCCATTATCGATTATTTGAAAAATGGTCGGCCTCAAACCGCATGCGATAGGCTTTTTGTTCGACACCGTGCACCCTTTGATTCTTTTGGAGAAAATGCGAGTTTCTACAATGAATTACATCGGTACATGCAAGTTGCAGGTATTACTCCGCCTGCCGATGTACATTGCGGCCTACATTCCTTAAGAAGCACTCTTGCCAGAAACATGTTGGAAGCCAAAACCCCTCTTCCAGTTATTTCGGAAGTTTTAGGCCATGCAAATATTAATACCACCAGCATTTATCTCAAGATTGATCTTAACGGATTGAGAAAGTGTGCCTTGGATCCTGAGGAGGTGCTTTAGTTATGACAAGAATTTACAAATGGCGCAGTAGTTTATCAGATATGATGGTGTCCTTCCTTAATGAAAAAAGGATGACCGGTTACAAATATGCTAATCAGGAAAAATGGCTTATCAGGTTTGACAGCTATTATGACAGAAATGGATACACAGGGATACGTATAACAAAATCCATGGTGGATGACTTCGTCTATTCGTCACTGGAACAGCCGTCAACTCATTATTTGAAAGAACGTCTGTTGCGGGATTTTGCATTGTTCTTGGTTCGACATGGGTATCAGGAAGTTTACGTTGCACAAGTAAAATCAGCACCTGTTAAAAAATGTTCCCATATTCCCTATATTTTTACAGAAGAAGAAATGAGGCATATTTTTACCGCCATTGATGCCTGGGAAGATTCATTTTATACAAACAGACACCTGGTTGATCCGGTTCTTTTCCGCCTGCTTTATGGAACCGGCATGAGAGTATCTGAGGCGTTAAATTTAATGGTCAAAGATTTTAACGAGATCAGTGGTGTTCTGACCGTATATCAAGCCAAGAATTATAAGAACCGATTGATCCCGATTGCGCCAGGCCTTGTCGATAGGATAGGTAAATTCATTAATGTCTTTCACAAATACTCTAAAGACACAGCGTTCCTATTCCAGTCGCCCGGAAAGGGCAAGACGGACAAAAGTACAGTGTACCGTCGTTTCCGCCAATACTTACAATGTGCCGACATTCCCCATACCGATGCTGGTCCGAGAGTACATGACTTACGCCACAACTACGCGGTCAAGTGCTTGAAAAAATGGGTCTTGGCAGGTGAAGAATTAACCACTCTATTACCCTATCTGGCAGCATACATGGGCCACTCGGATTTCAGAGGCACGCAATACTATCTCCGCCTGACGGCTGATCTGTATCCCGACATTATCAGTCGTTTAGAGGCGGGATTTGGTCACGTCATACCGGAAGGAGGGCCAACAAATGAAGGAGAATGATTTCCCTAAATACCTCTCTGATTTCCTGTCAAAATACCTACCTGGACAGAGAAACGCAAGCACACACACGATAGCGTCTTATCGCGATGTCTTTAAACTGCTATTGATATTCTGTGACTCAGCGAAATCAATTAAACCAGAAAAAATCAAGGCAAGTGATCTGTCGAAAGAGCTCATCCTCAACTTTCTTGATTGGCTTGAAACAGAACGAAAATGTTCCATCTCAACTCGTAACCAGCGACTTGCTGTAATTCATTCATTTGTTCACTACGTACAGAAAGAATCTCCGGAGAATCTGTTTGAATTTAAAAAAATACTCTCGATACCGAACAAAAAGCACCCCCGGACGTTGGTCGCCTATCTTACTGGTCAAGAAATGCAAATCCTCCTCTCCCAGCCGAATATGTCAACGACTGAAGGATTTCGGAATGCTATTCTTTTATCTGTTCTCTACGATACGGGTTCCAGGGTGCAGGAGTTGATAAACATAAGAATAAAGGATGTGCGCTTATCCTCTCCCGCCGTCATAAGACT
>JAOZUK010000594.1 GCA_029938715.1 Bacteroidales bacterium | reverse complement strand
GGTTAAAAACCTTTGCTCTGATCGCATTGGTTTTAGCCCTGTAAGTATAGACAGTTTCTCCGCTTGCATCTTCAATAACCCTGACCACCGGAGGTTTTTGTAATCCGTTTATCATGAAAGTTGGAAGATAAGCCACAGCTTCTCGACCGTAATTATCAGACATTTGAATGGTTTTTGGCCACCCTTCATATTGTTCGGATTTTGGATCATTGGGAATTACAAAACGTGGCCAGCACTCCATGGTGATCTCCTGGGACGCTTTATTCAGCCTGATAATGCCATACCCGGTTGCCCGGTCGTACAGCCCTGCAGGCTCCCTGCCTGTTGTGTAAGGGTTGGAAGCTGCCCATACATTCATCCTGTTACCGAAACCATCCATATGATTACCAGTATAGCCGGGCATTCCATCCCTATGATTTAATCCCACATTTTCTGTGAACCATCGACGAGGTGCTATATTTCCAATAGCCGGGACACAGAACGAATAACCGGCATCGTCCCATTCATCCACTCCATGATGCACAATGGTGCCCAGGTGCTGGTCGCCTGCAATCATAAAAATAAACCCTTTTCTTAAGCCCTCGAGAGCCCTGTTCCTCCCACTCTGGGGCCATCCGTTTGTATCAAAATCCTTTGATGGTGAGTAACCGGAAGGTTCCACTCCCTTAGGAAAATTCTTCAGCCGGTCCAGTTTTCCACCCTCCTTACCAGGCGGAATCGAATTTGCACAGGCAAAGATTGTGGCAGAGAGAGCCACTTTCATATCCGTTCCCTTCCAGTCGGAGGCCCAGGTATTTATAAACTCAAGCTGCCTCTTCCCCAGCAACACAGCATCGGGATGATCTGCATCTTTCACATCGTAAGCACTGTTCAAAGGAAAGCCATTCCTTACATTTGCCTCAGGCAGCATTGGCCTGGGTGCCGATTTGAATTTTCGGTCTTCCAGTATTGCAAACCCAATTCCACCGTAGAGCATATCGGAATAATAGACTTCAATGCCTTGCTGTACCGGTGTTGGGTCCCACGGGTCAGGCAAGTGGCTGCACTGGGTCCTTTGTACCATATTTACCCAATCGGCCGGCATCTCATAACCACCCCCGTCATGGCGGTAGGCCTGTGTCATATTTTTGTATTCATCAGGAAGCATTGTGATCATCTCTTCCCAGCTATCTGCTTCAGGCATATCACGCGCTTTCTTCCCTCCCTCACCCCAGTAGTTGATCTGGTACACATCATGATCGTCGGTGATACAAACCGTGGGCAGATTGCGTGTCAGATCACCATGTGCCCAGCAAAACAGTAACCACTTGTTCAGATAATCGAGATAAGAACTATAATTTCCGCTTTTATCTGCACCAACAAAGCTCGATTCATAGACCTGATCGCCAGTATAAACCAGCAGATCCGGATGATGCAATGACACATTCCGGTCCAGATCCTCATGGGGAAACCACATGGTGTTGTGTGAGAAATCATAGAATTGCGTACCTGCTCTCCAGTCCTGTATGCTCTTCCCGTTGTAATTCCCGGTAAAAGCCGCAATGACAAACTCCTCACGGGAGTCCGGATTTTTTGGTATCATTCCCGTGTAGTAGGATCTCTCCTTTTTTTCCCGGGCACCTGTTAAATCATAACGGATCCTGAATTCATGATCCAGGGCATCATTCCATCCTTCTACCCTAAACGGCATGGTCCATCCGGGTTCAATGATCCGGCTTTCAGCAATCGCAGTCCATGAGCGACGCCCGGATTCCCTAACTTCCAGGGTTGCAGACATATTGTCATTCTCTCCAAGCGGGGGAAACTGGGCGGTCAGCTTCAGCGTGTTTCGGCTCACAGTATATAAAACGCTTAATACAGGCCCCC
>JAOZUK010000221.1 GCA_029938715.1 Bacteroidales bacterium | reverse complement strand
TCGTGTTTGGGTTACAATTTACTATCCACTTTTCACTATCCACTACCCACTAAGTCGGCGTCAGCCGACGCTCCCTTCCAAGGTGATGGCCAATAACTTCTGAGCCTCCACTGCAAATTCCATGGGAAGCTTGTTCAAAACCTCCTTGGCATAGCCATTCACTATCAGGCTGATGGCATTCTCCGTATCAATACCGCGCTGGTTACAGTAGAAGATCTGATCCTCCCCGATTTTTGAGGTGGTGGCTTCATGCTCCACAACGGCTGTTTTGTTATCTACTTCCAGGTAGGGAAAGGTATGAGCTCCACACTTGTCGCCCAAAAGGAGGCTATCGCACTGTGAAAAGTTCCTGGCGTTTTCGGCTCCCTTTAAAACCTTTACCAATCCCCGGTAGGAATTCTGGCTTTTCCCTGCGCTGATCCCTTTGGATATAATGGTGGAACGGGTGTTTTTCCCAATGTGCATCATCTTGGTTCCCGTGTCGGCCTGCTGATAATTATTGGTCACAGCTACCGAATAGAACTCGCCCACCGAGTTATGACCTTTTAAGATGCAGCTGGGATATTTCCAGGTAACAGCCGACCCTGTTTCTACCTGGGTCCATGAAATCTTGGAGTTATCCCCTTTACAGATTCCCCTTTTGGTTACAAAATTATAGATACCCCCTACGCCCTCTTTATTGCCAGGGTACCAGTTCTGTACCGTTGAATATTTTACTTCAGCATTTTCCATGGCCACGATCTCCACAATAGCAGCATGAAGCTGGTTCTCATCGCGCATGGGGGCAGTACAGCCTTCCAGATAACTTACGTAGGAATCATCTTCCGCCACGATCAGGGTGCGTTCGAACTGACCCGTATTGGCGGCATTGATCCTGAAATATGTGGAGAGCTCCATGGGACAGCGAACTCCTTTGGGGATATAGCAGAATGAACCGTCACTGAAAACTGCTGAATTCAGGGCTGCAAAATAGTTATCGGTATGGGGAACCACTGAGCCCATATATTTCTTAATCAGATCGGGATGGTTCTTTACTGCTTCGCTAAAAGAGCAGAAGATAATCCCCTTGTCGGCCAGGGTGTCCTGGAAAGTGGTTTTAACAGATACACTGTCCATCACTGCATCTACAGCTAAACCGGCCAGCAGTTTCTGTTCTTCAAGTGGGATACCCAGTTTATTAAATGTGTCGATCAATTCGGGATCGACTTCATCCATGTTTTCGTATTTGGCTCCCTGCTTGGGAGCGGCATAGTAGATAATATCCTGGTAGTTGATTTCAGGGATTCTCAGATGTGCCCATTCTGGCATTTTCATGGTTTGCCAGTGCCTGAACGCCTTCAGCCTTGTTTCGGTGAGCCATTCCGGCTCTTCCTTTTTGGCAGAAATAATACGCACAACATCCTCACTCAGTCCCTTGGGGATGGTTTCTGTATCTATATCGGTATGAAAACCAAATTTGTAATCACTGCCGGTTACCTCGCTTAATATCTTCTCCTGATCTGTCACAGCTTCTCACGTTTGGGTAAGTGGTGGTGTCTAACTAATTGTAAATTAGATTAATTTAAAATAGAGTGCAAATATACAAAAACTTGTTCTTACATTTGTATTACAACAGCCTATTTGAATTGTTCATCCTTTAACATTCCCCGACTATGACAGCAAAGAAAGTTCGTACCATTGAAGAGCTCGGTGAATTTGGCCTGATCGACCACCTCACTTCCGGATTTACACCGAGCCAGAAGAGCACTCATCTGGGTGTGGGTGATGATGCTGCCGTGATAGATCATGGTTCCTACCTCCAGGTAGTGACCACCGACATGCTTTTGGAAGGGGTCCATTTTGATCTGGTCTATACCCCTCTTAAGCACTTGGGATACAAAGCGGTAGTCGTTAACTTATCTGATGTATATGCCATGAATGCTGCCCCCAGGCAAATCACAGTCTCGGTGGGGATTTCAGGAAAGTTTACAGTGGAAGCCATGGAGGAGTTTTACGAAGGCGTAAAACTAGCCTGTGAACGTTTTAATGTGGACCTTGTGGGAGGAGATACCTCCGGATCCATGACAGGGCTTGTGATTTCTGTGACCGCCTTAGGAACTGTATTGAAAGAAGAGATTGGCCTGCGAAGTGGTGCAAAAAACAACCAGTTGATCTGTGTCACCGGGGATCTGGGTGCATCTTACATGGGATTGAAGATCCTGGAGCGGGAAAAGAAACTACATGCTGAGGATCCGGCTTTTCAACCAGAATTGGTTGGGTATGATTATGTGCTTGAGCGTTTTCTGAAACCCGAACTCAGGGTGGATGTATTACTTGAACTTAAAGAGGCAGGAGTTAAACCAGGGGCCATGATCGATATTTCAGACGGTCTCTCTTCGGAGCTGTTGCATATTTGTAAAGCTTCGGAATGCGGATGCCAGGTGTATGATGATCGAATCCCCATTGCGGATGAGACAAAACAGGTGGCTGAAGAGTTTCAGATGGAGCCCCTGGTGGCTGCCCTGCACGGGGGCGAGGATTATGAACTTTTGTTTACGGTTCCCATCTCCGACTATGATAAAGTCAATGCTATTGCAGGTGTTAGTGTGATAGGCAATATCACAGATCAAATTGGAAAAGCTCTGCTGGTGGGTAATGATGGCAATGCCATCGGGCTTCAGGCCCAGGGTTGGAATGCCTACTCCAGTGAACAGGACGACTAGTTGTCCTTCCCGTCGAAATAACCCCGGATAATCCCTCTTTTGGATTCACGGATAAAGAGGATGATCTCATCCCGTTCTTTAGAGGCTGAAAGGTTGGCTTCCACAAATTCCATGGCATCTGAAATGTTCAATCCGCGCTGATAGATGATCCGGTATACTTCCTGGATGGCGTAGATGGTATCGTTTTCAAATCCCCTCCTTCTCAATCCGATGGAGTTGATACCTGTAAAAGAAATGGGATCCCGACCTGCCATGGAAAACGGTGGAACGTCTTTCCCCACTTTGCTTCCTCCCTGGATCATCACATGGGTGCCGATTCTTACAAACTGGTGCACCAGGGTACCCGGACTTACTATGGCCCAGTTATCTACCTCCACCTCTCCGGCAAGAGCAGCATAACTGCCCAATATCACCCTGTCTTTAAGTACACAGTCGTGGGCAATATGCACATATGACATAATCAGGCAATCTTTTCCAACCACCGTTTTGTTATTGGCTTTTGTCCCCTTATTGAGGGTCACAAATTCGCGAATAATGGTATTGTCTCCTATTTCTGCGGTGGTATATTCGCCCTGAAATTTCAAATCCTGGGGATCACCTGCAATGATTGCACCAGGAAATATTTTTACATTCTTTCCAATGCGGGCCCCGTTCATAATCACTGCATTGGGTCCTATCCAGCTGCCTGAGCCTATTTCAACATCTTCATAGACGGTAGCAAAAGATTCCACCACCACATCATCCGCAATCTTTGCCCCTGAATGGACATTTGCCAGTTTATTAATCATTGCCTTTTGTTTTTACGATCTGGGCCATCAGCTCTCCCTCCATGACCAGTTTATTTCCCACAAAGATCTCAGCAAATACCAGGGCAATGCCCCGACGAATGGGTTCCAGCAGCTCTGTTTTCAGGATCAGCGTATCACCTGGCACCACTTTTCGTTTGAATTTTACCTTATCAATTTTCAGAAAGTAGGTGGAGTAGTTTTCCGGATCGGGCACTGTGCCCAGTACCAGCATGCCGCCTACCTGAGCCGATGCCTCAATAAGTAATACACCTGGCATTACAGGTTCATCGGGAAAGTGACCCATAAAAAAGGGCTCATTAAGGGTTACATTTTTAATCCCCACCACTGCCTTTTCATCCATTTGGATCACCTTATCCACCATAAGGAACGGATAACGATGGGGCAACCTTTTTTTTATATCATTGATATCGAGGAGGGGTTCCAGATTGGGATTGTACGCTGGTATTTTTTTCTGGATAGCTGCCTTCTTCATCACATGCCTTAGCGCCCGGGCAAATTCATTGTTACTGGTGTGTCCCGGCCTTGTTGCAATGATTTTAGCCTTGAACCATCGTCCCACAAGTGCCAGGTCTCCAATCAGGTCCAAAAGTTTGTGTCTTGCCGGTTCGTTGGCAAAGCGAAGTTCCACATTGTTAAGAATCCCCTCGGGTTGAACCTTCACATGGGGTTTATTAAACAGATCGGCCAGGCGGTCCAGCTCTTTCTGGGATACCTCTCTATCAACAATAATGATGGCGTTATCCACATCCCCACCTTTGATCAGGTTATTCTGTGCCAGATATTCCAGTTCATGCAGGAACACAAAGGTCCGGCATGGGGCGATCTCCTCTTGGAAGTTCTTAACCTCTTCAAGGGAGGCATACTGGTTTCCCAGAACTTTGGAGTTGTAATTTATAAGAACGTTTAAACTCTGAATCTTGTCGGGGTAAGCGATAATATGGATTCCTTGCTCTTCATCGTAATACTCCAGCTTCTCCTTTAAGATGAAATACTTCCGGTCGGTCTCCTGCTCTACAGTCCCCGTCTTCTCAATGGCATTTGCAAATTCCATGGCACTTCCATCCAGAATGGGAGCTTCAGGTCCATCCACTTCTATCAGAACATTATCGATTTTCATTCCCACAAATGAAGCGAGCACATGTTCTATGGTCGATACCCTGGCCCCATTCTCTTCAAGCACCGTTCCCCGTGAGGTCTCCACCACATTCTCAGCGAGAGCATTGATAAGGGGCTGATCTGGTAGATCCACACGCTTGAAAATATAACCATGGCTATCGGGAGCCGGTTTGAAAGTCATATTGACTGCCACGCCGGTATGTAATCCTTTTCCGGAAAATGAAATAGGTGCTTTTAAAGTGGTCTGCTTTTCCGCCATACTTCTACTTCGTTATGTTTCAGGTTTTTGGATAAACGGCCGCAAGATACAAAAAATTGATGATTCAGGATTTCATTATTGATGTAAGCTCTGTGACCTGTCTTTCCAGTGAGTTGATCTGTTTGCGTAATTTTGGAAGATTTTTGAAAAGCACATAACTGCGCTGGTAGGACCCAAAATCAAATGCAGGAGAACCCTGTACTACAGCATTTTCTTCATTTATGCTTTTGGGAATACCTGACTGAGCAGCAATTTTGACCCCATTGGCAATGGTGAGGTGCCCGATCAATCCTACCTGTCCACCGAACATACAGTTCTCCCCGATTTTAGTGGAACCTGATATTCCTGACTGAGCAGCAATGACAGTGTTTTCACCCACCTCTACATTATGGGCAATCATGATCAGGTTATCAAGCTTTACTCCTTTTCGTAAGATGGTGGCACCCATGGTGGCCCGATCTATAGTGGAGTTGGCGCCTATTTCCACATGATCCTCGATGATTACAATGCCCACCTGAGGAACTTTTTCGTAATTGTTCTCCTGGTTGGGAGCAAAACCAAATCCATCTCCCCCGATAATAACCCCAGCATGGATCACGCAATCAGCCCCTATCTGGGTGCCTTCATATACCTTGACCCCCGGGTGGAGGACACTCCTTTCACCGATCTTTACGTTGTCACCAATATAGACCTGGGGGTAAAGCTGAACCCCATTTCCCAGGGTCACATGATCAGCAACGCAAGTAAAGTCGCCCACATAGAGATCCTCTCCCAGTGTGGCTGATTCAGAGATAGAGGCCATCTTGCTAATCCCAATCTTTTGTGGTTTGCTTTCTTCGTAAAGCCTGAGTAAGGCAGCAAATGAATCATAGGCATTTTTGACCCTGATCAGGGTCGCGGCTATGCTTTTTTGAGGCTTAAAATTTTCATTGACAATGACAATGGACGATTGGGTGTCATATATATATTTCTCATATTTGGGATTGGCCAGAAAAGAGAGGGTGCCACTCCTGCCTTCTTCAATTTTGGACACATCATTGATATTTATTTCTGGATTGCCCTCTACCGTGCCTTTCAGGTAATCAGCAATCAGAGCTGCTGTAAAGTTCATATATCTTGGTTTAATGGAAGTTCAATTATTTCAAATCATTAATAAATCGGGGATAACAGAGAAAATGTTTTCTGACGGTTTTAGAAAGGACAGATATGTTAAGGATATCAGATGCCTCTGCGATATCGCGCGTAAATCCATTTTTATCTATTATTGTAATCCTGTCGTCCATATCGCTGTAGGCATAATTGCTCACGCTATCGGAAACCACCAGGTATTCAGCCTCATTTTCTGAAATTCCCAGATGACTGGCTACTTTTTTCCTTAAGGTTTCCACTCTCTCCTGTTCGAAGGAGTAGTTATCCAGCTCCACTGAAAACAGGTTCCTGTTAACGAGCCCGTCTGTGAGTATAGACAAAACCAGATCCGGATTGTTGCACCAGACCTTGGCAGAGGTTAGAATGTCGTTGTCGTCCAATGCTGCAAACCGATCCAGAAAAACATCCTGGTTGACCGGATCGAACTTCCCTTCTGCCGGTTCGAGGAAGAACTGCAGGGCAGGTGTGGCAAAGAGATCAATCCCTTCTGAAGTCAGTTGCTGGGCTCTTTTGAGCATCATTACCAGCAACTGTTCTGCACTTACAACAGTCCGGTGCAGGTAGACCTGCCAGTACATAAGCCTTCGGGCAATCAGGAACTTCTCAATGGAGTAGATGCCTTTTTCCTCCACCACCAGTT
>JAOZUK010000220.1 GCA_029938715.1 Bacteroidales bacterium | reverse complement strand
AAGATGAACTGGATCGACAGGCTGCGGACTTGCATTACGTATTCACAGGCAATGATCTATTTGAGGAGATTGCAGACCATCCCCGTTTTCTTGCCATTCAGGAAAAAATGGGGCTACCCCCGTTATAAACACAATGCCTTTGCATCGAAGAATTGTTCTGAACAATCAATTAATGGAATCCAATGTCAAATAAACCCGGCAGATTTGCCTATTTCTGGAAAGAGCTAAGAAGGCGTAACGTGCTCAGGTCCCTGGCAATCTACGCAGGAACCGCCTTTATTATCCTGGAAGCATGCAACATGCTGTTTCCCCGCTGGGGTTTTCCCGACTGGAGTATCGATCTGGTTTTCTGGCTCCTGGTGCTGGGGGCAGTGATTAATGTTTTTATAGCCTGGGTCTTTGATATCACCCCCCATGGGCTTCAGAAAACCAAACCCATCGAAGAGTTGCCGGAGAGTGCTTATAAATCTGATTCAAAAGCCTGGAAAACAGCCACCTATGCAAGCCTGGCAGTGATTGTGGCCCTGATCGTCTTTAATATTGTCGGAGGCCCAAAAGAACTACGTGCCGGTGATATACAATCCTTGCTGATCCTTCCTTTTGACAACTATACCGGCGATGATCAATTAGATTATGTAGCAGCTGGAATGCAATCTTCTCTGATCGGTGAGATGGGACAGATCAGTGCTTTGCGGATCATATCAAAGACCACTGCCCGTGTATATAAGAATTTGGAGATGTCCTTGCCACAAATGGCCGCAGAAGTAAATGCAGATGCCGTGGTTGAATCGATGGTCATGTGCTATGGCGATAGTGTTTGCGTTCAAATCAGCGTTATAACGCCGTTCCCAGAGGAAAAACAGCTTTGGACAGCAGAATATAAGGTAGAAAAAAGTCAGATCATGAATCTCTACAACCGGGTCACCAAGAAGATTGCAGAGGAGGTGATGGTACAGCTCACTGTAGAGGAAGAGGAGCATCTGCTGGCCGAATCAAGGACCATTAATAGTGAAGCCTATGATCTCTATCTAAAAGGCCAATACTATTGGGATCAGTTCACTCCCGAAGCTCTTCAACTGGCCCTGGAGTATTTCAATAAAGCCATTGAAGCTGACCCTGAATGGGCTCTGCCCTATGCGGGTGTTGCATATTTCTGGGTGGCTGTCCATCAATTTAGTCTGGCCCCCTCTACGGTTACAATACCCAATATGTTTGAAAATCTGAACAAAGCCTTCGAACTGGATCCCCATTCCAGTTTTGTGCATTATGTCAGTGGTCTGGTAAATGGCTGGACAACCTGGAACTGGGAAAAAGCCGAAGAGGAGTTCTTAAAAGTGATTGAATTATCTCCCAATTATGCACTTGGCCATATGTATTATGCCCATATACTCTCGTGTTTGAGAAGAAATGATGAAGCCGTATTGCACTGTCAGATCGCCCTGGATCTGGATCCCTTGAATCCCATGATCCAGGCTTTATCTTCCCTGGTATGGACTACTGTCGGAGATTATACAGAGGCCCTTAAAGCCTGTGAAAAGGCGCTATCCATTGTCCCCAATCACCCTGCAGCTCTTGGGAATCTCGTTGGAGTCTATGCGATTCTGGGAAACTATCGACAATCCCTCGAAATCTGGACTGCAGCAATGTATTTGGATGAGGAAACCAGGTCATCGATTCTAAACACATATGATCAACAAGGTCTTGAAGCTTCTGCTTTAGAATTCATATCCGAAATTAAGCAGTTATCAGGGGACTTTTCTGTGGATCTTGGTCAACTTTACTCCATGGCAGGAGATGATGTAAAAGCTATGTACTGGTATGAGAAGGCCTATGAGGCTCACCATCCCATGCTTCCCTATCTACCAACAGGATACTATAGTAACGAGCCCTTTAAAATAGAAAATTCTGCTTTATATTCCCTTCTGGTAAAAATGAACCTGCCTCTGCCAGAGGAGTAATCACGGACGCACTAAATCCTCACTCCGATTACACAGACATCATCTATTTGCTCAACACTGCCGCGCCACTCATCGAACGCATTTTCGATCAGCTGTTTTTGTCTCTCCATGGATTCTCCCTGCACTGATAATAGTAACTCCCTAAATTTAGCGGTCTTAAATTTTTTCCGGTTTTCACCTCCAAATTGATCTACATAACCATCGGTAAAAACATAGATTGTGTCATTCTTCTGAAGCGGCAGTTGCTGACTCGTAAAATCAGTTTCTTCCCAGTGAACTCCAATGGGTTGCTTATCTCCTTTCAGTTCGAACAGAAGCGAATTGTCATTTTCCAGGAGCGGATCTTTTTCAGGCTTATTTACGCTTATATGCCCCTTATTCCGAACAAGATAGAGTGGATTATTGGCTCCGGCAAACTGAAGCTTCCTCTTCTCTTTGTCAAAGATGACAATAGCCATGTCCAGGCCATCTTTTTGATCATGAATATTTCCTTGCTGATCTAGCATTGCTTTTAACTTGACCCTTAACTGATCAAGAATCTCTCCTGGCTTATCAATTTTGTTTTTCCCCAGCTGCTCATTGAGCAGTGTAATCCCAAGCATGCTCATTACTGCTCCCGGAACACCATGCCCGGTACAATCGGCTGCAACAACAATCAGGGATCTCTTCACCTCTTTAATCCAATAAAAATCTCCACTTACAATATCCCGGGGTTTATAAAACACAAAGTAATCAGACATGATCTCATCCAAATACTCCTTATGGGGAAGTACTGCAGCCTGTATCCGCTGGGCATAACTGATGCTGTCGGTGATCTCCTTCTTCTGGCCAAATACCATGTCTCTCTGTGCTTCGATCTCATCCCGTTGAGATTCGATTTCTTCCTTTTGCTCATTGATCTCCCTGGTTCGCTCCTTCACCTTTCCTTCCAGTTCCCGGTTCACTTTATCCTTAAGCTTATCATTATCTTTCATCTGGTCTATGATCCGCTCCTGTGCGATCTCTTTTTCCTTTTCGATAAGTCGCATTTTCTGAGCAAGCCCAATGGAGAAGATCAACATTTGTAAAACAGCTGCAATATAAACACCCGAAACATGCAAGATCTTGCCCAGTACAGGTTCATACATCGTCAGAACAGTAAAGGAGAAATCCGAATTCATTAAGGTGATGTATGCTAGCGGGATCAGAACAATATTAGCCATAAGAAAGTACCATGCAGGTTGGAACCCATTTCTGATTCTCATTATGGCAGGCAGGATAAGTATTGATAAAGGCAGGATCGATATAGAAACAGCCCAGGTGATAAGTATGATATCCTCCAGCACCCCATCCATATTAAATTTAAAAATGGATTCCAGCAGCAGGGCGACCAATCTTATTCCAATTAAACCTATCACAATAAGCACGCTCCTGTACCACCATTTTGACGTCTGTTTCAGATCCAGATAGACAATCCCCAGCAAAAGAAAGAAGATAGAAGCTGCCGAAATAAGGAAAGGCACAGAACCTAAGATGACCTCTTCAAGAAAACCGGTTCCCTTCCATAAATACTCCTCCAGATAGCCCTCTGTAACAAAAAGGAAAACTCCCAGACTTAAGATGTAGAGTGAAAAGTAGATATTTGACCTTCTGCGGTTTGCAATAAACAGGATGAGAAAGAAACACGACATAATAAACATCATCCCAAAAAAGCCTGAGAGTACTAACCGCTCTGTCCTGTCGTGACTGACTATGGTATCATGTGCAATAACATCCATGTACAGGGCCTCAACGTGTTCTTCAGCTTTCCAATAGAAGTAAAAGGTCTGCTCTTTATCTTTGAGCAGAGGTACCTTAAAGGCACGCCAGTTTTTATAAATAAAATCACGGTTTTGAGGTGGGATAGTAATTCCGGATCTCTTTTCAATAATTTCACCTGACGGTGTGGACATATAAAGATTTAAAGAATCCTTTTTCTCTATTTCCGGAAAACTGATCAGGTAAGTCCTGTTCTCGGATAACCTGTTCTCGGTGGTAATCTTTAGCCAGACACAAGGGTATGATAAATCCCTGTCGAATTGACTTCTGATCCCCTTTAAGCTACCCTCCATGGATGGTCTCTGATTGAAGTAGAGAACTGAATCATCCCTCAAAATAGTGAAGGAAGAATCAGAAGTAATCGTACTTAATTTCTTCTGACTGATATGATATTCATAATCTCTATCCATCTCATCAGCCAGGCTGATCACCTGATCGCCTGCTAAGATCCCGTTCTTCTCAGCAGGGCTGCCTTCCTCAACCGAGTAGACCCGACACTTAGCAATCAAGGGATTGGTGAACAGACTATCCAGGGATTCAGACATGATATCATGGATGTCCCATTGTTCGAGGGAATCAACAAGGTATGAAAAATCATATGTTGAGATCTGGTATAAATAGGGATCTCTCATGAAAGAAAAAGAAAGTAATGAATCCTCACCATTTCGTTTAATTGTAAGATCAATCAATTCACCTGATCGGCCATTTAACATCTTCTTGATATCCCTTGAATTAAGTCCTTGTCCGGCAACTACAGAATCATTGATCATCACAATTTGATCGCGAAACTGTATCCCGGCTTTTTGGGCAGGACTTTTTGGCACAAGGTTTAATATCACCAGAGTGTCATCTTGAACCATTGTATTGTATATGCCGGATATGCCATCATACACAATCATCTTAGTCTGTGCAAAAGCCAGTATTGGAAATACCAGAAAAACAATTCCTAAAAGTCTTCGAAGAGCTTCAGCCATTCTTGCAAGGTATATGTTGGGAAGGAAACAACCAAAAAAATTGGGCCGGAGACTGACTGATTGACTAACATATATTTTGGTTGTACCTTGCATATAACCAACTGCTGAAAAGCATGCCTCAAAAAACCAGCAAACTCTCACAGTTATGGCAAGAGCTCAAAAGGCGACGGGTCGTTCATGTGATCACGGTTTATGCTTCTGCATCATTCGTGCTCATCGAACTGGTTAACAATCTGACTGAGCCACTAAATCTTCCACCCAATCTGGCCACTATTGTGGTGGTGGTCCTGACAGTGGGATTTCCTCTGGCCGTCATCCTGGCCTGGATCTATGACCTGACCCCCGAGGGAATTGAGAAGACTTTGCCGGTCGAAGAGGTTGGTGATAAATCCAAACTCAAGGTCCCCAATGCCTGGCGTATCGCCACCTATGTAAGTTTTGTAGTAATCGTTGGACTCTTAACCCTCAACATTGTGGGTGGTCCCAGATCGTTGCGGGCCGGTGATATCCAGTCGATAGTAATTCTTCCCTTTGAAAATTATACCGGAGATGATCAGTTGGAGAATATGGTGGCCGGTATGCATTCCTTGTTAATTGGTGATATGGGCCGGGTGAGCGGTTTGCGCGTTGTAGGAGTGACCTCTTCCAGGCTTTATAAAGAAATAAATATGTCAGCGGGAGATATTGCTAGTGAGCTGAATGTGGATGGGGTTTTGGAAACTACTGTGATGTGCCTGGGGGACAGCGTATTCATGCAATTCGGGCTTGTAAGCACTACCGGTGATGAAGAACAGCTGTGGGTGGGCGAATACAGGGAGGACAAGGGCCAGATCCTGAACCTCTATAACAGGGTGACCAAGCAGATTGCCGAGGAGGTCCGGATAGAACTGACCGAAAATGAAGAAAAGGTCCTGGCCAAAGACAGGACTGCCGACCGTGATGCCATTGATGCATTTATCAGGAGCTATGCCTACTGGGGGGATCTGAGCAGCGAGGCCCTGGAAAAAGCTTACGAATTTCTGAATCTGGCCCTGGAAAAGGATCCCGAATGGGCTCCGATCCATGCAGCCATAGCCAATATTTGGGTCGGAAAAATGCAAATGGGATTGGTGGAGACAAAGATGGGACGAAAGCTTATTAATGAAAGTATAGTACGGGCCCGTGAACTGGAGGCAGATTTCGCAGATTCACATTTTATATACGGCATTATCTTCACCTGGCCGGACTGGGAATGGGAGAAGGGGGAGAGAGAATTGCTTCAGGCCCTGGCCATGAACCCGAACCATGTCATGGCCAGGATGTATTATGCCCATCTGCTGATGAGCCTGCAGCGAATGGATGAGGCCCTGGCCCAAGCAAAACTTGCCCTGAACCTGGATCCTAAGAACCCCCTGGTCCTGGCCCTTTATTCTGTTGTTCTTAAGGGAGACGGGCAGAACGAAGCTGCATTGGAATACATTGAGAAAGCACTTGCCATCGATCCTGATCATTCCTTCACCCGGGGCCAGGTGGGAAGAGCGCTCTATAATACCGGGCAATATGAAAGATCCCTGGAGAGGCATGAAAGCTATCTGGTTCAAAGACTGGGAGAAACTAAGGTTCCCAACCTGGATTCCCTCTACAGGGAGGATGGAAGACTGGCAGCCTACCAGGAACTCGCCCGTCTCCATGAATTTTATGCTGAAGAGCTCGGGAACAGTCACAGGTTCATAGCCATGGCCAAACACTACTACAGGGCCGGCGCCTATTCAAAGGCCCTGGATGAACTTGAAAAGGGCCTGGAGGTTCGCAATCCAAATATGCCCTATATAGGGACGGGGACACGCTTTGAAGCCCTTCACGACAGCGCCCGTTTCCTGGCTATTCTGGACAACATGAATCTGCCCTACCCGAGGAAGCAATAAATTCTGTAACTTAACTGAAAGGTTCATCTCAATATGCCCCAAAAA
>JAOZUK010000593.1 GCA_029938715.1 Bacteroidales bacterium | reverse complement strand
AAGGGTGTTGAAACGGATCCCTGAAAACCAGATTTTTGTTACCCAAAGCTGAAAAATCAGCATTTTTTCGCCTACCTTCCTTTCCTCTTGTTTGACGTCATAATACCGTCAGCTCTGTTTTGAACTTCTCGCCTATACGATGAGAATGGTTCCTGGTTGCCTGGCCGGCTGACTATCAAAGTTTAAAAAAGTGGACGGACGAATCTCTAAGTTCCTGTATTACTGCGCTTCATGGACAGGTTGAGCAGCTAAGCTGCTTTTTTCATCTTAAACATCTTCTTCTGTTTTGGCACCAATGAAGGCTGCTTTTGTCGAATACCGGCCATTTCAATCAATAAGACTGCAATTGATGCCAGCGTACATCGAGCCATGGTCGCATGTTGGCTACGTACCCGGACATTTTCCATACCTGTTTGATTTTTCAAGAGATTAAATGGCCTTTCACAATTTTTTCGTATGTCGTGCGCCTGTTGTAACCCAGGAGCATGATAAGGGATTTTCTGAAACAAACCACGATCCACTGGGATAAAACGGCCTTGAAAGCATGAACGACAATGAGAACATTCACCCTGATCTGCATTACACTTGTACTCGTGTTCTTGCTCATTAACTCCAAGATGTTTCATGGGAATTAAACAATTTTCATGGCAAAAAACTTTGCCTGTTTCAGCATCTACATTGTCTGGCAACAAAACCTTGGAAGAAGGCGGTGTTGTGACAACTACTTTTGTTTTATCAAACAAGGATCCATCTTTGTCATGGTAAGCTTCATCAGCAGTAATCAGTTGCATATCAATCCCCATTGCCTGTGCGAGATTAACTACAAATGGCAAAAAGTGGCTATCGTGGTGATTAGCCGGAGAAAGTAAGGAAACAAGAGGAAAACTATGGCCTGTCTTTGCATCAATGGCGGTTAAGGTATGCAAGCGATAGCCAATAACGTAGACTGATTTATCTCGCTTATTACGACGACGGCCACAGTCACAATCGATATCACTGTATATACGTATCTTCTTTCCTTTTATTTCCAGAGTTGCCAAAGGAAGTTTACAATCACTTGCTAATTCTGTGGAATCAATGCCGTGTATCACATTATCACCAAGAAGCCCAGACTGGTTAAAATGATGAAGAATATACACCATAAGATTAACTTGCTGAACAAACGTTAAATTCGACCTAAACTTACAAAGCTGTGTATGGTCGATCATGGTTTTTTCGCTCAGCGATAATCCACAAAAGACCCTGTTTTGTTTACGATCCAACCCCAAGTATTCCACTGTACAGAACTTACGGTAACTTATTTCAGGATATTTGATTGCCTTGAGTAGCTCTGCACGAAACATGTTAACGGGAAAAACATCATGCAAACTAGGATTATATCCATCATAAGCAAGTATCCTCTTAAGGATTCCGTCATCGAGTAACTCATCAATATATCGAAGTTCTTCGTCTTTTATATAAATTGGTGAACGTTTGTAGCTATTATACCTTACAATACTGCTTTCATTAACTTTTTTTATATATTTTGCCATGTCCTGAATCGATATAATGCCCTGTGTGGGAGCTTGCTCTTCTATGCCAAGCAAATCCTCCTTTGGAATAGTAACCGCATTGGTGAAGTCGTATGTGGCTGTTACCTCTTTCAGCACTTCTTTGGCGATCGCTTTCTTTATTTTGCGTTTTAAGCGTTTCCAGTTTGGGTGCTGTGATTTAAGTTGTTTTTTGATAATTCTCTTGATATCTTTATGATGCATGAAAGCCTCCATTTTGATGTAAAGAACATTGCTTGATCCTTACTTTATTATAGAGGCTTTCGTGCGTTATGTCACTGTATTTGTTCGGTTAATGCCGACTCTCTTCAACACCCTTTT
>JAOZUK010000219.1 GCA_029938715.1 Bacteroidales bacterium | reverse complement strand
GTGATGCCGATTCATGCTGTGAAATACCCAGTGATTGCTGTGACGATGAATCAGATGTAATTCAATTTACTGCTGATTATATATTCTCAACAAATACCCATCTGGATTATGATGTAATCGCAATTGATTTATTTGCAGATTATTCAATTCATGTTTTGCACGAAATGAAGGGTGTAGATGAAGTTGTTAGGGTTGTTTATTCTTTCGATTTTCATCCGCCACGAGAGACAGGTTCATACCTTTCACATATCCAGTCATACCGTTTATAGCATTTGAATTTTAATTTATGGGCAATCCTCTTGTTCAGGACAAGGGTCTATTGCATCCATCTAATAATTAGAATTTCATAATGACTATAATTTATTGGTATGTTAAATAAAACAATCAAATTTTTCTTAGAGAATAAGCTGGTCGTATTCCTTGTGTTTATCACATTGATATCATGGGGCCTAGTATCATCCCCATTTAGTTGGGAAACAGGATTCTTACCAAAAGATCCCGTTCCGGTAGATGCAATTCCGGATATTGGTGAGAATCAGCAAATCGTTTATACCGAATGGCCCGGGCGCTCTCCTCAGGATATAGAGGACCAGATATCATATCCATTGACCACTGCACTTCTGGGTATTCCGGGTGTACAAACCATAAGAAGTAATTCCATTTTTGGAATTTCCAGCATTTATCTCATTTTTGAGGAAGGTATAGAGTTCTACTGGAGCAGGACGAGGATCCTGGAAAAGTTGAATTCCTTACCTTCAGGAACCCTGCCTGAAGGTGTAACTCCCTCTCTTGGCCCGGATGCCACAGCACTGGGGCAGATCTACTGGTACACACTTGAAGGACGCGATAAAGAGGGGAATCCAAACGGAGGATGGGATCCTCACGAATTAAGGACGATCCAGGACTTTTATGTGAAATATTCACTGACTGCAGCAAAAGGAGTGGCTGAAGTTGCCTCCATAGGTGGCTTTGTTAAGGAGTATCAAATAGATATTGATCCACATGCCATGAAAGCCCACGGAGTGACAGTAGCTCAAATAATGCAAGCTGTCAGAAACAGCAACCTTGATATTGGTGCAAGAACAATTGAGTTTAATCGGGTCGAATACCTTGTAAGAGCTATAGGATATATTAAAAGTCTGGAAGACCTTGAAAAAAGTGTCGTAACAGTGAAGAACAATGTTCCAATTCGAATAAAGGATGTTGCAAAAGTACAGTTTGGACCGGCCACCCGGCGTGGAGGCCTTGACAAAGGAGGATCAGAAGCTGTGGGTGGTGTTATTGTGGCAAGATATGGAGCAAACCCAATGGAGGTGATTAATAATGTAAAAAGTAAGATTGAAGAAATAGCCCCTGGTTTACCATCCAAGACCTTAAAGGATGGCTCAACCTCAAAAGTGACCATCGTTCCTTTTTACGACAGAACCGGATTAATAAAGGAAACGCTTGGTACCTTGGAAGAAGCTTTAACCCTGGAAATACTGATCAGTATCATTGTGGTACTGGCTCTTGTAATAAATCTACGGGCATCGTTTCTGATATCGAGTATTTTGCCTATTGGAGTGTTAATCACTTTCATTGCCATGAGGCAGTTTGGCGTGGATGCTAATATTGTTGCACTTTCAGGGATTGCTATTGCTATTGGGGTTATGGTTGATGTTGGCATTGTGTTCACTGAAAATATAATCAGGCATCAGGATTTACCGGAAAACAAGGGTGCTTCCGGCAAGCAGCTACTTCATGTAATATATGAGTCAACCATAGAGGTGGCTCCGGCTGTAATTACAGCTGTAGCAACTACTATTGTGAGCTTCCTACCGGTGTTTGCCATGGAAGCTGCGGAAGGAAAACTTTTCAGGCCATTGGCATATACGAAAACATTTGCCATGTTATCAGCCTTGCTGATAGGATTAGTCATTATCCCAACCTTAGCTCATCTCATATTCTCTATAAAAGTGAATCGGGCTAAGATCCGCCAAGCCTTGTACATTGTTTTGGTGTTGGCAGGTTTCTCTTTCATATTTTTTGGAAGATATGTTATTGCTCTTGCGCTGATACTCTATGGAATCAATAACGTCTTCCAATATAAATGGAAAGGAAATCATCGGAAATACTTCAACATAATAAATATTGGGATCATACTGGCTGCGGTGATATATTTTCTCAACAAGGCATGGATGCCCCTGGGAACCCAAAACAGTGAGTTTGGTAACTTTCTTTTTGTGATCATAATTATTGCCGTTATTCTTGCAATACTTATGCTGGTGGTGTTCTTTTACTCAAGGATCCTTAATTGGGCCCTTGCTAATAAATGGAAATTCCTGAGTTTGCCTATCGCAGTTATTCTTTTTGGGATTCTCGCATGGCAGGGAGCTGATAAATTGCTTGGTTTCTTGCCTGAGTCCTTTAGAAATTCCTCGGCAATGTCTGCCATCGACAAGGCTTTCCCGGGAATCGGGAAGGAATTTATGCCTGCCCTGGATGAAGGATCATTCTTACTGATGCCTACCACAATGCCGCATTCAGGTATCGAGGAAAACCTGGAAGTTATCCGGATTCTCGATATGAAGGTGAATGCGATCCCTGAAGTAGAAAATGTGGTTGGGAAATGGGGAAGAGTTAACTCCGCGCTTGATCCTGCCCCCATATCAATGTTTGAGAATGTGATTAATTATAAACCAGAATATATCCTTGATGAAGATGGCCATAGAATGCGTTTCAAAGTCAATTGGGAGGGAAACTATATACTGAAAGATAGCACTAGCTATGATCCTGATGGAGATGAAATGAGGATTGTTGATACGGATATGTTGATTCCTGACAGCCGGGGCGAATATTTCCGTCAATGGCGTGATCATATTAAATCTCAAAATGATATCTGGAATGAGATCGTGAAAAGTGCCAATATCCCTGGACTGACTTCAGCACCCAAATTACAACCTATTCAAACAAGGCTTGTGATGTTGCAAACAGGAATGCGTGCACCAATGGGTATCAAAGTATTCGGTCCTGATCTGGAAAGTATTGAAAAGGTCGGATTCCAACTTGAAACCCATTTAAAACAAGTTGAAGGTGTTGCACCCATGTCTGTGTTTGCTGATCGGGTTGTTGGCAAACCATACTTAGAAATAAATATCAACCGGGATGCCATTGCCCGATACGGAATTAGTGTAAAGGCATTTCAAACCCATATCAGCAGTGCCATTGGAGGTATGCAACTTACTACCACGGTTGAGGGAAGAGAACGCTTTCCTGTCCGGGTACGTTATTTAAGGGAATATCGTGACAACCCGGAAGATCTTAAAAAGATACTGATTCCCTCACCATCAGGAGTGCAGGTTCCACTTGGTGAATTGGCAGATATTACTTACACACGTGGTCCACAGCTTATAAAGAGTGAGAATACTTTTTTGGTGGGTTATGTGATATTTGATAAAAAGGAGGGATTTGCTGAAGTAGATGTTGTTGAAAATGCCCAGGAATATTTACAAAATAAAATAGAAGAAGGAATACTTGAGATACCGGCAGGCGTGAATTATAGGTTCACCGGCAATTATGAAAATCAAATCCGGGCGACGAAGCGCCTCCTTATCGTTATTCCAATTTCTCTTATTATCATTTTCCTTATCCTGTATTTCCAATTCAGATCAGTAACCGGAGCTGCTTTAATTTTTTCAGGTATCCTGGTCGCTTTTTCAGGTGGCTTTATCATGCTTTGGTTTTATAGCCAGCAATGGTTTTTAAACTTCACCCTTGCCGGGGTGAATATGCAGGACATGCTACAGATACATACCATCAATCTGAGTGTAGCGGTGTGGGTGGGCTTTATTGCTCTCTTCGGAATTGCCACCGATGATGGTGTCCTGATAAGCACCTATCTGAAGCAATTGTTCGACAAAAAGACGCCAACTTCAATAGCAGAGGTCAGAGCAATGGTGACAGAAGCAGGAATGAAGAGGGTTCGCCCGGCAATGATGACAACAGCAACAACAATTATTGCCTTGTTACCGGTACTTACCTCTACGGGAAAGGGATCAGACATTATGGTTCCCATGGCAATTCCAACGGTTGGAGGCATGTTGATAGCAACTCTAACGATATTCGTTGTTCCTGTATTATACAGCATGTGGCAGGAGAGAAAACTGAAAAGAAATATAATTAAAGAAAGGGAGGTGTAAGATGAATATAAAAAACTTAATTTCGGCGATTGTGTTCCTGATCAGTGGAGTTTTATCTGCCCAGGAAGAACTGACATCTTACCTTGAAACTGCGGCCAATAACAACCCGGGATTGAAAGCAAGGTTCAGTGAATACATGGCTTCTTTGGAGCTTGTACCCCAAGTGGGTACGCTGCCGGATCCACAGCTCGCCTTCGGATATTTCATACAACCCGTAGAGACCAGAAATGGGCCGCAGCGATTCAGGATCTCACTCACCCAGATGTTTCCCTGGTTTGGAACTTTAAACGCCAGGGAAGATGTTGCCGTTAGCAAGGCGAAAGCAAAATATGAGTCCTTCGAGGATTTCAAGTCCAATCTGTTTTTTGAGGTCAAGGCCACATATTATGATCTTTATTTTATCAAAAAAGGGATTGATATTACGCTTGAAAATATCCGGATACTTAATTCCTTCAAAAACCTGGCTTTGATCAAAATTGAATCAGGGAAAGCATCAGGAGTAGATGAACTCAGGATAGAGATGGAACTGGCTGATATGGAAAATGAACTAGCCCTTCTGAATGATAAATGGAGTGTAGCCACGGTTAAATTCAATAACCTTCTTCATGTTGAAGATAAAAGTCAGGTTGTTATACCTGATTCGTTATGGCTAGATGATCTTCCATATTCCAGACAGCAGGTACTGGACAGTCTTCGCACCAATAATCATCAGGTCGTAAAATTCGATCATTTACTGGAATCCTACCGGGAAAGTGAGCGGGCAGCACGAAAAGCCGGCTTGCCATCTATGTCAATAGGGATAGATTACATCGCTATTGGTAAAACTGATAATACTATGATTGATCAAGGTGATAATGGCCGTGATGCCATTTTATTTCCGAAGATTGGGATTACGATTCCACTTTACAGAAAGAAGTACACTGCCATGGTAAACGAAGCCATTCATATGCAGGATGCTACCCTTGGAAACAAGGAAGAGAAGGTCAATTCACTTGAAGTTTTGTTCGAAAGAACATATTACGAATACATCGACGGGCAGAGAAGGATCAACTTATACAATAAGCAAAAGGTATATGCGCAGAAAGCAATAAGCATACTTGAGACTGAATATGCGACCAACGGAAAGAACTTTGAAGAAATACTTCGCATGGAAAAAAGATTGCTTAGCTATTCTCTTGAATTGGAAAAGGCCTATAGTGATAAACAGGCTTCAATTGCATTTATAAAATATTTAATGGGCGAATAAAAACTTATAATCATGAAAACAAAAAACAGAATATATAAATATGGGAAACTGGCTCTTATTATTGGGCTAACCCTGACACTTGGAATTATCATAGGAAGTAATTTCTTTGGTAGTGGTGGAGTTAATCATGACGAACATAGTCATGCTATTGAAGGGGAGGCTGAAGCAACGATCTATACCTGCTCAATGCATCCTCAAATTAAGCAAAATGAACCGGGGCTATGCCCGATCTGTGCGATGGATCTGGTCCCCTTAAATACTCAGGAGTCGGGTGATGAGGATGTTGGTCCTGGTGAGATTCAGATGACGCAATCTGCCATTGAACTGGCGAATATTGAGACTGTGATAGTGAGCAAAGGAATTCCTGAAAAATCAGTATATCTTCTTGGGAAGGTTAAGCCGGATGAGCGGAATATTGCAGAACTCACTGCCAGATATGGAGGGAGAATAGAAAAGCTTTATGTAAACTATACAGGACAACATGTATCTAAAGGTCAAAAGCTGGGAAGCATTTACTCACCCGATCTCATTACTGCACAAAGGGAATTATTGGAAGCAATAAAATATAAGGAAACAAATCCCTCTTTTTACACCGCTTCACGAAGTAAGCTGAAGCTCTGGAACCTGACGGAGGATCAGATCGATGATATTGAAAATAAAGGAGAACCAATTCACTTTTTTAATATTCTATCACCTATCACTGGAACTGTGACTCAACGCCATGTGTCGGTAGGCGACTATGTTGTTGAGGGCTCAGCTCTTTTTGAGGTCATCGACCTGACCAGAGTATGGGTTATGTTTGATGCCTATGAAAGCGACCTGCCATGGATAAAAACCGGTGACATGATAGAGTTTTCATTGCAATCTGTGCCGGGGAAAACATTTACATCGAAAGTGAGCTACATAGATCCATTTATAGACCCCGTAACACGTGTGGCCCAAGTCAGAGTTGTAGTTAGCAATCCCGATATGGAGCTAAAACCTGAAATGTTTGCCAATGGGATTCTAGAATCTACTATTGCTGAAAGTTCAGATCAGCTCCTGATCCCCAAATCAGCGATCCTCTGGACAGGAAAACGTGCAGTAGTTTTCGTAAAAGTTCCGGACAGGGAACTTCATTCATTTATTTATCGAGAAATCATACTCGGCCCTGAAGCCGGAAACTTCTATGTGGTATCCTCAGGTTTGCATGAAGGAGAAGAAATTGCCATGAATGGAGTATTTAAGATTGATGCAGCAGCGCAGCTTGCAGGGAAACCAAGCATGATGAACCCTGAAGGGGG